>JBKPON010000223.1:0-12455 GCA_046733135.1 Pseudomonadota bacterium | reverse complement strand
GTCCGCGCTTGACCTGCCTGTCGTCGGCACGGTTCCGGCGATCAAGCCGGCGGCCGAGACGTCGCAGACCCGGGTGATCGGCGTGCTCGGCACCGAGGCGACGGTGCGCCAGGCCTATGTGGACGACCTGGCGGCGAAGTTCGCGGCGGATTGCACCCTCATTCGCCACGGCTCGCCCGACCTGGTGGAGCTTGCCGAAGCCAAGCTTGCCGGCGAAGAGATTTCAGTCGCGGCAGTCAGGAATGCGGCACAACCGATGTTCGACCAGGCGGACGGTGAACGGATTGACACGGTCGTCCTCGCTTGCACCCACTTTCCGTTGCTTGCCGCCGAGCTTCGAACGGCCTTCCCGAAGGTGACGTACGTCGACGGCGGGTCCGGCATCGCGCGCCGGATTGCCTGGCTCACGCGTGAGCAGCCCTGGCCCGAGGAGGCATCCGGGATCGCCGTCTTCACCGCCCCTGCTCGCGAGCCTCTGCTCAGCGCCCTCGCCACCTTTGGCCTGTCCGAGGTCGACAACCTCTAGTTGCGAGTCGTTCTCAATGGCCTTGCCGCGGGCCTACCGCTAAAGGGCCGCCAAACGAGAGCTCGGCCTTGGATTACGACCGCATTTTCAAATCGGCGATCGACCGCCTTCACGACGAGGGCCGCTATCGCGTGTTCATCGATATCCTGAGGACCAAAGGGCAATATCCCAATGCCCGCTGCTTCGGCGGCAATGGGCCGAAGCCGATCACCGTCTGGTGCTCGAACGACTATCTCGCAATGGGCCAGAACGACGTGGTGGTCGAAGCGATGGAAACCGCCTTGCGCGAGGTCGGCGCCGGCTCGGGCGGAACGCGCAACATCAGCGGCAACACGCACTATCACACGGAGCTCGAGGCCGAGCTCGCCGACTTGCACGATACCCAAGCGGCGCTGCTGTTCACCTCTGGCTACGTGTCCAACGAAGCGGCGCTCTCGACGCTTGGCAAGCTGCTTCCCGGCTGCGTGATCTTCTCCGACGAGTTGAACCATGCCTCGATGATCGCCGGGATCAAGAATTCCCTCTGCGAGAAGCGGGTATTCCGACACAACGATCTCGACCATCTCGAGGAGCTGCTGGCGACGGAGGACGCCGAGACTCCGAAGCTGATCGCCTTCGAGAGCGTCTATTCGATGGACGGCGATATCGCGCCGATCGCCGCCATCTGCGATCTTGCCGATAAGTATAACGCACTGACCTACCTCGATGAGGTGCACGCGGTCGGAATGTACGGCGAGCGTGGTGGCGGCATTTCCGAGCGCGATTCCGTTGCCGAACGCATCACCCTCATCGAAGGCACGCTCGGTAAGGCCTTCGGCGTGATGGGCGGTTATATCGCGGCCGACCAGACAATCGTCGACTGCATCCGCAGCTACGCGCCCGGCTTCATCTTCACCACGTCGCTATCGCCGGTGCTGGTCGCAGGCGCGCTGGCGAGCGTGCGCCATCTCAAGGCATCTTCCGCCGAGCGCCAGGCACAGCAGGAAGCCGCGGCGATGCTGAAGGCCAAGTTCACCACTGCGGGCCTGCCGCTGATGCCGAGCGTCACGCATATCGTGCCGTTGCTCATCGGCTGCCCGGTGAAGGCGAAGCGGATCAGCGACATCCTGCTCGCGGAGTACGGGCTCTACGTCCAGCCGATCAACTTCCCCACTGTCCCCCGCGGCACGGAGCGGCTGCGCTTCACTCCTGGCCCGCTGCACACGGCGGAGATGATGAACGAACTGACGGGCGCACTCGTCGAGATCCTGGGCCGCGAAGAAATCAAGCTGGCCGCCTGAATCCCAACTCCTAAACCACTGTGAAGCTGGTCCCCCGCTGTTAAGGCAGGCCGACGCGCCAAGCGCAGGCGCGCTCGGCGGCGCAACACTGGCGAATTCGGCGCGCATCGCCTAGGCAAGCGCCATGCGCATTGTTCTTACCGCCGATCATGCAGGGGTCGACCTCAAGGACGAGCTTGCGGCATGGCTATCCGAGGAGGGCCACGATGTGCTCGACCTCGGGACTAACAGCCACGAAAGCGTCGATTATCCGCACTACGGAGTCATGCTGGCCGAGGCTCTTGCCGACGGCCGGGCGGAGCGCGGAATCACCGTCTGTGGCTCGGGGATCGGAGTTGCCATCGCCGCGAACCGCAATCCGGCCTGCCGCTGCGCCCAGGTGGCCGAACCCTTGTCCGCAAGTCTCGCTCGCCAACACAATGATGCCAATGCGATCGCGCTGGGCGCGCGCCTCATCGGAACTGAAATGGCCAAGGCCTGCGTTGCGGCCTTCATTGGCACCGAATTCGCGGGCGGCCGCCACCAGCGGCGGGTCGACCAACTCTCAAAGCAATTGCAGGACAGCGACTGATGGCTACCGCCGCCGACTTCAAGCACGACCAGGCCTATCGGGTGCCACACGGCTTCTTCACAAGCGGTCTCTCTGAAGTGGATCCCGCCGTCGAGGACGCGGTCGAGGCCGAGTTGCGTCGCGAGCAAACCCAGATCGAGCTGATCGCTTCCGAGAATATCGTGAGCCGCGCCGTCCTCGAAGCCCAAGGGTCTGTGCTCACCAACAAATATGCCGAAGGCTATCCGGGCCGCCGTTACTATCAGGGTTGCGGACCGTCCGACACGGTCGAATCCCTCGCGATCGAACGTGCGAAGAAGCTGTTCGGCTGTCAGTTCGCAAACGTCCAGCCGCACTCCGGCGCGCAGGCCAACGGCGCAGTCATGATGGCGCTCTTGAAGCCCGGCGACACCATCATGGGAATGAGCCTCGCCGCCGGCGGCCACCTGACGCATGGCGCACCACCGGCGCAATCGGGCAAGTGGTTCAACGCGGTTCAATACGGCGTCAGGCCCGATGACCATCTCGTCGACTTCGATGAGGTCGAGCGGTTCGCAAAGGAGCACAAGCCGAAGCTGATCATCGCTGGCGGCTCCGCTTATCCGCGGCACTTCGACTTCGCCCGCTTTCGTCAGATTTGTGACGAAGTCGGCGCCTACTTGTTGGTCGACATGGCCCACTTCGCCGGTCTGGTCGCGGCGGGGGAGCATCCAACGCCTTTCGGCCACGCGCAGATCGTGACGACCACGACGCATAAGACCCTGCGCGGGCCACGTGGCGGAATGGTGCTGACCGACGACGAGGCCATCGCCAAGAAAATCAATTCGGCGGTGTTCCCCGGCCTTCAGGGCGGACCGCTGATGCATGTGATCGCCGCGAAGGCCGTCGCCTTCGGTGAAGCCCTCCAGCCGGAGTTCAAGGCATACGCCAAGGCCGTGATCGCCAACGCTCAAACGCTGGCCAAACGGCTCAGGGAACGCGGGGCGGACCTGGTGGCGGGCGGTACCGACACCCACCTCGCCCTTGTCGACCTCCGGCCCTTGGGCCTGACTGGCAAAGATGCCGACGAGAGCCTCGAGCGGGCAGGCATCACCTGCAATAAGAATGGCGTCCCGTTCGACCCGCTGCCACCGGTGCAGACCAGCGGCATTCGAGTCGGTTCACCCGCGGGAACAACGCGCGGTTTCGGCACCGGCGAATTTAGCGACATCGCCGACATGGTTGCGGACGTGCTCGACGGACTCGCGAAAAATGGCCTTGAAAACAACGGCTCAGTCGAGCGCGAGGTGAACGAGCGCGTGCGGGAGCTCTGCGCTCGTTTCCCGATCTATCAGGGTTAGTCAGGCTTTTAAGGATGCGCTGTCCCTTCTGCGCGCATGAAGCCAGTCAGGTCAAAGACAGCCGTCCGAGCGAAGACGGAGCAGCGATCCGCCGCCGTCGTCAGTGCGAAGCGTGCGGAGCGCGTTTCACCACCTTTGAGCGCGTCCAGCTGCGCGATCTTACCGTCGTGAAGAAGACCGGCGAACGGGAGCCGTTCGACCGTGAGAAGCTTGCCCGCTCGATCGCGATCGCGTGCCGCAAGCGCGACATTGGGCCCGAACGGATCGACCGCCTCGTCTCTTCGATCCAGCGGCAACTCGAAACCCGCGGCGACGAAGTGAAGGCGGATGAAATCGGCGAGGCCGTAATGGGCGGGCTGAAGACCCTCGACCACGTCGCCTACATTCGCTTCGCCAGCGTCTACAAGGATTTCAGCGAGCCCGGCGAATTCGCTGAGATCGCAAGCACGGTCGAGGAGGAAGCGACACCGCCCGCCCGCGACACGCTGCTGTGATGCGCCGCCTGGCGATTTCTCGAAAGGTGCACCCCCCAAACGCCGGTTCGACGAGCTCACCGGCTACTCAGGATGAGCGGAAGACAGGTTCAGCCACCCATCCGCCCGTCATCGTTCTCGTTCGCCCGCAACTGGGACAGAATATCGGCAAGGCCGCGCGCGCGATGCTCAATTTCGGGCTGACCGAAATGAGGCTCGTCGCTCCGCGAGACGGGTGGCCGAATCCCGACGCGGGCCCTGCAGCCAGCGGTGCTGACGTCGTGCTCGAACGAGCGCAGGTCTTTGACACGGTGAGGCGCGCGATAGCTGACTGCTCAACCGTGTATGCATCCACCGTCCGCCGACGGGACTTGGTGATGCCGGTCCTTGGCCCTGAAGAAATGGCCAAAGGCATTGTGGCCAGCCCCAAGCATTCGGCAATTCTCTTCGGTCCCGAGCGGTCGGGCCTGGAAACCGATGAAGTCGCGCTAGCCAATGCGATCGTTACGGTACCGATCAATCCAAAATTCGCATCGCTCAACCTTGCCCAGGCGGTGATCCTCCTCGCCTATGAATGGTCGAAGTATGGCGAACTGTCGCAGCCTCCCGCCAAGGAGCTCGAGCCGGCTGCGACCCTCGGCGAAGTGGAGGGCATGATCGAGCAGCTCGACGAGGAACTGGTTGCCAAGGGCTATTTCCACCCTCCTTCGCGCAGCCAGGCCACGAGGAACACGATCCGCACGATCTTCACCAAGACCGGCTGGTCCTCGCGCGAGGTCAAGGCGGTGCGGGGCATCATCCGGGCGCTGGTCGGTCCACCACGACACCGATGAAGACTTTTCGACAAATGGCCAAGCTAACTATTGACCCATTGAAAAGTATCGGCTTTGTGGCCATCGGCGTCAGGGAGATTGTGAAATGTCGATCTTGATTCTTGCGGCCGCGATGATGGCGCAGACCCAGGCTGCCGCTCAGCCCGAGAAGCCGGTCACGGTCGTGAAAAAGGCGAAGCAGGTATGCGAATACATCGAGGTAACGGGGAGTCGGTCGAAACGACGCGTCTGCCGCGACGAGAATGGGGTTCTCGATCTCGGTCCCGGCGTTTCCCGCATGGGCGTCCAGGGCAAGCTCTATCAGAAAGGCGGCGCCTCGGGGGGACCTCCCGGGAGCTGACTGGCGACTTGACCCCATGCGCCGGGTCCGCTAGCGGCGCGCCTTCGCAATTGGCCCCGCACCCCGGTGAAGCGGCGGCCCTGCCCTCTTGAGCGCTTCAAGAGTCGCAGCGCGGCTCCGGGAAGCTGTGAAACGCAATTGAAGGACAGGTCATGACGAAGCGCACCAGCGCCAAATACAAGCTCGACCGCCGCATGGGCGAAAACGTTTTCGGACGTCCCAAGAGCCCGGTGAACCGCCGCGAGTACGGCCCCGGCCAACACGGTCAGCGCCGCAAGAGCAAGCTCTCCGACTTCGGCGTGCAGCTGCGCGCCAAGCAGAAGCTCAAGGGCTATTACGGCGACATTACCGAGAAGCAGTTCAAGAAGAACTATGTCGAAGCGACCCAAATGAAGGGCGACGCTTCGCAAAATCTCATTGGCCTGCTTGAGCGGCGGCTCGACATGGTCGTCTATCGAGCAAAGTTCGCGCCGACCATCTGGTCAGCGCGCCAGTTGGTGAGCCACGGTCACATCCGCGTCAACGGCGTGAAGTGCAATATCGCCTCACGCAAGGTGAACGTCGGCGACGCGATTGAGCTCGGCGACAAGGCCCAGGAGATGGCGTTGGTGATCGAGGCGCAGAGCCTGGCGGAGCGCGATATCCCCGATTACGTCGTTCCGGACGGCACGTCGAAGGTGTCCTTCGCCCGAGTGCCGAAGCTCGACGAAGTGCCTTATCCGGTACGAATGGAGCCCAATCTGGTCATCGAGTTCTATTCGCGGTAAATAAGCATTCGGAGCGGGAAGACGGGGCGGCCGGAGTTTTGGCCGCCCTTTTTCATTTCGGCGAACGAGACTTTGGTTGGCGGTTCGACAGGCGTTTGCTAGCCGGCGCTGAATGGTCCGTTCCCCGCTCCCCGAATGGGCGCCGCATGAAGCGGTGTGGATCGGTTTCCCGAGCGATCCCGAACTTTGGCTAGGCGATCTGAAACCCGCCGAGCGGGAGGTCGCGGCCTTCGCCGAAGCGGTGCACTCCGGCGGCGATGGCGAGAAGGTATGGTTGGTCGCGGCTCACGACGGAGCCGCCGAAACCGCGCGCCAGCTGTGCGCCTTTGCCGAAGTCATCGTCGAACCGTTTGGCGACATTTGGCTGCGCGATACGGGGCCGATTGTCGTCGGTTCAGGTCCTGAGCGGAGCGCCCAAGGCTTTGGCTTCAACGGCTGGGGCGGCAAATATGAGCTTGCGGGCGATCAGGATATTGGCGAGCGTCTGGCAGAGCGCGCGGACCTGGCCTTCGCCAAGGTCGATTGGATTCTCGAAGGCGGGGCGATCGACGGGGACGGCTCGGGTACCATCATCACCACCGAACAGTGCCTGCTCAATCCCAATCGTAACTCCCTGACGCGTGAGGAGGTCGAGCAGAGGCTCAAACGCGATCTCGGCTGTGAGCGCGTGGTGTGGCTGGGATCGGGATTGATGAACGACCACACCGACGGCCATGTCGACAATCTCGCGCGCTTCATCGCTCCGGGCAGGGTGGCGATACCAACCTGCGCAAAGGACGATCCGAACGAGGCCGTCTATAAGGACGCCGCTCGGCGGCTCGCCGATGCGAAGCTCGACATCGTCACCCTTCCCTCGCCTGGGCGGATCACGGACGAGGATGGGGACGTCGTCCCGGCGAGCTACATGAACTTCTACATCGGCAATGCCGCGGTCGTCGTCCCGCAATATGGCGCACCGAACGATCGGGCCGCCGTCGACGTCGTCCAGGCCCTCTTTCCTGACCGCGTTGCAATCGGCCTTCGCGCCGATCACATCCTCACAGGAGGTGGAAGCTTCCACTGCATCAGTCAGCAGGTTCCGGCGTGATTGCGGAGGTCCGGCGGCTCGGGCCGGACGACGGGGGCCGAATGCGCGAGCTTAATGCCTTGTTCGGCCGCGTTTTCGAAGATGCCGCCTACGCGGTCGCGAAGCCGACGGACGACTATTTTCGGCGCGTCCTGGCTCGCGACGAAGTCATCGCACTTGCCGCCTACGCGGAAAATGAAATCGTCGGGGGCCTGGTCGCTTACGTTCTCGACAAGCTCGAGCAGGAGCGGAGCGAAATCTACATCTACGATCTCGCGGTCGCCGAACCCTGCCGTCGGCAGGGTATTGCCACGACATTGATCGCGGAGTTGCAAGGCATCGCCGCGGTGCTCAACGCCTGGGTTATCTACGTCCAGGCCGACTATGGCGACGAGCCCGCCATCGCGCTCTACACCAAGCTCGGAACGCGCGAAGACGTCATGCATTTCGACATTTCGCCGAGCGTCACTAGATAGGCGCAATGACCAAGGTCACCGTCGCCGCACTTCAACTCGCCTTCACCGACGACACCGTCGCGAACATCCGCGCCGTGGCCGAGCTTGTGCACGAGGCTGCATCGAAGGGCGCCGAAGTCGTCCTGCCGCCCGAGCTGTTCGAGGGACCATATTTTTGCCGAGTCGAGGATGAGAGCCTGTTTTCCAACGCCCGTCCAACCAACGAACATCCGTCGGTCCTGGCGATGCAGGAGCTGGCGAAGGAACTGAAGATCTGGATCCCAACCAGCTTCTTCGAAGCCGACGGGCCGCATCATTACAATAGCCTCGCGATGGTCGGCCCGGGGGGAAAGGTCGCAGGCGTCTACCGTAAGAGCCACATTCCGGACGGCCCCGGCTACGAGGAGAAATTCTATTTCCGACCGGGGAACACGGGCTTCCAAGTCTGGGACGGCCCGCATCATTCGACGCTCGGGGTCGGCGTCTGCTGGGACCAATGGTATCCCGAGACCGCACGCGCGATGATGCTGATGGGCGCCGATGTCCTCTTCTATCCCACCGCGATCGGCACCGAGCCGCACGATCCTGACCTCGATACCTCGCGCTTATGGCGCCGGGCGATGATCGGCCATGCGGTGTCGAATGTCGTGCCGGTCGTCGCTGCCAACCGCATTGGCACGGAGGGGGGGCAGCGGTTTTACGGCCACAGCTTCATCTGCGACGAGCGCGGTGATGTCCTCGCCGAGTTTGGAGCCGAGGAGAGCGGCGTCTTGATCGCGACCCTCGACCTGGCGGCCGCAAAGAAGCATCGAGCCGCCTTCGGCTTCTTTCGCGACCGCCGGCCGGACCTTTACGGACGCCTCATCGAAGACAGGTGACGGCCGATTGACTCGGCGCGCGGATGAGGTCTTTGTTTCGAGCCCTCAACGAATAGGGGAAGCATCATGCGCACGATCCTGACATGTGCTGCCATTTTGGCCTGTGCCGCCTGCACCCAGAACGCGGCTCCGCCCCGGGTCAAACCTGATGTCGCTGCCGAAACGCAGGCGATCCAAAAGGTCGAGGAGGGTCAGATCGCCGCAATCAGCGCCCGCGATCAGGCGGGAGCGACCAGCCCCTATGCAGACGATGCCGTTTTCATCAGCGAGCGCGGCGTTGCGTCGAGGGGCAAGGATGCGATCGCTTCCGGATTCAAGGAGTTCTTGGCCGATCCCGCGATGAAGATTGAATATAAGCCCGGTGCGAAGACTTTCAGCGATGGCGCCGACATGGCTTATTCGACGGCCGAATATACGGAAACCTATACCGACCCGGCTACGAAGAAGCTCGTTACGATGAAGGGGACCAATCTCAGCGTCTGGAAGAAGCAGACCGACGGCAGCTGGAAGCTGGTCGCCGACAGCAATCCGGCCAGTCCTACTGGCTGATTGCGAGGGCGCGTTCGAACACCGCTTCGAACATCGCCGAGTCCAGGCGCCGCGTGTTCTGGTTGTAGCGGGAGCAGTGGTAGCTCGACAGCAGAATTCGGCCGTCCGGGGCGATCGCTTCCGCGCCGTGGCCGAACCTCGTCGCCGCGGGCGGCAGGCCGATTGCCCGTGCCGCAGCCACATGCGCAACGCGGCCGAGAGCCACGATTACCCGAACCTCTTTGAGCGCGAGGAGCGATGCGTCGAGATAATGGCGGCAGGTCGCAACCTCTTCGGGCAACGGCTTGTTGGCGGGCGGAAGGCATTTGACGGTGTTGAGTATCACCGCGCCCTTGAGCTTCAGCCCGTCCGCAGGATCGGCACGATACTCGCCCTCGGCCAGGCCGAACTTCAATAACGTGGCGTAAAGCAGCTCGCCCGCATAATCCCCGGTAAAAGGCCGTCCCGTGCGATTGGCTCCATGCTTTCCCGGCGCAAGGCCAATGATCGCCAGCCACGCGTTCCGGTCGCCGAATGCCGGCACCGGTGCGTTCCACCAATCCGGATGCTCGGCACGGCAATCGTGCCGGAGGCACACCAAGCGTGGGCACAACGGGCAATCGCGCGGCGCCTCGGCCTCCGCGACCGGCGAGAGTTCGGCAGGACTGGCGAACGACATCTACCTCGCCTAGGCCAGCGGGAGTGCCGGGCGCAACGCAGCTCTACGCAATCGCAATTGGGTCAAACCGCCTCCACGGGCGCTATGGAAGGCCTGCGGCCGTGGTCGAAGCGGCGATTGCCAGGCTGGATCAGGAGTTCGGTCTGTTCGACGCTTCGCCGATCATCCTCAACGCCGCCCAAGGGGGCGCCGGGCGCGATTTCGCCAACGCCGTAGCGCTGGTGGAAAGCGATCTCGATCCAGCCGAGATGTTAAAGCGGCTCAAGGCGACGGAACGAGATTTCGGACGCCGCCGCGGCCGCCGCTGGGGGCCGCGAGTGCTCGACCTCGACATCGCTCTATGGACCGGCGGAGAATGGAAGTCGCGGCGCCTCAGCGTCCCGCATTCCAGTCTCGCCAAACGCGGTTTCGTCCTTCACCCGCTAGCGGCTGTCGCGCCCAATTGGCGCGTACGCGGCCCACTGACGGTCAGGCATCTCGCCGGGCGCCTTGCCCACCGACGCCCGCGAGGCTAACCGCGCAAACGTGTGGGCCCATAGCTCAGTCGGTAGAGCAACTGACTTTTAATCAGTAGGTCGCAGGTTCGAATCCTGCTGGGCTCACCAATACTTAGCTCAAAACCGCTAAGCCCAAGAATCCCCAAAAGTAATCACCGGGTAATCGCCGTACGTCCGCCGCCGCGCGAATCGAGCTGTACCGCGACGAATCTGATCAGGTGCCAGAGTCTGTTTTCGACCCATTGCGGATATTAGCGCTGGTTAGTCCGCAACCCTGCGCCAGCCGACGGCTAATCCCCCGTTGTTCGGAACCTCCATGCCCACACCCTTCGCGCTCACGGTGCCATTTGTAATCCATGTCACGTCGTAGAAATGACCGCCCGCGTGCTGTTCGATGTCGAGATCGTATTCGTCGGAAAACTCGCCCGTCTCGAGAAAATAGCGCACGTGATATCGGCCTGCGAATCCGCTGGAGGCTGGACCGCCGGTTGCTACCCCGCGCCCGCTGTAGACATTGGCGTAATTCCATCGGGCATCCAATGTGCCGGGTGCTTTGCCCTTGGTGTATAGGACAAAGCCGATATTGAAGGGTTGATCTGTTTTCGCCGCAGGGGGACGCGTTGGACTTGTCTGAGCCATTGCAGAACCAGAGAACAATACCGCCAATGCGACCACAGGCACAAAGAGCCTAGGCATCTCGCTCTCCACCTAAATGCAAAAGCGGACGATACTCCCGGCTTCAGGTCGACGCCATCCGCGCGCGCAAGGCGGTCAACCGGCCGGAAACCAATGGCCGCAGGAAGGCCGGGAAAGGTCCTAATGCTCACTGGTGTATCGCAGGGTGCTCTACGTTCGTTGAACTAGGCATGTTCTCCTATTACCTGGCCGCCAGCCCTCGCTACCCTCGCCCGCCAATCATCTGGTTTTTTCCAGACATTCTGTGTAATGTTCGAATAACACACTTGCAGAGGGCCAAACTATGCGTGCGCTTGTCCAGCTGACGCTTGCATTCTCGAGCGTTTTTGCGCTTCAGCCGCTTCATGCAGCAGCCTCGTCAGGCGTTCCGCTGATTGAGAGAACCAAGCTGTTTGGCAATCCAGTCAAGGCGAACGGCAGAATTTCCCCTAATGGCAAATGGCTCAGTTGGACCGCGCCGCGTGATGGAGTCCTGAACATTTGGGTCGCGCCGGTCGATAATCTTGACGCCGCAAAGCCGTTGACCAACGAGCGGGAACGACCCGTCCGCCAATATTTCTGGTCTCCCGATTCCAGCCAAGTTCTCTTCATCCAGGACAAAGGCGGTGACGAGAATTTCCTGCTCTATGGAGTTGATGTCGCAACAGCCAAGCAGGTTACCCTCACGCCATTCACCAAGACTCGAGCAGAGATCGTCGGCATCTCCAACAAGCATAAGGACCGGATTCTCGTCGGCTTGAACAATCGCGATCCGAAATGGCACGACGTCTACAGCCTCAATCTTGCGACCGGGAAGCTGACGCTCGTCAAGCGCAATATGGGCTATGCGGGCTTTCTCGCCGACAATGATCTGAACCTGCGAATCGCGTCCAAATCACGTCCCGACGGCGGCACGGACTATTATCGCGTTCACAGCGGTGCGATCGAAGCCAAGCCGTTCGCGCAAGTGACCCTGGAGGACTCTCTGACGACTTCCCCCGGAGGGTTCACGGCGGACAACAAGACCCTCTATTGGATTGACAGCCGTGGTCGCAATACGGCGGCGCTGATCGCCCAGGACGTGGCGACGGGAGCCACAACCGTTCTCGCAGAAAGTCCGAAAGCGGATATCGGTGCGCTGCTGCAAAACCCGAAGACATATCGAGTCGAGGCGTATCAGGCGGAGTATCTGAAGCCTGAGTGGAGCTCGCTGGATCCGTCCATCGGTGCCGCGCTCGACTGGCTCAAAGCGAAGCTCGGCGCTTCCCCGGTCATTCAAGCCCGGACCGACGCCGACGATAAGTGGATCGTTAGTGCCGATCCGGTCGTCGAGCCTGCTTCAGTTTATCTGTTCGATCGCAAGGCGGGCTCACTGACGAAGCTCTATACCGGGCGTCCGGAACTGGTCGGTGCCCCCCTCGTCCCGATGTGGCCTGTTGAGATCAAGTCTCGGGACGGACTGACCTTGCCGAGCTACCTGTCACTGCCGGCAGGCGCCGATGCAGACCGAGATGGGCACGCCAATCATCCGGTTCCGATGGTTCTCTTCGTTCATGGCGGGCCATGGG
>JBKPON010000222.1:0-12157 GCA_046733135.1 Pseudomonadota bacterium | reverse complement strand
CGCCGGGGTACAGCAATGAAGCAGCTCAACGTCTGGCCGATGTTGATCCTGCTGATCATTGTGCTCGGCCTCGTCTACTGGTTTGGAAGCCTTCGCTGATGAACGAACTCACTCCCATCCCGACCACCACCGCCAAGGACTGGGCGAGCGACCAGGAGGTCCGCTGGTGTCCGGGCTGTGGCGACTATGCGGTGTTGAAAGCCGTACAGCGGACGATGCCGGACCTCGGCGTAGCGCGGGAAAAGACGGTGTTCATCTCGGGCATCGGCTGTTCGAGCCGCTTCCCTTATTACATGGCGACCTACGGGTTCCACACGATCCACGGCCGTGCCCCGGCCTTCGCGACGGGCGTGAAGCTCGCCAATCCGGAGCTGGATGTGTGGATCATCACCGGCGACGGCGATGCTCTGAGCATCGGCGGCAATCACACGATGCACGTTCTGCGCCGCAACCTCGATTGCCAGATCCTCCTGTTCAACAATGAGATCTACGGCCTGACCAAGGGCCAATATTCGCCCACCAGCCGCGTCGGCACGCGCAGTCCTTCGACCCCGTTCGGGTCGGTCGACCGGCCGGTCCAGCCCTGTGCCTTCGCTTTAGGATCGGGCGCGCGATTCGTCGCCCGCGGTATCGACGTGCACAAGAACTTGCCAGACGTCCTGAGGGCTGCGCACGCCCACAAGGGGGCGAGCTTCGTCGAGATCTACCAGAATTGCGTTGTCTATAACGACGATGTGTTCGCCAGCTTCACCGAGCGCGACGTCGCGGCCGAAAAGCAATTGTGGCTCAAGACGGGCGAGAAGATGCTGTTCGCGGGCGAAACCAAGGGCATCGCGCTCGACCGCGAACGCCTGGCGCTGAAAGTGGTCGGGGCCGGCGACCCGGACGTTCTCGTCCACGATCCGAAGAACCGTTCGATCGCCCACATGCTGGTCGAAATGCCCGACGGCTTCCCGATGGCATTGGGCGTGCTCTACGAAGACCCGGCGCCGACCTTCGAGGCCGCGATAGTCGAGCAGAACCGCGGTGCCGCCAAGGGCAAAGCCGCCGATCTCCAGGCTTTGGTCTCCAAGGGTCAAACCTGGATGGTCGAGAAGGAACCGCACAAGCTTTGAGCGAGGATCGTCCCCTCTCCGCGAAATCGCGGGGAGGATAGGGATTGGACAACCTCACTCACAGTCTGGTTGGCGCCGCGCTCGGACGCATGGGCCTCAAAAGCCTTACGCCACGAGCCATGCCGGCGCTCATCCTTGCCGCGAACCTGCCCGACATCGACAGCTTCGTCGCGCCGTTGTGGGGCGAAGACCCGCTCGCCGCTCACCGCGGCTTCACGCATGGCATCGGCGGGCTTGTGACCATACCGTTCTTGCTTGCTGCAATTATTTTTGCGTGGGAAAGGTTTCCACTAAGCAAAAAAGGGCCGATCAAGCTCGGGCCGTTACTCCTGGTCTGCTTTTTCGGCACGCTCAGCCACCCCTTACTCGATGTCCTCAACACCTATGGCACGCGCCTTGGCGAGCCGCTGTCGCATCACTGGTTTTACGGCGACACGCTCTTCATCATGGATCCTTGGATTTGGATCATGCTGATCCTCGGTCTCGAAATGTCGTGGCGGGCGGAGCGTCGCGGGTGGAACTGGAAGCAGCCCGCGGCGTGGGCGCTCGTCTCGGTCCTTGGTTACATCGGGCTCAACGCTGCAATCAGCCTGCGGGCGGAGGCGCTGACCCGCCCCCTGGTGGAAAGTGTCGCGAAGCCGGAGATGATCGTCGCCGGCGAGGTCCCGCTCGAGTTCTGGAAGCGGCGGATGATCTGGCGCGGCGGCGGCGTTGGCGGCAGCGGCGAATATGACCCGCTCAAGGGGCTCAACTCCGTGACGTTGCATCCCGCGATCATTCCGCTCCGATTGGATGATCCGCGCCTCGCCCGCGCCGCGGAGACGGATAGGCACATCCGCGCCTTCCTCTTCTGGTCGCGCATGCCGATGGTCGTCGAGGAGCGCGGTAACGCCTTCCTCACGGACCAGCGCTTCTACACCACTGAAGACCGGTCCAGAAACCGCGCCTTCTTGATCCCGCTCGACAATAAGGTCCCGAGTTCATAACTCCGCCGACATGAGCACGCGCGGCGAGCATCTGGTGCGCGCTGACCGCCGCTTCGCGACCGGCGGAGGAGCCCTCGCTCGGCTTGCCGCGCCGGCAGTCTCCAAATTGTTCGCGAAAATCGATCGCGGCCTGGAGCGCGGAGGGCTCGAGGTTACGCTTCCTGGCGGTGAACGACTGAGGATCGGCTTTCGCTCGTCGGGCGCGGACGCGAGCGTTGAGCTCCACAGCTGGATGGCGCTCGTGCGGCTCGCAACTTCGGGATCCGTCGGCTGGTACAAGGCCTGGACTTTGGGCGAATGGTCGAGCCCGGATGCCGTGGCAATTTTCGAACTCTTCTCGGAAAATGCGATGCCGCTCGGCGATGTCGGCCGGGCCAAGGGGCTTTTCCGCTGGATCAATGCGCTCGCTCATCGCCTGCGCGATAATGCGCCGCACAAGGCGCAAGAGAATATCGCCGCCCACTACGACCTGGGCAATGATTTCTATTCGGCGTGGCTCGACGAGACGATGACCTACAGTAGCGCTCGTTTCGCCGCTCCGCACGACAGCCTGGAGGACGGCCAACGGCGCAAGGGGGCGTTGCTGCTCGACCGGCTGAGGATCGGGCCCGGACAGCGCCTGCTGGAGATTGGTTGCGGCTGGGGGAGCCTGGCGATGGAGGCCGCCAGGCGCGGTGCCGAGGTCGTTGGCCTGACTCTGTCGAAGGAGCAGAAGGCCTGGGCGGACGAGAAAATCGCCAAGTCGGGGCTGTCCGATAAAATCGAAATTCGCCTTCAGGACTATCGCGACACGGACGAGCAGTTCGATGCCGTGGCGTCCGTCGAGATGGTCGAGGCTGTGGGTGAGCGCTGGTGGGGTGCCTATCTGGATTCCATTGCACGGAACCTGAAGGCTGAAGGGCGTGCAGCGCTGCAATTTATCAGCATCGATCACCGACTGTTCGACAATTATGCCCGCAATCCGGACTTCATCCAGACCTACATCTTTCCCGGCGGCACGCTGCTTGACGAACGAAAATTCGAGCGCCTTGCGAGCGAACGGGGTTTGTCATGGGATCAGCGCGAGGCCTTCCGGCTCGATTATGCCGAGACTCTGCGCCGCTGGCACAATCGGTACAATCTCGCCGTTGGTCGCGGCGCTCTCGACGAATTCGGCGAGGCCTTCCACAATCTCTGGCGCTACTATCTGATGTATTGCGAGGGCGGTTTCCGCGGCGGCGCCATCGACGTCGCGCAAGTGACGATGGTGAAGCTCGGCTGATCGGCGTGAGGTCGCCTAGGTAATCGCATCAACGGCGAGCCGGTACATTCCCGCGACCAACTCAATCGCCATTATCGGTGCGCGCGCGTAGGCTCAGCTTTCGCGACCTAGGAGATACTCGCGTGCGTCGGACCGGTCGATCCATTGCATCCGCGTTAGCCGCCTTAGCCTGCATGACCAGCTCGGTCGCTGGAGCGGCTGAGTCTCAACCAGTCGCTACGGCACAGCAGGTGTCGAGCCCGTGGATGACGCTCAGTATGATGACACCCGTCGGCGCGACCACGCTCGGCGCCGCCGGCGTGGTGGCTCCGCCGCCGGGTGAAGGTCCACCCCCGTCCGCGACGGACGGCCAAGGCGGGATCGGGCACATTCCGCTTCCGGTCCTGGCCATCTGGCTCGGGACCATCCTTACCATGATCTATATCGCGACCCACGACGACAAGGACCGCTTCGAAAGCCCCGATTGAGCAAACGGTCAACCCGCGTGCAATTGGTGCAGCATGAAGAGCAGCGCCAACCAAACCGAGCCGACGGTGAATGACACGAGGACGAGGCTAATCAGCGTTGCTACGGCGCCGAGTATCACCAGTGCGCCGTCGCGATAGATCAGGGCCAGCGCAAACAGCGCCATGGTTGCCGCCGGGGCATGGTTGCCGAGCGGGATCGGGAGCCACAGGATCAGCGAAAGAAGCAGGCTTACCGCACCGATCACGCGGGCCGCGCGATGCCGGGTGAGCGCAATCAGCCGAGGCTTGAACACCCGTTCGATGCGTTGCTCCCAGGGCAGCATTTTCGCCACCAACCGAGCCATGTCGCCCTTCGCCACGCCGCGCTGGTCGAAGCGCCTGGGAAACCAGGGCGTCGCCCGACCGGCGGCCATTTGGGCGGTAAGAATGATCAGTGGGACGCCCGTGACGACCGTCGTGCCAGGAGGCAGCGGCAGGATGTTGATCAAGGCGAATATGAGGAGAAGCCCACCCCAGGCGCGGTCGCGGAGCCGAGCCGACAGCTCGCTCAGAGTCAATCGCTCCTCCGGCGGTCCGGCCGCGATCTGCGCGAGCAGCTGAGAGACGTTTAGCGGCTGCGTGTCGGGAAATCCGCTTGCTGCTGTCACCGCACTTCCGTCCATCTCCAACACCGGACGGTCTCTCTATCGAACTTCGGTCAATTTTCCACAAACGGCGGATGCTAAGCGTCGACCCGTACCTTTTCGCCGGTGGGCGCATCGGCGCTTAGCCTTTCGACGATCGCCCGCCCGACCACCTCTGGCGGCTTGACGCTCTCCGGCTCTTCGCCCGGAAAGGCGTTCGCGCGCAAGCGGGTGCGTGTCGCTCCCGGATCGACGATATGCACGCGGATGCGATTGGTGAAACCGGTCTCGTCGGCATAAGCGCCGAGCAGTGTTTCGAGCGCGGCTTTGGATGAACCATAAGCTCCCCAGAAGGCGCGAGGCTCTCCTCCGACGGACGAGGTCAGCGCGACGACGTCGGCTCGGTCGGCCTTCCTCAGCAATGGATCGAAGGCGGCTATCAGCGCCTGGTTGGCGAGCAGGTTAAGGCTCAGCAACCGCGAATATTCTTTTGGATCGATGTCCTGAACCGGTGTCAGGGAACCGAGCATCGCCGCGTTGAGGGTGAGGATGTCGAGCTTTTCCCAGCGCTCGGCGACCGCGACTGCAAGTTTGCCGATCGACTCTCCGTCGGTGAGGTCGAGCGGGGCAATCGTAGCGCTTCCGCCAATTTGATGGATACGCTCCTCGACCTCCTCCAGCGCCTTGGCCGTGCGGGCGACGAGGATCACGTGGGCACCAGCCTTGGCGAGCTCTTCGGCGGTCGCCGCGCCGATGCCCCGACTTGCACCCGTGACAAGCGCGAGTTTGCCGGAAAAGGGCTTCGAATCAGTCATGCCGCCGCCTTTAGCGGCTGGCGACCAGCGAAAGCGAGGCCGCGCGTTCGTTCTCTGTCAGGTCGGTGAGGCTGGTGGGATAGTCGCCAGTAAAACAGGCGTCGCAACGCTGCGGATGCGCATTGTCACGTTCCTCGCCGAGCGCCCGATACAGACCCTCGATGGAGATGAAGGCGAGACTATCGGCGTTGATGTAGTCGCGCATTTGCTCGACGTTCATCTGCGCCGCCAGAAGCTTGGCCCGCTCGGGCGTGTCGACGCCGTAGAAGCAGCTATGCCGCGTCGGCGGCGAGGCGATCCGCATATGGACTTCGCGCGCGCCGGCATCGCGCATCATCTGCACCAGCTTCACACTGGTCGTTCCTCGCACGATTGAATCATCCACCAGGACGATGCTCTTGCCGTCTATCAGCGCCGAATTGGCGTTGTGCTTGAGCTTCACGCCAAGGTGCCGCACTTCTTGTGTCGGCTGGATGAAGGTCCGACCGACGTAGTGCGACCGGATGATGCCGAGCTCGAACGGAATGCCCGAGGCCTGGCTGAAGCCGAGCGCGGCGGGCACTCCGCTATCCGGCACGGGCACCACATAGTCCGCTTCGACGGGCGCCTCGCGAGAGAGTTCCGCGCCGATGTTCTTGCGGACCTCGTACACCGACTTGCCCTCGGCAATGGAGTCGGGCCGCGAGAAATAGACGTGCTCGAAGATGCACGGGCGCGGCGCCGCCTTTTCGAATGGCCGGAAGGATCGGATGCCGCCGTCGTTGACGAGGATGACTTCGCCGGGTTCGACGTCGCGCAAAAAGCTCGCGCCAATGACGTCCAGGGCCACCGTTTCCGAAGCGAAGATGGTCGCCTCGCCAAGCTTGCCCATGACCAGCGGGCGGATGCCGAGCGGATCACGGCAGGCAATCAAGCCTTCCTCGGTGAGAACGATCAGCGAATAGGCACCCTCGACCTGCTTCAGCGCGTCGGTCAGCCGATCGAGCGTGCTGGTGTAATGCGACGTCGCGACCAAGTGGATGATCACTTCGGTGTCGCTGGTCGACTGGAAGATCGAGCCACGGCGATTGAGCGTGCGCCGGAGCTTCATGGCATTGGAGATGTTGCCGTTCTGAGCGAGGGCGAACCCGCCTTCCGCAAGCTCGGCAAACAGCGGCTGGACGTTGCGGATGCCAGGCCCGCCCGCGGTGGAATAGCGGACATGGCCGATTGCGGTGCGACCCGGCAGCGTGCGCATGACCTCATCACGATCGAAGTTGCCAGCGACGTGGCCCATCGCTCGATGAGAATGGAAATGTTTGCCGTCGAAGCTGGTAACGCCGGCGCCTTCCTGACCGCGGTGCTGCAGCGCGTGCAGTCCGAGCGCAACGAAACTCGCCGCATTATCCGCGCCCCAAATACCGAAAATGCCGCACTCTTCGTGCAGCTTGTCGTCGTCGAACGGATTGGTCGTCAGCATATCCCGAGCCCCAGTCCTGCGCCCCAGGCGCTCTTGTCGCGCGCGCCATATAGGACGCGCTTACGGCTTTGTCGCCCCTTGGCTGAATAAAGCGTGAAATTTTAACGGCTTAGCGACCGCAAGAGGGAGAGTTTATGCTTTCCACAGAAGGGGATAGCGCCGCTTGAGGGCGGCCACCTTTGGGCGGTCATTGACCAAAATATAGGGATATGTCGGGTGCTGCCGGGCGAAATCCTGATGATAGGCTTCGGCCGGAAAGAAGCCGCCGCCCTCGATCCGGGTCGCGATCGGCTGCTTGAACACGTGGCTGGCGTTGAGCTCGGCAATGAACTTGCGCGCTACGGCCGCCTGTTGCCGGGTCTGTGGGAAAATTGCCGATCGATAACTGGGACCTTCGTCCGGTCCTTGGCGGTTCACCTGCGTCGGGTCGTGCGCGACGGCGAAGAAGATCTGCAACAATCGCACATAGCTGATCTTCGTCGGGTCGTAGGTGATCTTGACTGCCTCGGCATGACCCGTCCGCTCGGTCCCGACGGCTTCGTAATTGGCATCGCGGGGGAGGCCTCCGGCATAGCCGGACACCACATCCGTCACACCTTTCACGTGCTCGAACACCGCTTCCATTCCCCAAAAGCAGCCGCCGGCAAGGACTGCGCTTTCCGCGCGGGGCGCGGCCGCGGCAGAGGTAGTGGCGATTGCACCCACCAAGAATAACGCGATTCGCTTCATGACCGCCTATGTAGTGAGCCGCTGGACGCCCCGCCACCTCGGCAATAGGAAGATACTGACACGGAGGTCAGCGAATGCCGATCTACAAGGCGCCGGTGAAAGAGACGCGCTTCATTCTGGAAAATGTGATCGGCATCGGCCGCTACACCAACCTTCCGGGGTTCGCCAACGCGACGTTGGACGTGATCGAACCCATTCTCGAGGAGGCGGGCCGCTTCTGCGAAGAAGTGCTCCAGCCCTTGAACAAGATCGGCGACGAGGTCGGCTGCAAGCGCGCCGACGACGGTTCGGTCGTCACTCCGCCGGGTTTCAAGGACGCGTATCGGCAATTTTGCGCGGCCGGCTGGCCGACACTCACCGCGCCGGAGGAATATGGCGGGCAAGGGCTTCCGCAGGTCATCGGGACGGCGGTCAGCGAATATATCCTCTCCGCCAATCACAGCTTCGAAATGTACCAGGGCCTGACGGCGGGCGCGATCGCGGCAATGCTGGTGAAGGCGAGCGACGAGATCAAGCGGACCTACGTTCCCAATATGGTGAGCGGCCGTTGGACTGGCACGATGAATCTCACCGAGCCGCACTGCGGAACCGACCTCGGCCTGCTGAAGACGCGCGCGGAGCCGAATGACGACGGCAGCTATTCCATCACGGGCACGAAGATCTTCATCTCTTCCGGCGAGCACGACCTTAGCGAAAACATCATCCATCTCGTCCTCGCCAAGGTCGCCGGAGCGCCCGACAATGTGAAGGGCATCTCGCTGTTCGTCGTTCCCAAATTCCTGGTGAATGAAGACGGTTCGATCGGGCCGCGGAACGCGCTTGGCTGTGGGGCGCTCGAGAAGAAGATGGGCATTCATGGAAATGCCACCTGCGTGATGAACTACGATGGGGCGAAAGGCTGGCTGATTGGCGAGCCGGAAAAGGGTCTCCAGGCGATGTTCATCATGATGAACGCGGCGAGGCTCGGTGTCGGCCTTCAGGGCCTTGCCCAGGGCGAAGTCGCCTATCAGAATGCGGTCGTCTACGCCCGTGAGCGCCGCCAGGGGAAGGCTTTGAACGAGGCCGAGCGCGAGCCCGACGCCAAGGCCGATCCGATCATCGTCCATCCGGATGTACGGAGGATGCTGATGGAGGCGAGAGCGTGGAACGAGGCTGGTCGCGCGCTGATCCTATGGGGTGCCTTCCAGGTCGACCTAGCCCGGCGTTCGCAGGACGAGCAGGAGCGGCAGCAGGCCGAGGATTTGCTCGGACTGCTGACCCCGGTCATCAAGGGTTATCTGACGGACAAGGGCTTCGAAGCGGCCGTCCGCGCGCAACAGGTGTTCGGCGGCCACGGTTACATCCGCGAACATGGCGTGGAGCAGTTCGTGCGCGATGCCCGAATTACGCAAATCTACGAGGGCACCAACGGCATCCAGGCGATGGATCTCGTCGGCCGCAAGCTTGCGAAGGATGGAGGACGCGCGGTTCGCACCTTCTTCCAGGTTGTCGGCAATGACATTGTCGAGGCGAAACAGGCGGGCGATCCGGCGGGCGCTGCCGGCGCGCTGGAACCGGCGCTCGCCGATCTCCAGGCCGCGACCATGTGGCTGGCCCAGCACGCGCCGGCCGATCCGGACAATGCTGGCGCGGGCGCCTATCCCTACATGGACCTGATGGGCCTCGTTGCGCTGGGTTGGATGTGGCTCAAGATTGCGGCGGCTTCGGCATCCGCCTTGAACGAGGGGGCGGAGGACCAGGAGTTTCTCGAGGCAAAGCTCACCACGGCGCGCTTCCACGCGCAACGCGAGCTTCCCCTATCGTCGGCATTACGCCGCAAGATAGAAGCGGGCGCCGATGCGCTCATGAAGATTCCCGCCGAGGTTTTCTAGCATTCTCCTTATTGGTTCGCGCCTGTGCGCATGAACGAACCATTCACGATAAGTTCATTCTATCGCGACGGTTTGACGCCGGATCGCGACCAATTTCGAGGCGAGAGGGACTGGCCGGACGTTTATCCCCGCGAACCTCCAGCTTTGGAAAGGAGATCGAGTCATGCGTACGATCATCAAAATTCTCGCCGGTGGGGCGGCGCTCGCTGCAGCGAGCCCGGTCGGCGCGCAATATTACGGCTATGGCGGTTATGGAATGAACACCGGCTATGCTGCCCAGCAGTGCACGTCCGCAGTGCAGAACCGTCTTTATAATCGAAGCGGAGTAGGCGGTGTGCTTGGTGCGCTCCTCGGTGCGAATAATTACAGCACTGCCCGAGTGCTGAATGTGACACAGGTCGTGCCGCGCCGTAGCACGGTCCATGTCCGTGGGTTGGCGACCAGCGGACGCTACGCCAGTAGCGGGTACGGCCCTTATGGGGTCGGCGCCTATGGCGCATTCGGCTACAGCTATCAGCCGGACTTGTCGTTCAGTTGCGTCGTCGACTATCGCGGCTTTATCCGCGACGTCGACATCAACCGCAGATACTAAGGCAGCGGCAACCACAGGAAGGAGCGCCGGTTAACCGCCGGCGCTCTTTTTTTGCGCCGCCCGCGGGTCGTTCACGCTCTCGTCAATGCCTTGAACCCAAGGGCTTTGCGGTTAGATTGTTGAACGCCTCGCTGGAGTTTCAAGCAACATGAGCAATTTCCGCAGCTCGCGGCTGTCGAAGAGAGTTTCCGTTTTGGGTGTAGCCGCTGCAATCGTCGCGTTTGCTGCGCCAGTGGCGGTCGGGCCGAGGTCCGCTTCGGCCGCATCGGCGTCGGCGTCCTATGCAGGCGACGTTTCCGATTTTTACCGGCAACGGGGCAGTGCGCCTTTGTGGTTTTCGCCCAGATCGGGCAACGCCGCCCAGGAGTTGCTCCAGCTGCTCGCCACCGCGCAGGCCGACAATCTCAACCCCAGGCGCTACGATGCGCGGCGGCTTGCGAGGATCGTGGGTGATGCATCGCGGGGCGACCCAGCGAGCGTGCAGCGCGCCGAATTGGCGCTAAGCCAAGCTCTCGTCGCCTACGTGCGCGACCTCAGGCACGATCCTGGCATCGGCGTCGTCTATGTCGATCAGGAACTGAAGCCGACGCCTCCAGCCGCCGGGGAAATCCTCGGCCAAGCCGCTGCCGCTCCGTCGTTGGCCGATTATGTCCAGCAAATGGGTTGGATGAATCCGATCTACGCCCAGCTGCGCCAGGCAATCGCTGCACGCATCTACCGAAGCGAAGGCGAACGTCGCTTGCTCATGCTCAATCTTGAGCGGGCGCGAGTACTTCCCGCCGGCCACGGGCGATTCGTGATTGTGAATGCGCCGGCTGCCCGCCTCTACATGTACGAGAACGGACAGGTGGTGGACTCGATGCGGGTCGTCGCCGGACGACCGGACCCGATCGCTCAAACGCCGATGATGAACGCTTTCATCCGGTACATCGCACTCAATCCTTATTGGAACGCGCCGGCGGACATTGCAGCCAGGAAGTTGGCACCGAATGTTCTGAAGCGCGGCCGTGCCTACCTCAACGAAAAGGGGTACGAGATCCTTTCCGACTGGTCGCCCAATGCCAGGGTGATCAATCCCATGTCGATAGACTGGCAGGGCGTCGTCGCCGGCCGCGTTCACGTCCGTATGCGGCAGAAGCCCGGACCAGCAAACTCGATGGGCAAAATGAAATTCATGTTCCCCAACTCGAAGGGCATTTGGCTGCACGATACCCCGGAAAGGGAGAAGATCGAGGAGGCGGCACGTCTGCAAAGCAACGGCTGCGTTCGCCTCGAGGATGCCCCGCGCTTCGCTCGCTGGCTATTCAACGGCCGCCCGCCGAGCCCGAAGGGGGCCAGACCGGAGCAGAAGGTCGATCTGCCGACGGCCGTTCCGATCTATCTGACCTATCTGACTGCGGTGCCGAGCGGGACGTCGATCGTCTATTTCGACGACTTTTACGGAAAGGATCGCGCTCAGGTCCGCCAGGTCGCCAGCCGCTAGGGATCAACTCACCTGGCGCTGGTCGATGTACCAAGGCCGGAGCATGGTCGTTTCTTTCGTCGGTTCTTTCTTCGGAGCGAGCCGCGAAAGGTTGAACTGTTCGGAAAATTGAACGCCGAACTTGCCCGCCTGCGCCCAGCGCACCGTCGCACGGACCGGGCCGACCCCGACGATATCGATCGCGAGCTCGGTCCCCGGAGAGATCGGGAGCGGACATTCGACTTGCGCGCCCATCGAGGAAATGTTCCTCACTTTGACCTCGACTGTCTCTTCATCGATGCAAGTGATCGCACGACGCATCAGCCGGTGGCGCGGCTCGCGGATGCATTGGAAGCCATCGGCCTCAACCGTCACTCGGTTCGCAAGATCGCGCGCGGTATCGGCGTCGCTCGGCCGGCCGAAGATGTAGCCCTGGACCATGCTAACCCCGAGCTCGCGGATCAGCTGGAGGTCGTCGTGCGTCTCGACGCCCTCGGCGCAAGTGTCCATTCCCAGCGTTTCGGCGAGCGTGACGATAGCGCGAATGATCGCCGCATTGCGGTTGGTGGCCGAGGCCGCGCCGCGGACGAAGCTTTGGTCGATCTTGATCTTGTCGAACGGCGCCTTCTTCAAATAGCCGAGGGAACTGTAGCCGGTGCCGAAATCGTCGAGTGCGAGGCGAACGCCGACCTTCTTCAACTTCGCAAAAGTCTCATCGGTGGAATCGCCATCGGCAATGAACACGCCCTCGGTTATCTCCAGTTCGAGGCGATCGGC
>JBKPON010000221.1:0-1611 GCA_046733135.1 Pseudomonadota bacterium | reverse complement strand
AACGAGAATTGTATGAGCTGGCAACGGACGTGTTGGTTCACCTTCACCAGCACCCACCCATGCCCGGGCTGAAAGAGCACGCCCTCCCGCAATGGCTGGAGGAGTTGAAGCTGTTCACCGATTGGTATTGTCCGGCCGTCGGCGCTGAGGTGGACGCCGAAGCCTACCAGACCGCGTGGAGAGAAGTCCTCGAACCTTTATCCAACGACGGGCTCAGTCCGGTTACGGTGCTGCGTGATTATCATGCGGAAAACATCATGCTTGTGGGCGAGCGCCAAGGCGTCGGGCATTTCGGCTTGCTCGACTTTCAGGACGCCCTCGCGGGCCATCCTGCCTACGACCTTGCGTCCGTGCTCGAGGATGCCCGGCGCGACGTTCCGCCCGCCATCGAGCGGGCGATGATCGATCGCTATGTCGCGGCCACGGGCCATGGAGAAGAGTTCGAGCGTGCGTATTGGGCGCTAGCCGCACAGCGCAATACGCGAATCCTCGGTGTATTCACGCGCCTTTGGAAACGCGACGATAAGCCGCATTATAAGCGCTTCCAGCCGCGCATGTGGGGCTTGCTCGAACGCGACTTAGAGCAGTCGCAACTGAAACCGGTGCGGGACTGGTTCGATGTGAACATCGCGCCCGAGCGTCGGCGTGAACCTTGGAAGCAGGCCGCGTGAGCCAGACCAAACGAGCCCTGCGTCTGCGCGCCGAGGTGCCGGCGAAGGTACCGCACACGGCGATGATCATGGCCGCAGGCCTCGGCAAACGCATGCGTCCGCTGACCGCGACCAAGCCCAAGCCGCTGATTTCAGTGAACGGCAAGGCGCTGCTCGATCATGTGCTTGAGAAACTGCGCGACGCTGGTGTCAAGAAAGTGGTGGTGAACGTCCATTATCTCGCCGATGCCCTCGAGGCGCACCTCGCGAGCCGCGATTACGGTCTCGAAGTCCTCATTTCCGATGAGCGGGATTTGCTCATGGAAACCGGTGGCGGTCTGATCAAAGCCGAGCCCCTGATCGACAGCGAGCCATTCCTGGCCCTCAACAGCGACAACCTTTGGATCGACGGTCCGGCCGACACTTTGAAGCTACTCGCATCGCAATGGGACGATTCGAAAATGGACGCGCTGCTGCTGTTGGTGCCGCAGGCGCGCGCGCTCAATCATAAGGGAATGGGCGACTTCCACATGGACCGAGTGGGGCGGCTCAGGCGGCGCGACCGCAGCCACGTCGCGCCGTTCGTCTTCACCGGCATCCAGATCGTTTCCAAGCGCCTGCTGCGCGATGCGCCCGAAGGGCCGTTTTCGACGAACATCCTTTGGGACCGGGCGATCGAAGAAGGCCGCTGCTTCGGCGCCGTCCATCAGGGCCTGTGGTTCGACGTTGGCACACCCCAATCCATCCAAATGACGGAAACGGCGCTGGAGAATGTCTGAAGGGCCGCGCCGGCCGTCCATCTACACCATCCCGTCGCACCGCTCCTTTGCCGACGCGCTTGCCGCGGGGCTGATCCAACGTTTCGGCAAGGAGCCACTCGGGCTCGCACGCGGACGGATCCTGCTTCCCAACAATCGTGCGGTTCGCGCGGTTACCGACGCATTCGTCCGCTCCAGTGGCA
>JBKPON010000220.1:0-5078 GCA_046733135.1 Pseudomonadota bacterium | reverse complement strand
CCCCAGCCGAGCGGATGGTGCGCGCGGAGGGACTCGAACCCCCACATCTTGCGATACTGGAACCTAAATCCAGCGCGTCTACCAATTCCGCCACGCGCGCGGGGCCGCGAAAGCTCGGGGCCTATAGCAAGGATCGGCCTTTGGGCAACCCGCGGCGCTCCAAGTTCGTTGAGACGGCGGAGAAATTCGATGCAACAACCACCGTCGCCCGGCATACCCCACGAGCCGCCGCCGGAAACCCCAGTCCCAGCACAGCCGGCCAGTCCGCCGAATCCACCACCCGAAACGCCGCCCGTGGGTCCGGACATCGACGTCCCGGCTCCGCAGCCCGCGCCGCCCTCGCCTCCGCCGGGGCCGGCGCCGATTTCGCCTGTGGGATAGCACCACATTCGTTCGTCTCGAGGGGAGGAGGCGGAGGGCCTATGTCCGGAGTTGTGCGGAGGTGACAACCGCCTCGAAGTCCGCAAGGGTTTCGTCGTAGTAATGCGACCGGGCGGCGTCGAGGAGGATCAGATAGAGCTTACCGTTGATCACGGCACCAACAGCGCGTCCGCGGCGCCAGAGCTCGTCCTGGTCTAGATGCTGATAGTCGAACTGAAAGCCGCTCGCTCCGAGGAACGGTCTCGGCCGCAAAGATAAGGTATTGAAATCGACGGCCCCGCCACGCACGCGATACAGACTCTCGAGCATTGCGGCGATTTCGGGCGGTGTCATATCCGAGCGGAACTTCGGCACCTGCTGGTCGGCGCTCTTGCGTTGGCGCACCAAATAGGCGCCGCTCTTGAGGCCACTGACGAAGCTCATCCCGTCGAGCAGGGGCCCGTTCAACGTCCAATCCTCAACATCTCGAACGTCTTCGAACAGGAAGGTGCGGTGACGGTTCCAAGGGCGTGGCGGAGCGACGGAGAGGCTGCCATCGCCGACACTCACCCGATGAACCCGGACCAGTGCGTAGTCGCTGAAGCCATATTCGCCGCCGCCGATTGACGAGCAGGCGGCGACCGAACCAGCCGCGGCCAGAATGGCGAATCGGACCTTCATCGAGTCCTCCTTTCAGCCGGCCGTCTGCCGCACCCAAGCGGCGTCCGGCGCGTCGGGCTTCATCGTGAGATAGCGGGCGAATGCCGCTTTCGCTTCGCCTGTCCGGCCCGCTTTCATCAGCGAAATTCCGTGCCAACGCCATGCGTCCGGCGGCGCGTCCGCGTAGAGAACCGCCGCCGCGTAGCTTTGCGCCGCCCGGGCATCGTCGCCGCGGCGATTGCGCAGCCGCCAAATTTCGCCCTCGTAAAAACGGAGCAGCCCGTTCCAGCCGTCCTGCGCCAGCGTTTCGATCAAATATTGGCTCGCCCCCGGGTCGTTCAGCTTGACCTGGTCGTCGAGCATCATTTGACGAATGGGTCCGATGGCATTGAGGTAGCGCGAACGTCCGTTGTCATACGCCCTGCCCGGGACCGTAACCTCCGCCGCGTCGGCGCGTAGGTCCGCCATCCGACTTTCGGGAGCGGGATGCGTGGCGAACAGGTCGTAGCCTCGATCCCGTCGCTTGCGACGATAGCGCGCGCTCACATCTTCCTCGCCGATCAGCTGCTGCCAAACGTTCGCCATTTCGACGGGCGGGTAGCCGGCGTCAGCGATCAGCTTCGCCCCGAGCGCATCCGCCTCCGCCTCCATCTCCCGACTGTACTGGAACAAAGAGAGAATAGTGCCGAGCTCGGCCAGGCGAACATAATCGCCCATGTAGACCCCGCCTGCAGCGCCTCCCACGCCCGCTGCCATGGCGCCGAGTGCAAAGATATCGCTCTTGCGCCGCTGGTCCCTCCACGAGCGGATCATGTGGCGCCTCAGGAAGTGCCCGGATTCGTGCGCGATCACACCCGCCAGCTGCGCCTCATTGCGCATCCTCAACAGCAATCCGGAGAAGACGACGGCGAAGCCGGTCGGCGCCATGAAGGCATTGAATTCCGGAATCCGCGCGAGATAGATGCGGAAATCCTGCGCCGCTGGTCCCCCCACCTTGCCGATCAGCTCCCTCAGATATCCGGTTAACTGCGGATCGTTGATCAAGAGGTTGGAGTCGGCGATCTCCTCTTCGACGCGCCGCATCTCGTTCCATAGCCCCTGCTCATCCTTGTCTGACGGCTTGAAACCTTTGCCGACGAGCGGAGTCACGTCCTGGGGCCGAATTCGCGCTCGCGCTACGCCAGTGGTGAGCGACGCAGCCACGACCCCTCCACCAGCCAGCAACGAGCGGCGACTGAATTGACAGTGGACGCACATCAGCGCGCCTCTGCCGCCTGTGCCCGGCGAATCGCGGCCCCAGGCCTCATTCGCCCGAGCAGGCGCTCAACCATCTGCGCGGAGCCTTCCGGTGTGCGCAGGTCACCGAACTTGATGCCCGGAACCTCGCTGCCCGCGCGGACCACGTTGAACCAAACGACCTCCCCCGTGTGGAGGTCGACCAACGAGGCGTATGACAGCTGAGTCGCACCGCCTACGTTGGGCGCGCAAAAGCCGACGAAGCATCCCGCCAAGCCAATGACGCCGAGCGCCACCCGTCCGGAAGACGCCACCTGATCCTCGGCGTGCATGAATAGAGCATAGTCGTATCCCGTCTTCTGGCCGAGCCGAACCGCATCCTCGCCGAGCGTCCAGTCGAGCCCTTTGCCCCGCTTCGTCGGCAGGTAATCGCCGAGATATTTGTGAAGCACGATCGACTGCGCGACCACAAAGTTCAGCCGCTCCACGTCAGCCAGCTCCTGTTCGCCGACCCCGGCCAGATCGGTCCGCCGTTCAATGATCTGGAGCTTCGCGCCACGCGTAGCCTGCTGCGCGCGAAGCGCAGCGACGATGTTGGCGCGGGCCTGCTCGGTCCAATCGGCACGCGGCTCGACCATTCCACCAGTCGTGAGAGAGCCTACGGTGACGTCCGGGCGGAGCACCAACAGCTTGTAATCGCCTTGCGGCGGCGTGAACTGGACGTCGGCATATTGCCGCGTCTGAACGCATGCGCTGACCGGCACTGCCGCTGTCAGCGCGAACGCAAGACTCCACTTACGCATATGGGCCCTCCGGGAGGCGAGTATGCGCCGCTTCCCAAACTTTCCAAATGCTTGTTCGTGCCTGAACTGAGAATGAAGCGAAAGTCGTGTGTTTTTAAATGCTTATACCTAGCTGCACGTCGCTCCGCCGATACCGGACAAACGTTTGCCGTCGACGTCTCGAGGAGCGTTCAAACAAATGCCCAGCAACGCCGCCAGCGTAGGCATGATGTCGGTCGTATCCACGCTCTCGTTCCTCAGGCTGCTCGCCATGCCCTTGCGCCAGAAGAGGATCGGCACGCGCCGGTCATAATCCCACGCACTGCCGTGCGTGGCGACGTATCGGCTAGTGTCGTAGATCGGAGTGACGTTGCGTTTGAGGAGGACCACGAAATCGCCCGAACGGCCCGGATAGTAACTGGCGCGGGCGCGCTCGATTAGGCTCCATTGGTCAGGCGGAGCGGTCGGCAGCGGAGTCGCCGCGATCTGCCTGGCGGTGAACACCGCCTCGACCTGTCGATGCGCCTTGTAGGCCGCAACGGCGGCATCGAGCACCCGTCTCCGGTCTTTCGACGAAAGATGCCGGTCGATATACATGTCGCCGAAGCTGCTCTCGCCCAGCAGGCCTGGCCCAGTCAGACCGAGTTGGGCGGTCAGCTTCTTGCCCATCGCTGCGGCGCTCAGGTCGGGATCGACTCGCGCCGCATCGCCGACGCCGCTTAGCCGCTGCCGCTCCGGAATATCCTTACCACCGTGATCGGCGGTAAGCGCAATCGCATAGTCGATCCCACGACTATCGAGCACCGCGAGAAAGCCGCCGATGTCGCGATCGAGCTCGAGCAGTTGAAGGCACATCTCCTCGCCCTCGGTACCGTAGGCATGGCCGACATAATCTGTTCCCGACAGGCTGATCGCAAGCAAGTCGGGGCTGGCCCCACGGCCGAGCTGCATTTCATCGATCAGACCTGCCGCAAGCGCCAGCGTGCCTGCGTCAAGTTCGGGCGAAGCGCGATATGAATTCACGTCGCCGGCTGCCCGCGCGAATTGACCGGCGCCAACCGGCTTGCCCCCTCCCTCGACCGGAATCACCCGTGCCTTCGCCTGACAGAGCGGCGGTGGCACGAGTGCTTCGCGTGGCTGGGCAAGCGCCGCGGAAATTGTGGAATTAGCCCTCCCAATCACCTGGGGCACTGCGACGCCAGTAAGATCGGTCTCAAACTTCTGTCCGGTCCAGTACCAGCGCTGATCCGCGTTGTGGCCGGTCATCATGACCGCGGCGCGGTCCTTGCCGGATACGGCGACGTTCCGGCTGCCCGGCCAGCGTGCCTTCATCAGCTCGCCCAGGGTCGGAACAAGCAGATGCTTGGGCGAGACTTCGTAGACCAGGGACGAGCTCCCCGATACATCTTCATCCTCCACGCAATAGACGCTCACGTCAGAGCGTTTCACTGCCTGATCGATCCAGACATTGGCGATGATTCCGGTGCGCGAGGGATGATCGCCGGTGAGGATGGTCGAATGTCCCGGACAAGTTTCGGTCGCCGCATGACTCTGATAGCCGTTGCGAAACACCGTCCCGGACGCGATCCGTGCCAATCCGTCCGCGAATTGCGGGCGGTATTCGTCGAACAAATCCGCGGAGAACTGGTCGATGGAGAAGATGATGAGCAGCCTTGGTGCGCCGGGCGGAAGTTGGGGCGACTGGGGATCCGGCGATTGGCCGCAGGCGGTAGCTGCCAATGAGGCTGCGAAAAAACCAGCTAAAAGCTTACGCATTCGACTACGCCCTCCACGTCACCCCAGCTTCTCCCGCAGGCGCTCATTGACCAGCTGCGGGTTGGCTTTCCCTCCCATCGCTTTCATCGTCTGACCAACGAAGAAGCCGAACAACTGCTGCTTTCCGCTCTGGTACTCGGCAACCTTATCCGCATTGTCGGCCAGCACCTTGTCGATCGCCGCGTCGATCGTGCCGGTATCGCTGGTCTGCCTAAGGCCGCGGCTCTCGACGATCGCACCTGCCGCTTCGCCGCTCTCGAGCAT
>JBKPON010000219.1:0-4476 GCA_046733135.1 Pseudomonadota bacterium | reverse complement strand
TGGCATAAGCGCTCGCCGTCCCGCCGCTCGCGTTCGCAACCGCAGTGAGCGCGCCCGCGTTGCTCACGTAAGCCGACCCGTTCACCTCGCTAACCTTCATCGCGACCGCATGTGCGTAGGCCGTGTCAGGAGCGGCGGCCGTGGCATGGGCTGCAATGCTCCCGCTATTCACCGCCGTCAGATAAGCCGAACCGGCGCCTCCTTGAGCGAAATAACCATAAGCCACGGCACTGGCGGCACCACCGCCGCCCGCTGCCACGTCTGTGACTGCGACGGCGCTCGCGTACGCATTTATCGCGCCGCTGTTGGTGAACGAAGCGGTGTTGGAAACCGCGCCGTTTAGCACCTGAGCCACGCCGACCGCGTGAGCGGAAGCATAAGCATTCTCTTGCGCGCTCGCATAAGCATGCGCGCCGACATTCACCGTGCCGCTGTTCACGAGCGCATAGTTCAGCCGGTCGCCAGACGCCCATTGGAGGAGAGCCTCTGCGTTGGCATCTGCGTGGGCTGTGTCGCTACCCGTATCATCGCCCGCTTTCGCGACGGCGTTCGCGGTGACGCCCACGGTTCCCGCATTGGTCATCGTCGCGTAAACGGTAGTCGCCGCGATCCCCTGGCTTATTGCTGGGTAGGCGTTCGCGTTGGCGCTCGCGTTGGTAACGCCCGAGGCGGTCGCGTAGGCGGCCAGCGACACCGTCCCATTGTTGACCAAATTCACGTGCGCCAAGCCGTTGGCGGAACCATCTTGGACAATGCCGCCGGAGGCGGATGCCAGAGCGTATGCACTGCCCGCGGTCGCGTTCGCCACGGCGTTCGCCGAAAGCGCGACAGTGCCGTAGTTCATTGCAGTCAGCGAAGCAGTCGAGGCCCCAACGGCGGACTGATTCATGCCGTTGATTGCCTTCGCGACCGCCCAAGCCTCAGAGCCGATCGCTGAAGCGGCAGCGGTCAGATAGATCCCGCCCTGGTTCGTCACCGTCGCATTTGCAACTGGAGCGGCGACGTATTGGGCAATGCCCGATTGAGCGGCTGCGCCCGCATACGCGGCGGTCGAGGCGTTCGCGGTGGCCGACGCATCAAGTGCGATTTTGCCGCTGTTGACGGCAACCGCGCTCCCCGTGTCGGTGGCATCCACGCTCTGGGCGATTCCACCAATTGCGTAGGCGTAGGCAGACGCATAGCCCGAAGCCGCGCTCGCATAGGCGTTGGCATTGAGAGTGATGGAGCCGCTGTTCGTCGCATAGGCCAACGCGGTCGCCCCCTGCACAGATTGATGGACGGCCGTGTCGATGTAAGCCGTCGCGTAGACGGCGCTCGTTCCGACAGCGTTCGCCGTCGCGTTGACAGCCAATGTGCCGGCGTTCGAAAGGGACGCGGTGGCATATCCGAGCGATTCTGCGGACTGATTGATCGCATTGTCGACATAAGCGACAGCGGACGCCGGGCCAGAAGCGGCCGACGCGTAGGCGGCCGCTCCAACCGCGATCGATCCGTCGTTGACGAGGCTCAGCGCGACATTGTCGCCAGTAGCGTATTGCCCAATGCCGGTGTTGACTCCTGCAACTGCAGTGGCTCCGCTAGGGGCCGCAACATTCGCGGTCGCGAGAATTGTGACGTAGCCTTCGTTGGTGAGCGAAAGCGAAACGTCTCCACCGCCACCGACGGCCACTTGGTGAATCGCATCGCTGACAACAGCGAGGCCATAGGCGATCCCGGTGTCACCGACGGACGCATTCGCCACGGCATCGATCAGCAGGTTGCCTGTGTTATAGACGTTGAGGCTCGCGTCCGCGGCATTTGTCGTCTGGAGGACCGCGTCGACGATCCTGGCAGTCGCGTATGCGTTCGCGGCCGTATTGTACGCGCTCGCGATCGCGCCGATCTCGGCGGTCTCATAGCCGTTGAGCAACGAGCCCGTATCGCCCGGGTTCTGAACGACCTGGCCGTTGACGGGCGAATTCACGATCGCCGTCGCGACCGGACCGCCGGTGTCGATCACCCCGAAGAAGCAGGGGTCAACGCCCGGCTCGTCCACATCGAGGTCGCAAATCTCGATCGTATCGTCCGTGGTGGTATCACCCGCGTAGGTTCCATCCGCGAGCGTATCATGGGGCAGAGCAAGTGCGGGTGCCCCCACTCCCAGAGCGGCGACCGATGCGCCAGCGAGAAGCGCGACGCGCGTGTACGAATACCTCATTTTACTTAGTCCTCTGTTGAATTTGGCGAGCTGGTTGCGCGGCTTCCGCCCTCGGAAGCATCGGTATTCACGGGGCAGCGCGCACAGTGTGACGGGATTGCCGGAGGAGCCGGTCGTCTCCTCCGGCGCCGACACCTCCAAACAGGGGGAGGAGGTGTCGAACTCTTGGTTCGCGGTCGTCACGTCGGCCTCTGCGAAAGAGCAGCGTCAACGAGCGGCGCAAAGCGACGCGAAATACTCATCATACCCCCTGTTTGCGGATTGGCGCCTGCGGACAGGACACCGACTGCGGGACTGTTGTTTCGCAGTCATTATGAAGCTTTCTCGCGTCCGCAACGGAGCTTTCGCTGAACAAGCAAATTGTGTCCGTGGGCGCGCCGGCCGTCCGCCCTTTTGCGCAGTTAGAGTCGGTGAAAGCTGGCAACTGGGTGCCCGCGTGCCCATATCGACGAGGTTCGCGTTGACCCGCGGTGCCGGCTCGCGCTAATCAGAACATAAACGGAACGAAACTCACCAGATGCTGACCCACATTTCCGTCCGCGGCGCGCGCGAGCACAATCTGAAGGGCATCGACGTGGACATCCCGCGCGAGAGCCTCACGGTCATCACCGGCCTTTCGGGCTCGGGCAAGTCGTCCCTCGCCTTCGACACCATCTATGCGGAGGGGCAGCGCCGCTACGTCGAGAGCCTGTCGGCTTATGCGCGCCAGTTCCTCGAGATGATGCAGAAGCCCGACGTCGAACATATCGACGGCCTCTCCCCCGCCATTTCGATCGAGCAGAAGACCACCAGTCGCAACCCGCGCTCGACCGTCGCCACCGTCACCGAAATCAACGACTACATGCGCCTGCTCTGGGCACGCGTGGGCATTCCCTACTCACCCGCGACGGGCCTTCCGATCGAGGCGCAACAGGTCAGCCAGATGGTCGACCGGACGATGGCTCTGCCCGAGGGCAGCCGTCATTATCTCCTCGCTCCCGTCGTCCGCGGCCGCAAGGGCGAGTATCGCAAGGAGCTCGCCGAATGGCAGAAGGCGGGCTTCACCCGGGTGCGCATCGACGGGAAGTTCTACGCGATCGAGGAAGCGCCGGCCCTCGACAAGAAGTACAAGCATGACATCGAGGTCGTCGTCGACCGGATCGTCGTTCGCGAAGGCATAGAGGCGCGGCTCGCCGACAGCTTCGAGACCGCGCTGAAGCTCGCCGAAGGGCTGGCCTATCTCGACCCCGCGGATGCGGCTTCCCCCCTCCCCGCCAGGGAGGGGCCCGGGGGAGGGGGTTCGACGTCCGAGGATGGTTTCGAGCGCGGAACCCCCTCACCCAACCCTCTCCCCTCAGGGGAGAGGGCGAGCGGCATGAAGCTCGACTACGCGCCCCCCGGCCGGATCATCTTCTCCGAGAAATTCGCCTGCCCGGTCAGCGGCTTCACCATCGCCGAGATCGAGCCCAGGCTCTTCTCTTTCAACGCGCCGCAGGGTGCCTGCCCGGCCTGCGACGGCCTCGGCGAGAAGCTCGTGTTCGACGAGGAGCTGGTCGTGCCCAACCACAGCCTCTCGATCGCCAAGGGCGCGGTCGTCCCCTGGGCCAAGTCCAACCCGCCCTCGCCTTATTACATGCAGGTGCTGAGCTCGCTCGCCCGCGCTTACGGTTTCGAATTGAACGTCCCCTGGCGCGACCTGCCGCAGGAAGCGAAGGACGTGATCCTGCGCGGCACCGGCGGCCGCCCCGTTACCCTGCGCTTCATCGATGGCCGCCGCAGTTATGAAGTGAAGAAGCCGTTCGAGGGCGTGCTCGGCAATTTGAACCGCCGAATGGCCTCGACCGAATCCGCCTGGATGCGCGAGGAATTGAGCCGCTACCAATCCTCCCTCCCCTGCGAGGTCTGCCTCGGCGCCCGTCTCCGCCCCGAAGCGCTGGCGGTGAAGATCGCGGGCGAGGACATTTCCCTCTCGACCCGCCGAAGCGTCGCTGACGCCCGCGACTGGTTCGCGTCGCTGCACGAGAAGCTCACCTCCACCCAGAATGAGATCGCCAAGGCCATCTTGAAGGAGATCAACGAGCGCCTCGGCTTCCTCCACAACGTCGGGCTCGATTATCTCCATCTCGACCGCACCAGCGGCACGCTCAGCGGCGGCGAGAGCCAGCGCATCCGCCTTGCCAGCCAGATCGGCAGCGGCCTCTCGGGCGTTCTCTACGTCCTCGACGAGCCCTCGATCGGCCTCCACCAGAAGGACAACGACCGTCTCCTCGAGACCCTCAAGCGCCTTCGCGGCCTCGGCA
>JBKPON010000218.1:0-12122 GCA_046733135.1 Pseudomonadota bacterium | reverse complement strand
GGAAGAATGAGTTGATTCGGCGCATAGGTCGAAGTTCCCCTGGAATTTCTGGAATATCCCCGAGGAGTGGTGGTGGAACGGCGCCGAAAATGAAACCGAGAATCGAGAGTGAACGCGCTTTCCCCGCGCGTGTGTCGCATTAATGCAACATTCAGCTTGTGTCGACAAACCGACACGGGGTCGGCGTGTTTGCGCTACCCTGCCGTTGGCCGAACGTCGGCGCCTGTCCGTCGAAAATCAGTAGCGATAATGATCGGGCTTGAACGGCCCAGCCTGCGGTACGCCGATATAGTCCGCCTGCTTTTCGCTAAGCGTCGTCAGCTTCACGCCCAGCTTGTCGAGATGGAGTCGAGCAACTTTTTCATCGAGGTGCTTCGGCAGCACATACACGTCATTCTCGTACTGATCCGAGCGCGTGAAAAGCTCAATCTGCGCCAGCACCTGATTGGTGAAACTAGAGCTCATGACAAAGCTCGGGTGGCCGGTCGCATTGCCGAGGTTCACGAGACGCCCCTTTGACAGGACGATGATCTTCTTGCCGTCGGGAAATTCGACTTCGTCCACCTGAGGCTTGACCTCGGTCCACTTCATGTTTGCCAGTGCACCGATCTGAATTTCACTGTCGCAGTGGCCGATGTTGGCCACGATCGCCATATTCTTCATCGCCCGCATGTGGTCCACGGTGATCACATCCATATTGCCGGTCGCGGTGACGAAAATGTCGGCGCGCCTGGTCGCCTCTTCCATCGTCACGACCTCATAGCCCTCCATCGCCGCCTGGAGTGCACAGATCGGGTCGATCTCCGTCACCAGGACTCGTGCGCCGCCGTTGCGCAACGACTGCGCGGAGCCCTTGCCCACGTCGCCGAAACCCGCGACGCAGGCGACCTTTCCGGCGAGCATCACGTCCGTCGCCCGTCGGATCGCGTCGACCAGGCTTTCGCGACAACCGTAGAGATTGTCGAACTTGGACTTGGTGACGCTGTCGTTGACGTTGATCGCCGGGAACGGGAGCTTGCCCTTCTTGGCAAGGTCATAGAGCCGATGAACTCCCGTCGTCGTCTCTTCCGACACGCCCTTGGTCGTTTCGACGGTCCTGGTGAGATAGCCCGGACGCTCCCCCAGAAAGCGCTGCAGCGTCGCGCAGAAAATCTCTTCTTCTTCGTTCGATGGCGTGAACAGCTTTTCGCCCTGCTCGACCCGATAGCCCCAGAGCGCGAACATGGTCGCGTCGCCGCCATCGTCGAGGATCATATTCGCCGTATCGTCGTGACCCCAATCGAAGATGCGGACGACGTAGTTCCAATAATCCTCGAGCGATTCACCCTTGATCGCGAACACCGGGATCCCGCGCGATGCAATAGCCGCCGCGGCGTGATCCTGGGTGGAATAAATGTTGCACGATGCCCAACGCACTTCAGCGCCGAGCGCAATCAACGTTTCGATCAGCACCGCGGTCTGGATCGTCATGTGGAGCGAACCGGTGATCCGCGCGCCTTTCAAGGGCTTCGACGCACCGAATTCCTCGCGCAGCGCCATCAGGCCTGGCATTTCCGTTTCGGCGATTTCGATTTCCTTCCGGCCGAAGTCGGCCAGATCAAGGTCTTTGACGACATAGTCGTTGAAACGGGTTTCAGCCTGTGTCGCCACGTCGAGAATCTCCAGTCATGAGTGCTTGCGCCAAGCTGGCGCGTTCGCTGCTGCCCCTAGCGCCGCACTGCTCGAAAGGCAAATATAAAGAATTCTTTATATGCCACATTTCGACGCAGGATTCTTGAGACGCTCCGTCGCCGCGTTTAAGCGATCGAGCGACCAGAAGGCGGGAGAGGAATAATCCGATGAGTTTCGTACGAGTGCGAGTCGCGCCGGACACGCTCGACGACGAAAATCGGAAGTTCGACCAACGGCCGCTGCAGCAATCCCTCTTCCTCAACAGTATCCCCAAGAGCGGCAGTCATCTGCTGCGCAACATTGTTCGGATGTTCGTTCCGGTCGAGCAGCAATACCAAGCCGAATTCATCCAACACCAACTTCTGAAGCAGCATGCCGCAGCCTTCGACACGAGCCGGCGACTGCTGAGTTGGGGTCACCTCATGTTTACCGACGCAACGGCGGCTCCCGTTTCCGGAGTTAGGCAAATCCTGCTCGTCAGGGACCCTTATGATTGGGTCCTTGCCCGAGCGCGCTTCCTCGTCAGCGGCGAGTTTCAGGGCGGGGTCGACTATTTGAAGGAGCTTAGCGTCGAAACCCTCCTCAACCTGATGATCTTTGGGATTTACGAGAAAGCACCGCCGCTCGCCGCAACCTACATGTACAATGCCATCGCTTGGCTCGGCACCGGAGCTCACCTGGTCCGCTACGAAGATCTTGTCGCATCTCTGAGCGATCTCGACAGCAAGCGTGCCGATCGCTTCTTCGGTGATCTTCTTGTTGCCTGCGGGATCGAGCGGCCAGACGATTGGCGGGATCGTGTGCAGCTGGGCTCCGACCGGAAGCAAAGCGGCACCGCGCGCGAAAATTTGACGGGAATCGCGCTTGAATTGCCGTCGGAGCTACCGGACCTCCACAAGCGGTTGGTCGACTATGCAGCGCCGGGAGTGCGTTCCATTCTCGGTTATCAATAGGCCTCAGGCCGCACCGGTCTCGCTGGCGAGCAAGCGAGGGTCGATCCCTTCAGCCTTGAACGAGGCAGCCCAGCGCTCGTCCGTCGGCGTATCGAACAATATCTTCGAGTCCGCCTGCGCCGCGAACCAGCCGTGGCGGGTCATCTCCTCATCAAGCTGCCTTTCGCCCCAACCGGCATATCCGAGCGCAACGATCCAGCGGGCTGGTCCGCGGCCCTCCGCAATGGCGCGCAGGACGTCGATCGTGCCGGTCATGCCGAAAATCTCGCCATTCTCGCCGGCAACGTGCAGCGTGTCTTGCCCACCCCAGTCGGTCGAATGAAGGACAAAGCCCCTGCCCGGCTCAACCGGCCCACCATGATGAACCGCGCAGTCGGGCGCTTCGCCGGGCTCGACGTCGAGCTGCTCCAGGAGGTCGCGAAATCCGATACCGGCGCGCTTGTGGCCTATTCCCACACCAATCGCGCCGTTTTCGTCATGGACGCACATCGCGATCACCGCGCGCTCGAAGCGGGGGTCAGCCATCCCAGGCATCGCCAGCAGCAGCTTGCCGGACAGGAATGTCGGTTCGTCACCCACGCGCCGACAATGAGCCTGAGCCGCGGAAGGGACAAGACTTGAGGCGCTGATCGGGCGAGCCTATCTGCCGCTTCATCCTATCCCGAGGAGATAAGCAATGACCCTACAAGTGGGCGATCGCCTGCCCGACGTGCCGCTGACGGTTGCGACCTCCGACGGTCCCAAGCCGACAACCGGTGGCGAATTCTTCAGCGGAAAGCGCGTCGCGCTATTCGCCGTCCCGGGAGCGTTCACACCGACCTGCTCGGCTCGCCACCTCCCGTCCTACGTCGAGAAGGCGCGCGAGCTCAAAGACAAGGGAATCGACGAGGTGGCCTGCATATCGGTCAATGACCCCTTCGTGATGGCCGCTTGGAACGAGCGGGACGGTTCTGAGGAAATCACCATGCTTGCCGACGGCAACGGTCAGTTCACCGATGCGATCGGCCTCGATATGGACGCCGCCAAGTTCGGCATGGGCAAGCGTTCACAGCGCTATTCGATGATCGTCAACGACGGCGTCGTCGAACAACTCAATGTCGAGGCACCGGGCGAATATCGTGCCTCGAGCGCCGAATATATGCTCGATCAGTTGGCGACCGCCTGACGTTGACCGCTGCCCCGCCTCTCCTCGCCGTTCCCGGCCTCTGACTAGCGAACGGCGGACGCGCTCGATCGTTTAACTCTGTTGAGAGCGGTACCAAGGAGAGAATTCAAATGCCCAAAAAGAGCAATCGCAGCGGTTTCGGTCGGGACTTTGGCGGCGACGTAATGGACATGGCGCGGGATCGTCCATTAGCCGCGGCCGCGGTCGCTGCCGCCGCAGTCGGTGCCGGCGTCTTCCTCTGGTCGCGGCGCAATCAGATCAGCGACCAGCTGAACGATCTCAGCATCCAAATCCGCGACTGGAGTCAGAGTTTTCCGTCGACCGACGACGCCGATGGACTACCGGAAACCGATGAAGCGACGACGGAGAGCATCAGCGGCCGCGGTCGAGCGAAGAGCGCGACCCCACAGGCGACCAGCTAGCTTCTAGTTCGTCAGGAAGGCCGCGATCGCTTCGCCGAGTTGGGGCTTCGTGACGCTGCTCATGTGCGTGCCCGGCACTTCCACGAACACCGCATTCGGAAGAGCGGCGGCGAGGTCTTCGGCGGACCCGTTGTCTTCGTCCTCGCTGCCACAGACCACCAGGGTCGGCATCGTGAAGGCCTTCAGCCATTCCATGAACGCATCCTCAAAGGCTTGCAGGAGCAGAGCGGCCGCGACGCGGTCGACGCGCTGGCTTTTCATGAATTGGATCGACAGCCAGTGTGGATCGCTGCGCTGGGCGCGGTCGTAAAGCTCGATGGCCTCGAGGAAGAAGGTCTTCCGGCGCTTCCAGTTCTCGAGCCCCTCGAGCCCCGCCCCGCCGAGGATTGCGCGCCGAGGACGTAGCCCCTCGCCCACCGCCTCGACCGTCGTGCGGGCACCAAGTGAGAATCCGCCAAGGTCATACTCGGTCAGGCCCAGATGTGCGACGAGCTCGCGCAGATCGCGCGCCAGGACGCCGGTCGGATAGAGCTCAGGGTCGTGCGGTTTGCCGCTGAGCCCGTGCGCGCGCAGGTCCGGCATAATCACTCGAAACCCCGCGGCGGCGATCCGGTCCGCATTGCCGAACTTGATCCAGTTCATGTTCGAATCGGAGAATAGACCGTGAAGCAGGATCACGGGCCTGCCTCGGCCCAGCTCGTAATAGGCGAGATTCACGCCGTCCGAGGCCGTCCAGAACTGGGCTTTCGGTTCGGTCATCCGGGAAACTTGCCTGTCGCGTCCACCCATTTGTCGACCAATTTTTGATAATCCTCGGTCCGGATCTCCGGCAGCCGCTCGGTGTTGAGCCAGGCCCGATGCAAACTCTCGGCCCCGAAATGATGCTTCGGCCTAAAGCGCGAGGGATCGTCGAAGCTCGCGACCGTAAGATCCATATTCTCGCTCCCATCCTTGAACTTGAAGCCCAGGGAGGTGCCGCATTCGCGGCAATATGGGCGGACCGCGATTGGCGAGCTGTCGTACCAATCAGGCTCCCGCTCCCAGGCGACGTCGGCCGCTCTCGCGTTCTTGAGCGCGATCGACAGCGAGCCGGTCGAGCGCTGGCACATCCGGCAATGGCAAAGATAGGCGTCGTCGTTGTCGACGGTCGTGGTGTATCGAATGCGTCCACAGGCGCAGCCGCCGGACATCTTGTCGCCCATCACGAACCTCCCTTGGTCGCGGGCCTCTTGCGCGGCTAAGGGGCGACATGTCCAGCGCCCCCACGCCCGAGGAGATCGCCCGGAACGCCACTTGGCTAACGCAGGCGCTCGATCCTGCGGCGAGCCTCGTGCGGCTCATCGAGATGAATCGCGATAGCTATCGCGCGGCGAATTTCCTCGACGATCGCATGCTGCAGGGTCCGGTGAATGCGCACATAGTGCCGTGGCGGATGGTCACTGAAGCGATCTCCGCCGATGCTCGCGCTGATGCACGCTGGATCTTCCACATTGGCCATGTCGGCTCGACGCTGGTCGCGCGGTTGATTGGCGAGGTTCCGGGCGTACTCTCGGTGCGCGAACCCCGCTTGCTGCGGGATTTGACTAAGGTGCCGGCCGGCCAGCGGCATGCGATGGCCAACGCGGCACAGGCTCTATTCTCTCGTACTTTCGGCCCCGATGAGACCGCTCTCGTCAAGGCCACCAGCTTCGTCAGTGAAATTGCGCCGCAGCTCGTGGCGCCCGGCGAGCGCGCCCTCTTCATGTACGCAACTCCTCGGAACTATGTGGCCAGCATCCTCGCCGGCGAGAATTCAGTGAAGGAGCTGCGGATGCTGAGCGATGTCCGGGAGCAACGCTCGGCGGCGCGCGTCAGCGGGCTCGACCGTCGGAGGCAGAGCGATGCCCACCTCGCCGCAGCCGCGTGGGCCTGCGAGATGACCGCGTTGGAGGCTTCGGCGGAAGCGATGACGGATCGGCGCGTGGACTGGGCCGATTTCGACAAGATGCTTTGCGACCTGTTAGGCGAACTCGGCCGCGTCGCGGGCTTCCTGGGATTTTCCCTAGACGAAGAGCGGCTGCAGGCAATCGCCTCCGGGCCGCTGACGCTGCGCTATTCGAAAGCGCTAGAATATGAATATAGCGCCGGCCTCCGACGCGAGCTGATTGCCGACGCCGATGCCGACTTCCGCGGCGACATCGACGACGCCCTTGCCATGCTCCACTCGGCGGCCGAAAAGTCGCCGCTGCTCGCGCGTGCCCTCGCCCGTTCCACGGAGTCCTGATGTACCGAATCCTGAAGCTTCTGACTGACGCCGAGATCGACGAATGCCGGCGCATCGCGGCGAAGGCGCCCTTCGTCGACGGGCGGATTACCAACCCGCACAACAAAACAAAGGTCAACGAACAGCTGCACGATCCGCAGGCCTATCAAAAGAGCTCGCAGCTCTTGCTTCAGGCCTTTGGCCGGAGCGATGAATTCCGTGAGTTCGCGTTCCCAGTGCTGATCGCGCCGCCGCTCCTCACCCGCTATCACCCCGGAATGCATTATGGGGCGCACGCCGACGCTGCCTATATCAACCTGCCCGGCGGAGTGTTGCGAAGCGATCTTAGCTGCACCGTCTTCCTCAATCCGCCGAAGGATTACGACGGGGGCGAGCTCCGCGTCCGGCTCGGCGACGCCGATCTCAAGTTCAAGCTGCAGCCGGGCGAAGCGATCATCTATCCCTCGGACACGCTCCACCAGGTGATCCCCGTGACGCGCGGAGAACGCCTGGTCGCGATCACCTTCATCCAGAGCCGAATTCAGGACCCATTCGAGCGCGCCATGCTGTTCGAATTGAACGAGGTTGCAGCGCTAGAGGGCCTGAAAATGGACCAGGAGAATTTCAGCCGCCTTCAACTCGTCCAGGCGAACCTGCTCCGTTACTGGGGCGATAAACCGTAGAGGTTTTCCGATCACGCAGCCTTTTGCAAATGATTGCGCCCGAGCAGCTCGGCAATCTGGACTGCGTTGAGCGCGGCGCCTTTGCGGAGGTTGTCGCTCACCACCCAGAGTGAAAGACCATGCTCGACCGTCGGGTCGTCGCGCACGCGGCTGACGAACGTCGCGTAATCGCCGACGCATTCGACCGGGGTCACATAGCCGCCCGGCTCACGCTTATCGATCAGCATCACCCCCGGAGCCTCGCGCAAAATCCCCTGAGCTTCCTTGGCCGAAATCTCCTTCTCGAACTCGATGTTCACGGCTTCCGAATGGCCGACGAACACGGGCACGCGGACGCACGTGGCCGAAACCTTGATCGCCGGGTCCAGGATCTTCTTCGTCTCGACCACCAGCTTCCACTCCTCCGTGGTCAGGCCGTCCTCGAAGAAATCGCCAGCCTGCGGGATGACGTTGAACGCGATCTGCTTGGGGTAGACTTTGGGTGTGTTCGGATCGCCTACGAAAATGTTGCGCGACTGCTCGAACAGCTCATCCATCGCGGCTTTGCCGCTCCCCGAGACGGACTGATAAGTCGCAACGACAACCCGCTTGATCTTTGCGGCGTCATGGAGCGGCTTCAAGGCCACCACCAGCTGCGCGGTAGAGCAGTTGGGGTTCGCGATGATGTTCTTCTTGCGATAGCCGGCAATCGCTTCGGAATTCACCTCGGGTACGATCAGCGGCACATCCGGGTCCATCCGGTAGAGCGAGCTGTTGTCGATCACCGTACAGCCTGCTTGGGCTGCCTTGGGCGCGTAGGTTTTCGACACCTCGGAACCGGCGGCGAACAACGCGATGTCCCATCCGGCGAAGTCGAAATGCTCGAGATTCTTGACCCGCAGCATCACGTTGGTTTCGCCGAATTCGATCTCATCGCCGGTCGAGCGCGGCGAAGCGACCGCCGCGACTTCGTCGAGCGGGAACTGCCTCTCCGCGAGAATATTCAAAATCTCGCGTCCGACATTGCCAGTCGCACCAACGACCGCGACCCGGTAGCCCATCAAATCGTCTCCAGAAGCTGTGCGCCGCCGCGCCTATCGCACGCGACGTTCGAAAGCGATATGGCTCCGAAACCCACGCGGGCCAAGGGGAGAACATGCGCCGATCGCTGGTGATGTTTGCATTGCTGTTGTTGGCGCTCCTTGGATTCATGGCGGCCAAGTCCTGGCTGGGCGAGCCACCGCCGCTGCGTTATCATAATGAGGCCGACCAGTTCGTTGCTGAGCTAGCGAAGGCGCGGCTCTCGGAGATCCTCGGCGACCAACGCCCTCACCCAAGCGACACGCCGGCCGACGACGCGGTTCGGGCGAGGCTCGTGGCCCAGCTTCAAGGCATGGGGCTGAAGCCGATCGTCCGCGACCAGTTCGCCTGCAACGAGCTTTACAAGCAACGTGGAGTATCCTGCGCGCGGGTCCGCAACGTCATCGCTGCTCTTGGACCGCAGACGGGAATGGCCGTCCTGCTTAACGCTCATTACGACAGCAGCCCGGCGGGGCCGGGCGCGGCTGACGATGGAATCGGCGTCGCGACGCTCCTCGAAATTGGATCGATTCTGAAGGATCGGCCCCTGAAAAGGCCGGTGATCCTGCTGTTTAATGAAGGCGAGGAGCTGGGGCTGGTCGGTGCCCGCGCGTTCCTCGCCGATCCGTTGGGTCGCAATGTCGACAGTTTGATCAACCTTGAGGCGCGCGGCGTGCGCGGTCCGGTCAACATGTTCGAGACCAGCCGCCCGAACGCGCCTGCCGTCGCGGTCTTCGCCAGCGCGGTGAAACGGCCCGCCGCCAACTCACTCGCGACGGACGTCTATCGTCTGATGCCGAACTATACCGACGTGAACAGTTTCTCCGAGCGGGGATGGCTCACTCTCAACCTCGCGCCGATCGGCAATGAGACCCGCTATCACTCACCGGGAGATGACGTTGCCGCGCTGGATGCTGCAACGCTGCAGCACATGGGTGACCAGACCCTGGCGCTAACGGAGGCGCTCGCCGACGGAACCCCAGGAGCAACTGGCGCCGAGCGCATCTTCATGGACGTCGCCGGCCGAGCGCTGATCACGCTCCCATTGCTGGCGGGGATCGTGCTCCTCGTGGCCTTTCTGCTCGTCTTTGCCCGGCTGAGCTACGGCGGCGGCGGATCTGTTCGCGGCGCGGCAGTGATTGTCGGAACATTGCTCGGATCGGCAGCCCTGGCGTGGATTGCGCTCGCGCTGATCGGGGCGGTGCGGCACGGCATGTTCTGGCGCGCGTATCCGCTGTGGACGCATCTCGCGACCTATGCATCGGTGGTGCTCGTCGCGGTCGCTCTCATCGCGACGGTCGGCAGCCGCCTCGAGGTCCGTCAGCTCCGCGCGGCCTTTTGGCTCATCTATCTCATCATCGGCGCTTCGATCGGGCTGCTCGCGCCGGGCGGGATCGTCTTCTTCCTCTTTCCGCCGTTGCTCGCTTTGGCGGGAATCGTCGGCTCACGTTGGTGGAGGCCATTGGAGGCCGTCGGTCCAGCCGCCGCGATACTGTTCCTCTACTTGACTTGGGGCGGGATGCTCGGAGCGCTCGAGGAGTTACTGAACGGCGGTCCGATGTGGTTGTTTGCCCCCCTTGGTAGCCTGATCATTCTCCCGATATTGATCGAGGCCAAGCCGCTCGTCGATCGAATTGGGCTCCGTGGCGCGGCAACCGTTGCGGGCACATTCGCGCTCGTCGGCTGGGTCGCGGCGATCGCAGCGCCCGCCTATTCCGCGGACCGGCAGCAACGCTTCGTGATTCAACATGTCACGGACGCGTCAGCGGGCAAATCCTGGTGGTCGGTTCTTAACGACGCCGCGCCCGTGCCCAAATCATATCCGCCGTCGGGCGAATGGAAGCGCGACAAGCTGCCGTTCAGTGACCGCCCGCGCTGGATCGCGCCCGCCCCCGCCGATCCGGAAGGCAAGGCACCCGATGTCGAGCTGCTTTCGCAGATCAGGGCCGGTGATGAGCGGACGCTCACACTGCGCCTCGTCGCCAACGGCGCGGAGCGCGTCGAGCTGGTCGCTCCGGAGGACTCAAGAGTTCGTGCCGCCGGAGTGCCCGGGTTCGTTCGGCCGATCGATGCCGCCGCGGAAGAGGGAAAGTATTTCATCGATTGCTTCGGCCGAAGCTGCGACCGGGCGACTCTTCAGGTCGTGATCGGGCAGCTCAAGCCCGCCGAATTCCTTATCCTCGGGTCGCGCGCTCCTCTTCCGTCGAGCGCCGCCCCGTTACTCGCTGCTCGTCCGAAATTCGCCCGGCCCCAATATAACCGCGACGAGAGCATCGTCTTCACGCGCCGGAAACTCTGACCGACTCGCGCGACTTTGCTATAGGCTCGAGAAGGCGCCCGGCGCCGGCCGTGCTGGAGCGCCTCGAAGGAGAGAGGTGATGGCGACAGCTGCGCGTTCCACGGCACGGTCCAAGCAAATCCCGGTTCGCAAGATTAGCGATCAAGATCTGAGATTTTCGCTCCGCGCGGGTTGGGAGGACTTCCAGGATATGCGCGGCGACATTTTCATCGCTGGCTTGGTTTACACCTTCATCGGCCTCGCCGCGGTGGTGATGACCACGTCGCGTCCGCTCATACCTTTCTTCTTTCCAGTGGTGGCAGGGGTCGGCCTGCTCGGGCCCGTCGCCGCGGTCGGTTTCTACGAACTCGCAAAACGTCGGGAGGCTCATGAGAAGAACCTGCATTGGTTCAACTTCCTCGACGTGCGCAAGCGGCCGACTCTAGACGATATGGGGATCGTCGCCGGTCTGCTGCTCGCGATCTTCACCCTGTGGTTGATCGCTGCCGGCCTGCTCTATGTCAGCCTGTTCGGCTGGGGCACTCCGACGTCGATCGGCGGCTTTTTCACGATGATCCTCACCACGCCGTTCGGCTGGGCGCTGATCCTGGGCGGAGCGATCGTCGGGGCGGTGTTCGGATGGATCGTCCTGGCGCTCAGCGTCGCGTCACTGCCGATGCTGGTCGACGGTAACGTCAGCGCCGCCGACGCCGTCTCCGCGTCCTGGCGCGCCGCGCATGCCAACAAATCGGAGATGATCCGCTGGGGTTTGATTGTCCTCGTGCTGCTCGTGCTCGGGTCGATTCCGGCTTTCGTCGGGCTTTCGATCGTGCTGCCCTGGCTCGGTTATTCGACCTGGCATCTCTACACGCGCCTGATCGACCGGGACGCGATTTCAAAACGCCGGAAGCGCTAGTCTCTGCTCAATATGGTCCCCGCTCTCGCAGGGCCGCGGCCTTCAGCCCTTGGGAGCGTTCTCGACTTGCTCGGCCTCGGCGCCCTGTCCGGCCGGGACCTCGCGATGGATCGTCCGGCGCTCGGCGATGCGAGCGGACTTACCCGTGCGGCCGCGCAGATAGTAGAGCTTGGCGCGGCGAACGTCGCCGCGGCGCACGACCTCGATCTTGTCGATGATCGGCGAATAGAGTGGGAAGACGCGCTCGACGCCCTCGCCGAACGAGATCTTGCGAACGGTGAAGCTGGAGCCGACGCCCTTGTTGGCGCGGGCAATGCAGACGCCCTCAAAATTCTGCACTCGGGTGCGATCGCCCTCGATCACCTTCACGCCGACGCGCAGCGTATCGCCGGGGCGGAATTCGGGGACGGGCTTGTCCTTGGTCAGCGCATCAATGGCTTCGCGCTCGAGCGTCTCGATCAGGTTCATTTTCTCTTCTCTTCACTGTCCCGCCGCGCGCCAGAGGGCGGTGCCTGCGATGCGCCCCCGTGGCGCTCGATCAGGTCCGGCCGCCGTAGCCGTGTATCTTCGACCGCTCGTTCGCGTCTCCACGCAGCGATCTTCGCATGATCCCCCGACCGCAGCACTTCGGGGATCGTGCGCCCTTCCCATGTCACTGGTCGGGTATAGTGCGGATATTCCAGGAGACCCTGCTCGAAGCTCTCCTCCTCTCCGCTGGAGGCCGCGCCCATTA
>JBKPON010000217.1:0-13831 GCA_046733135.1 Pseudomonadota bacterium | reverse complement strand
TGCCAGTCAGGAGAACAAGCTCAAGCCAGGCGAATGGGTCTGGGCGCCGCAACTCGCCCCTGACGGCCCGGTGCTCGTCTATGTCGACCTCAACCGACAAGTTGCGACCATCTATCGCAACGGTGTCCGCATCGGTGTTTCCACCGTCTCTTCGGGCAAGCCCGGCCATGACACGCCGGACGGTATCTTCACCATCCTCCAGAAGGACGCCGATCATCACTCGAGCACCTACAACGACGCGCCGATGCCCTATACCGAGCGGCTTACGTGGGGCGGCGTCGCGCTTCACGCCGGCGGCCTTCCCGGCTATCCCTCAAGTCACGGCTGTGTCCATCTTCCGCTCGCCTTCGCCCGCAATTTGTTCGGTATCGAGGCGCTTGGCGGTACGGTGATCATCACCGGCGGCCGCAATGATCCGGTCCGGGTACCGCTTGGAACGCTGCTCGAGCCGACGGTGGCGGGGGACGAGTCGCCTGCGCCGCTGCCCGCGGGCGACGAGTTCACCTGGAAATCAACGCCGTCGACCGGCCCGGTCTCCATCATCGTCTCGGCCGCCGATCAACAAGCCGTGGTGTCGCGCAACGGGGTCGAGATCGGCCGCTCACGAGCGGACGTGCCTGACACGACGACCACGAGGGTGATGACCTATGCTGGCGGGAAGAACGAGTGGATCACAGTCGGGATCAGCGGTCCTGGCGCTGCCGCCGCCGATGCGGCCGACACCGCGCAATTCGCGCAGTTGAAATTTCCCGCCGCATTCAGCGCCGGCCTTCGCTCGATTATCACTCCGGGTACGACGTTGCTGATCACGCCGAACTCCATCAGCCCGGCCTCGACCGGGCCGCAAACGACTGTATTGGACGCGCAGGACGTGCCGGCCGAGATAGGCAGATAGGTTCAGAGCCACTTTCGCTCTGTCCTACGAGCGCGCTGCTGTGCCATGTTGCGGGCATGCAATCGTGCCGTGGAGAAGTGGGCCTTGTAGAATTGGGTTCCGGTTTGCGCCCGGGTTCGCGTGCGCGCGCGTGGGGCAGCAAACTTAGCAAACTTTCGAGGTCGTGCCCGTGAGGATCGCCTGCATCGGGGGCGGCCCGGCCGGTCTCTATTTCGCCATTTCGATGAAGCTGCGTGATCCCGCGCACGAGATCGAGGTGTTCGAGCGCAACGCGCCCGGGGTTACTTTCGGCTGGGGCGTCGTCTTCTCGGATCTCACCGTCGATAACATCACCGCCAACGACCCCCTTTCGGCGAACGCAATTACTGAAGAGTTCGCACACTGGGATGATATCGACGTTCACTTCCGCGGTGAGTGCATCACGTCCGGCGGACACGGCTTCATCGGCATCGGCCGCAAAAGACTGCTCGAAATCCTGCAGATTCGGGCGCGCGAGCTTGGGGTGGTCCTGCACTTCCAGGCCGAGTGCGATCCGACCGACCCGAAGTGGCGCGACTATGACCTCGTCATCGCCTCGGACGGTGCCAACTCCCGCTTCCGCGATGCCGAGCCGCAAGCATTCGGCGTCGACGTCGACGTTCGACGGAACAAGTTCGTTTGGCTCGGCACGGAAAAGGCGTTCGACGCCTTCACCTTTGCGTTCGAGGAAACAGAGCACGGCTGGATTTGGGCGCATGCCTACCGCTTCGCGCCCGACTGCTCGACCTTCATCGTCGAATGTTCGGAAGAGACCTGGCGGGGGCTCGGTTTCGACGGGATGGAGCAGACGGAAAGCATCGCGACGTGCGAGAAGTTGTTCGCTCAATATCTGGACGGCCACAAGCTGAAGTCCAACGCGTCGCATCTCGTCGGCTCGGCGGCATGGCTCAACTTTCGCCGCATCAAGTGCGAGCGATGGTCGAGCGGCAACGTCATCCTCTTGGGAGATGCGGCGCATACGGCGCATTTCTCGATCGGCTCAGGCACCAAGCTCGCGCTCGAGGACGCGATCAAGCTCGCCGACGTGCTCAACCGCCGTAGCCTGAGCCTCGAAGCTGCGCTCGACGAATATCAGGCGGAACGCTCCCTCGAAGTGCTCAAGCTACAGAATAGCGCGCGGAATTCGACGGAATGGTTCGAGACGCTGGATCGGTATCTCCATTTCGAGCCGTTGCAATTCGCCTATTCACTACTGACGCGCAGCCAGCGCATCAGCCACGAGAACCTGCGCCTGCGCGACCGCGAATGGCTTGAGACGGTCGAGCGCTGGTTCTGGAAGCGCGCGACGAACGGCCGGTCGAACAAGACGGCGCCGCCGATGTTTGCTCCGTTCCGCATGCGCGAGATGGAAGTCGAGAACCGGATCACGGTCTCGCCCATGGCGATGTACTCGGCGATCGACGGCGTTCCCAACGACTTTCACCTCGTGCACCTCGGCGAGCGGGCGCTCGGCGGTGCCGGACTCCTGTTCACCGAGATGACCTGTGTGTCGCCAGAGGGCCGGATCAGTCCTGGCTGTACCGGCATGTGGAACGACGAGCAGGTCGCGGCATGGAAGCGGATCGTCGATTTCGTGCACTCCAACTCGAAGGCGAAAATCTGTCTTCAGCTCGGCCATTCCGGTGGAAAGGGATCGACCAGGCTGGGCTGGGAAGGCGACAACGTCCCGCTCGACGGCGACAATTGGCCGGTGATGGCGGCGAGCGACGTACGCTGGTCGCCGGTCAATCAGCTCCCCAAACCAATGACGCGCGTCGACATGGACAATGTGCGCGACCAGTTCGTCGCTGCGGTGCGCATGGGATTGGAGTGCGGATTCGACATGATCGAACTGCACGCCGCCCACGGCTATCTCCTATCGAGTTTCATTACTCCGCTGCAGAACAAGCGCACGGATGAATATGGCGGATCCTTGGAGAACCGCCTCCGCTACCCACTTGAAGTATTCGCGGCGATGCGCGCCGCCTGGCCGTCCGATCGGCCAATGTCGGTGCGCATCTCAGCCAATGATTGGGCCGGAGAGGATGGTGTCACGCCCACCGAAGCGGTGGAGATTGGCGAGGCTTTCGCGCGCGAGGGCGCGGACCTGATCGACGTCTCGGCGGGCCAGACCTGGCTCGGTCAGCAGCCGATCTACGGCCGGATGTTCCAGGCCCCCTTCAGCGACAAGATTCGAAACGAGGCGAAACTCGCGACCATGGCCGTCGGCAATATTTATGAGCCGGACCACGCCAACTCCATCCTCGCCGCCGGCCGCGCCGATTTGGTGGCGCTCGCGCGTCCCCATTTGATCGATCCTTTCTGGACCCTCCGTGCTGCCGCCCAGCTCGATTATCGCGACGTCCATGTCCCACCGCAGTATCTCAACGGAATGAGCCAGCTCGCCCGCAACCTGAAGCGCGAAGCCGAAGCCGCGGCGGCGCTTAGGGTGTAACGGATTGACTGCTGGCAACAGGGGTTCCACCGAAGGTCCACTCCCCGTTCCTGGCGGCGGATTCGCACGGCGCCGAGCATTCCATCGTCATGATATAGAGGGTCGACATGATTCTCCTGGTTTTCCTGGCAGCCGTCAGCGATCCGGTGCCCCTCAAGCCGCTCACCCAATTGCTGAGCGAGGGCGACAAGCTCTCCGTGGTCGAGAGAGTCGGCGCGCAAGGTACTGTCGGTGTCAAAGTCGCGGTCGATGCCGCGGGGCGGGTCAGCGACTGCGCGGTCTCTCACTCGAGCGGATTCAAGGCCCTGGACGCGGAGACGTGCAAGGTTGTCCAGCGCAAGGCGCGCTTCGCTCCGGCGAAGGACGAGCGGGGTCGCCCCGTTCCGGGCATTCTGTATGGCGAGATTGCGTGGGAACCAGAGACCGAAAAGCCCTAGCCGTGGCGCATCGGAAATGTGGAGAGGGGACTGATGGACATCACTCAGCTAATTGCGGACGACCACACGGAACAGCGGCGTCTCTTCGCCATAATCGATCAGCTGGGAGAAGATGATACTGCCGCACTCAGTGCAGTTTGGTCACGTCTCCGGGCGCTCCTCGACACGCATGCCGAGGCTGAGGAGCGCTTCTTCTATCCAGAGCTGCTGAAGACCGGCCGCGGCGCCGACAAAGAGAGCCCGGTGGAAGAGACGCGCGACGCCATCAAGGATCACAACGAAATCCGCGATACGGCCGCCAATGTCGATACGAAGGACGTCGGCTCGGCGGAATGGTTCGAAGCGGTGGCGGCGGTGAACAAGGCAAATGGCGATCATATGGCCGAGGAGGAGCGACAGGGCCTCAGCGATTTCCGCCGGCACGCCAACCTGGAATTGCGCCATTCTCTCGCCGTCGAATTCGCGCGCTTCTCCGCGGAGAATCTCACCGGCGTGAAACCGGTCGACAAGAACGTCGACTCCTACGTGATGGCGAACAGTTAGTTCACTGCTATCGCATGATCAGCGCAGGGGCGGCTCGTCGAAGCTCCGGAGCTTGCGGCTGTGGAGATCGTCGCCTTCGCGCTGGAGCAGATTCAGCGCCTCGATACCGATCCTGAGATGCTGGCTGATCGCTCGTTCGTAGAAGGCATTGGCCTGACCAGGGAGCTTTAGCTCGCCGTGCAGCGGCTTGTCGGAGACGCAAAGCAAAGTGCCGTAAGGCACTCGGAAACGGTAGCCTTGCGCGGCGACCGTCGCCGATTCCATGTCGATCGCCACCGCCCGGCTCTGGTTAAAGCGCAGCGCGGAGGCCGAAAAAAGCAGCTCCCAGTTGCGGTCGTCGGTCGTGACCACCGTACCAGTGCGAAGGCGCTGCTTGACGCTGTCCTCGTCCTCGCCAGTAACGGAGAGCGCGGCATCGAACAGGGCATTCTGCACTTCGGCGATCGCCGGCAGCGGGATTTCCGGCGGGAGCACGTCATCGAGCACATGATCGTCGCGCAGATAGGCATGCGCGAGGACATAGTCGCCGATCGTCTGGCTGGGCCGAAGTCCGCCGCAATGACCGATCATCAACCACACTTCCGGCCTTAGCACCGCGATATGGTCGCAAATCGTTTTCGCGTTGGACGGGCCGACACCGATGTTGACCAACGTGATGCCGGTCCGACCCTCGGCCATCAGATGATAGGCGGGCATCTGGTGGCGCCGCCACTGGCCGGCGGCGATCTGCGCCTCCGCACCTTCCAACTCGCCGCGTTCGTAGACGGCGCCGGGCACCGACAATGTGCGGAATCGCGAGTCCTGCCGCCGCAACGAGTCGATCGCGACGCCGACGAACTCGTCGACGTAACGGACATAGTTGGTGAACAGCACGAAATGCTGAAAATGCTCCGGCGACGTGCCCGTATAATGCCTCAGCCTCGCAAGGCTGAAGTCGGTGCGTGGCCCGTCGAACAAGGCCAACGGCCGCACGTCCGAGCCCGTGCCGACCCAGACACCGTCGGCGATCTCGTCGCCGATGTGGAGCAGCTCGTTGGAAGGGAAGTGGCGCGACAGTTCGGAGGTCGCGATGTCCCCGATTTCGATTCCGCTGTTCTCGAGGACATAGGGGTAGGGGATTTCGCTTGCCGAAGGGCCGACCGAAACGTCGACATCGTAATCGTGGACGAGATGGTCGAGCTGCTCGACGAGATAATCGCGAAACAGGTCGGGTCGAGCGACGCTTGTGGCGTAGGTGCCTGGCTGATTGACGCGAGCGAAAGCTCGCGAGAGGAGCGGGCGCGGGAGCTTGCCTGTATAGTCGATTCTCAGCTCGGGGTAGGCGAAGCAGCCCTTAATCCTCGCTTCGCGATCAGGTGCGGCCCGGTCGCGGACATAGGCAGACAGCGCCTCGCGCAGATTGCTGACCGATTCTTCGTAAATGGAAGAGAGCTGGTCGACGACTGCGTGCGCATCCCTTGACCTGGACATGAAGGCCGCGTTGCAGCGCGACGCGTGGCAACGCAAGGGGTCCTGCTGTGAATGAGAGGCCGGACCGTGCCGTCCGACCTCCCTTGCCTTAGAATTTCGCCGAAACGCCCGCGTAGTAGAAGCGGCCGATGGTGTCGAAGATGCCCGAATTGACCCCGAGGCCGGTCACGGCGAACGGCGGCTTGGTGTTCGTGAGATTGTCGACGCCTACGTAAAAGTTGTATTTGGGCCCGACGTCCATGGCGACGCGAACGTCGTGATAGAAGCGCGCATTCACCCATGTCTTGGCGAACAAATCCGTATTTTGCGGATCGCGGCCTTCGAACGGGAAGAAGTCCTCATATTCGCCCAGGCCGCGGGCTTCATCGAACGTGATCTGCTTGCCGATGTAGCGCATCTGATAGCCGATCGTGAACCGGCCCGTTTGCAGCGACGTGTTCCAGTTGAACCGGTCCTGGGGATCGCCGAGCTCGGAGAGAATGCGGTCGCCGAAGGCCGGGTTCGTCGGGTCGACGAAGTTCGTCAGCTCGAAGATGTGGGTCCAGGTCAGCCGCGTGTCGATCCGGCCGATGTTCCCTAGCCGGTGGCGATAGGCGACCTCCACGTCGAGGCCTCGGGTCTTCAGCTTGGCGAAATTCACCGGGCTCTGGTGGAGAGAGTTGTCGATGATTCCGAACGGAACGCCGTCATGGCCGCCCCCTGCCCCGCCGCGCGTGAAGAGTGCGCAGAAGGGATTGTCGATGCTGGGCAGGTCGTAGCAGGTGTCGATGATCTGCTGCGCCGGAAGCGCCTGGATGACGTTCTTCACCTTGATTGCATAATAATCGACGGAGGCTGAGAAGCCGGGCAGGAAGGCCGGCGTCACCACTCCGCCGACCGTAATGCTGTCCGATTTCTCCGCTTCCAGATTCGGATTGCCCCCGCTGAGGAAGAACAGCGACGACACATAGCTGATCGGACTGCCCGCAGGCACTCCACCAGCCACACAGTTCGCCGCGCGAAATTCGCTGCCCGCCCCGACCTGGTTGACATCGCACGGATCGGTGATGAGCGAGAAATTCTGGCCAAACGGCGTGAAGAGCTCGACCTGGTTCGGTGCACGAACGGCGCGGGCATAATTGCCCCGGAACCTCAAGCCTTTGATCGGCGACCATACGACGTTGCCATTGTAGGCCCAGACCGTTCCAGTATTTCCGAGATTGTAGTCGGAGACGCGGGCCGCGCCCGCAATTTCGAACTCGTTGAGTAGGGGCAGGTCCTTGACGATTGGAAGCCGGATTTCACCGAACGCTTCCTTGATCTTCATCTTGGGCGCCTCGAACGTCGGGATCGCATTGTAGAATGTGTATCCCAGCTCGACGTCACGGTTCTGCTGGTAGAACAGGTTGGCCGTGCGATATTCGGCACCGAACACGACGCCGATCGGACCGCCCGGAAGCTCGAACCATTTCGACGAGTCGCCGGAAATGAAGGCGAGGGCGTCGAACTGCGTCGTCTTTCCCTTCGAGGTTGTGTCGAGCAGCAAATAGTTCTTCTGAGCATCGTTGAAGGTGCCGCCGAGCACATTGACAGGGACGCACTGCGCAACGTCGTTCGCCAGCCGCGCGTCCGCGTTCGGATCGGTCCCGTAAACCCAGGGGCCAACACCAAAGGCTGCCGAAGGATCGATCTGGGAACGGCAGACGATTTGACCCGTCGCGGGATCCCGCACGGCATCCATCGCGAGCAGCATCCGTTGCTTGTCGAGGTTGCCGAGGACCTTCGTCTTCTCCTTGAGTTGGCCGTAGTTCAATGAAATTTCGTAGTTCCAGCTGCTGCCGATGTCGCCGCGGAGGCCCCCCACAATCCGGAAGGTGTCGCGACGCGCGTCCTCAACACGATTGCCGAGGCCGAGCAAACCCATCTGAATTCCGACCCGAGTGGCGTCTGTTGTTCCCAATCCCGCCAAGGCTCGCTGATCGATGATCGTCTGCCGCGCTTGCGGCGTGAGGAATGGATTGTTGATGCTGATGAGTTCGCGATTGTAGAAGTTGGTCGCCGAGCATAGCTCCGGTCCGAAAAGCGGGCAGACTTGGAACGGATCGCCGAAAGCGTTGCCGGCCGCCAGGAACGCCGGACCGTTTGCACCGGTACCCGAGCTGTCGGTGCGCGAGAATTTCGCCTCGAAGAACGGCACCAGCGCGGGCGTAACCTCAAAATGTCCGATGGCATTGACGTTGTAGCGGTCGAGTTGCGGGGTGATCTGGATCTGGTGACCCTCGAAAAAGCCCTCGCCGTTGCCGCCAACGAATTGTCCATTGGGCCCGAGGCCGATGCGGGTGCCGGTCTGCGGCACTAGGTCACCATTGGGCTGGAAGATGAAGGGGCAAGTGTAGGGGTTGCCCTGTGGATCGAGGCCGCAGGCGAGTGAGGTGCCGGGGCCGCCGAATCGGATATTTCCGGTGTTGTTGAACGTGGAGGATCGGAAATCGGGATTGCGGATGAGATCGGGGAGCCCGTCGCTTCCGTCGGGGGCATTGGGCGGGTCGCTATCGCCGATTGCATAGGATTGGCGGAACCAGTCGCGATCGGCGCCCCACGCCTGGTCACGCCGGGCATATTCGAGGTTCACCGCGATGTTCCCGCGCCCGCCAGCGAAGTTTTTGCCGAGGAGGGCGCTCAGGAAATAAGCATCCGCGTCGCCATATTTGCTCTGACCGCCCTGCCCACGGAGCATGATGCCGTCATAGTCCTGCTTGAGGACGAAGTTGACGACGCCCGCGATCGCGTCCGAGCCGTACACTGCCGAGTTGCCGCCCGTCACGACGTCGACGCGCTCGATCATGTCCGTGGGGATCGTGTTGACGTCGACGCTGACTCCGGTGAGCAAAACGTCGCCGCCGACGTGCCGGCGGCCATTGACCAGAACCAGTGTGCGGAGGATGCCGAGGCCGCGAAGGTCGAGGAGGTTGATGGCCGCGATGCCGAGGCCGCGCGTCGAGTTCGACTGTGTGAAGCTCGAGCGGATCGATGGGACCTCAGCAAGCTTGTCGCCGATGGACACGTTGCCGGTCTGGAAGAATTCCTGACCGCCGACCGAAGTGACCGGCAATGGTGAATCAAGATTGGGACGGCGAATCCGCGACCCCGTAACGGTGATCGCCCCTTCGGTCACCTGTGGGGCGCACCCGGTCGGTAGGGGCGTTCCGGGGGGAACGTTGCAGTCTGGCTGGCCCGATTCGACCGCCTGCTCCGTCTGAAGCGCCTCGGGCGGCGCTTGATCGGCCTGGGTCTGCTGCGCGAGCGCGGGTGTTGCCGCCGCTGCCGCGAACGAAGCACTGGACAGGAGGATAGCGTTGATTCGACCAATCGAGCGCATGGACATGTAAGGAACCCCTCAGCTGAACGCGTTTAAGCCGCCGTTCATGACGGCAGTAGTTCGTTTCGTACTGCTTAGGGAAGTCGGACGCTCGCGCAACGATCAGTTTAGTTCGAGTCGCACTTTCGAATGCCAATGTTGCAATTCGAACACATGGTGGTCAGGTGGCCGCTTTCAGCGGATGGCAGTAGCGCACCTGTTGTTCGGGAGCGCGCAGACGCTCCTTAATGTAATAGCCCAGGGCTTCGTCGACATATTGCTTATGCGCTGCGTCGATGAATCTGGCGGCGTGCTGACGCCAGCCGGCGGTGCACGCGGCTTGCGAAACATCGCTTCGGGCGCAGGACAACAGCGCGTCATATGCCCGCCGCCAACGGAAGAAATCGGATCGAGTCATGGGCTCCCCATGGCCCGGGATCAGGGTTCGAAACGGCGTATTTGCAATTTCGCCGAGGGCCCTCGCCCAACCTTTTGCGCAAGCCGTATCCAGGAATGGAACAAGCCCGACCACAAGATCGCCCGCGATCACAAGACGCGCCTTCGGGTCGTACACCCAAACGTCGCCCTCGCTCGCGGCAAATTGGGACAGCCGTACGTCGAGGGGCCGTCCAGCAATCACCATGCGCCCGGATGCTCGGATCACATGGTTCGGCCGGATCCGTTCGGGATGATCGATCACGCCGCGCCCACGCAGAATTTCATCGCGTTGGTCTTGAGACGTCTTGGGATTGGCTAGAATCTCCTCGGTTCGGGCGCGCCCCTGCTTGAGAAAGGTGGCGAGCGCACCTTCCAGTGCCCCGCTGGCGTAGACATCGACCTTTGGGAAAGCCTGGCGGATGTCCCAATTTCCCGTGGTGTGGTCCAGATGCCAGTGAGTATTGATGACTGCGGCGATGGGCTTTCTTCGCTCCTTGGCGTAATCGAGGATGGCTTGGGCGTGCGCAGGATGGCGGCCGGTGTCGATCACGATGAGGCCGTTTGGCGCGTCGAGAATGATGGTGTTCCCATCTGGCCCTTTGTCGAGCGGAACGACGCCCGGGATGAGATGGTAGGTCGACTGGCCGGGCGCTGCCGCAGCGCAGAGTGCCGCGATCAGGAATGGAGCAGCACAGGCGCGGTACCGCCTTGCATTGGCACGACCCTTCGACGGGTTGCGGCGGCGGAAAAGATGGACCGTCCCGGAAAAGGGGACACGAGGCGGGGAAGTATGTGCCTCGTGTCCCTTTCCACCGCGTGCGTCAGGCGCCGAAACCCTCGAGATCATCGAGGAAATCGAAGGTCCAGTACGTCACACACGTGCCGGGCGGGTCCAGCGATCAAAATTGTGATCGGCCGGTTGCGTGACCCAATCCGGCAGGGAAAACTGAAACCATCAAACATCGCAACCATGTATAGTACGCTTCGTACTATCAAACAAGCTGCAGCCCGACGCCAAAAGGAACGGCGACGAGGGGGGAACTCGCCGCCGCTCCTTGCCTGCCACTCTGTTCGCTAGAAGTTGAGAGTGGCCCCCGCGTAGATGTAACGGCCGAGCGCGTCCCAGGCGCCGGGATAGGTGTTGCCGTTGCAGGTCCCGGTTGGGCACAGATTCGTGCCGTCAACGGCGGCGCTACCGCCCGTTGTGAACGGCGGGCGCTTGTCAAACAGATTGTTGACGCCGATCCGGAAATTGTAGTGATCGCCGATGGTGATTGTCGACGCGAGGTCGAAATAGTTGAACGCCTTGACGTGAAGGCCCGGATCGAAATGAGCGTCACTATGTAAGGTTTCGGCGTCGTCGAGCGTTTCCGCCTTGACCTTGCCGATATGACGCCATTGCAGCGATACGCCGATACCGTTCGGCATCTGCAGCCCGATGCGCGCCTTGTGCCGCCACTTTGGCATCGGCGACGAGCTGGCGACGACCGCACCGGAGCAAACTGGGCCGTACAGACCCGCGCACTCGTAGACTCCCCCTTCGAGGCCGTTGTCGACTTTGTATTTATGCAGCCAGGTGCCGATGAAGTTCGCCGACAAATTGCCGAGGCCGCCGAGGCGATGACTATAGGTGCTGCTGACGTCGATTCCGTCCGTCTTGATCTGACCCGAATTGCTTGGGAGATCGACGATGAATCCCGTTGATGTGAGCCACAGTGACCCGGCCGGGTTGCGGCGGACGAGGAGGCAGGACGGAGCGACCGATGTCGCAGTCGTGTGATTGACGCAATTCTTAACGATAGCGTCCGCGCCGAACCCCTGAATGGCGTCCTTGAGGTCGATGTTCCAATAGTCGACAGTGAACGAGAACCGCGGGATGAAGCGCGGCTGGAGCACCACGCCGACCGTCTTGGTCGTCGCCTTTTCAGGATTCAGGTCCGGGTTGCCGCCGAGCAGCCCATTATACTGACCCGCAGGATTGGCTGCCGGACTTTGGCCAACCACTAGACCCTGCGCAATACAGCCGAAATCATCAGCTGTGATGAGATGCGCGCAGGGGTCGTTGCTGCCGTCGAGACCGACGAATTGCGGCGCGAACAATTCGACGATGTTCGGCGCGCGGACGGCGCGGTTGTACGACCCGCGGAAGCGGACGTCCGCGATCGGCGCGAGCTCGGCCGAGATCTTATAGGTATCCGTGTCGTACTTGCGGCCGTTCGAGAGCTTGTACCAGGATTTGCGGTAGCCGGCGCCGATCGAGAATTCGTCGATGAACGAATGGCGGATGATCGGCAGCTGAGTCTCCGCGAACAGCTCGAGCACGCGGAAGTTGCCATTGACCGGTAGCGTCGGAGCGCCCTGCCCGGTAAGATCGCCAGTTTGAAACTCTTGGTCAGGATTGAGCGTCAGCGACTCCTTGCGATATTCCGCACCGACGTTCACTCCGATGCCCTCGTCTGACCAGGGCGTCTGGATGCCCATCTCGCCGAGCGCGCCGGTGAAGTTGACATTCGCAATCTGCTCCGAGGTTTGACCATCGATGACGCCGAAGACGTTGAGGTAGTTGATCGACGCTGCTGACGGACCGTTGGGGCCGAAGACGTCGTAAGGCACGCAAGCCGGATCAACGCCACTCAGGACCGCGCGGCAGATGGGGTCGACTTCCGGAGTGTTCGGGTTGTCGACGACATCCAGCGCACGGACCAACCGGGCCGTCGAGAATTCGTTCTTGTAGACCTGGGTGTAGTTGACCTTGCCGTATTGGAAGTAGGAATCGTACGACCAGACCTTGCCGAGGTCGCCGCGCATGCCGAGCACGCCGCGATAGCTGATATGCTTCAGATCGGAGATGCGCGGACCGCCTTCCGTATTTCGGCGAAGAAGATTGAAGTAGGCGTTGTTGTGCGTCGCTCCCGTTAGCGGATCGAAGAAGTCGATCGGCGGCGCGCCCGGATTGGGATTGTATGGCGCGCCCGCCGCAAGCGGGAAACTGCCGAGGAAGCCGTTGATCAAGTTGCTGTCGTTGCAGATCACACTGTGCTGCTCTGCACTCATCAGCGGATTGTCGCAGTTGACGACGAACGTGTTGCCAAAGTCACCCGACGGAGCGATCTGCGCCAGCGTGTGATCGTCCATGAACATGAACTCGAGATACGGCTTCAAGGCCGGGGTTATCTCGTAATCGGCGAAGCCGCCCGCGATGTACCGCTCGTCGGGACGCTGGAAATAATTGAGCGGGCCGAAATTGTAGATGTTCTGCGCGCCGACGGCGATCGTTCCCGGTCCGAGTGCCGCGATGGTCGATGTGCTGGTATTCGGCGTGAAGATGAAAGCGTTACCCGGATTTGAGGTTGCGGAACCGCCACACTGCGGATTGCCGGCAGTCGAGTTCTGAAGGACGCAGGCGCTATAGTCGCGACGGCCCTGCAGGATGGGCTTGATCTTCCGATAACCGAAATAAGCGATCGCATGTCCGCGATTGTCGTCGAACGCCGCACCGATCGACACGGTGCCATCGAACGTGCCGCCATCCGCAACGCTGCCGCGGGGGAAGCCATAGCCACGAGCGTTGAGCATGTCACTCATATGTACGGCGCCGCCGGCACCGATTCCCGTGCAGACAGCCCCCGCCCCAGTGACGCAATTCGCGACGAACGGATCACTGTTGTCATGCTGGTAGAAGCTGTATTGGCCGTCGAAGCGGATACCGGTGAAGTTGGTATCCATGATGAAGTTGACGACGCCGGCGACCGCGTCCGCACCATAGACCGACGATGCACCACCAGTCAGCACTTCGACCCGCTTGATCAGCGAGGCGGGGATGATGTTGATATCGGCCGCCTGCGTAATACCGTTGGGATCGCCCGGGGTAAGACGGCGACCGTTGACCAAGGTCAGGGTACGTTTCGAGCCGAGGTAGCGAAGGTCGATTTCCGCGGTACCTGTGGCCGAGTTCGAAAGTCCCGACGATTGGCTAGACGCTGCCGACGGCAGCTGGTTGAGCAGATCCTCGACGCGGGTCGTACCCGTCAGCTTCACGTCCTGGTTGCTCAGCACCGTGACCGGAGCTGCAGACGTAAGGTTCGGCTGCGGAATACGTGTGCCAGTGACGATGATGTCATTGCCGCTTTGAACCGGAGCGCCTTGCGCCGAAGTGGACGGCGTCGGCTGCGCCTCGACCGGACCCGAAGGGTTGGCCTGGACGTCGGTCGGCGGAGCGTCCGACGGAGGCGGAGCGG
>JBKPON010000216.1:0-13851 GCA_046733135.1 Pseudomonadota bacterium | reverse complement strand
GTGCTGACGCGATCGTCGCTCCCCTTTCAAGGCTCGTGCGGATCGTTGAGCCGACACAGACTGCGCCAGAGGCCAGCGAAGACGCTTCGGAGGCAGACCAAGGGAACGTCGCCGCGTCGGAATCGGCGAACGTCCAACCTGGGCCACCGAGTACCTCTCCGGGCCGACCGAGCTTCGACTGTTCGCGTGCTCGTTCGCGCGGCGAGATTGCAGTCTGCTCGGATTCGGGCCTGTCGGAACTCGATCTGAACATGACCACTCAATACCGGCAGGCGCTGGCGTCAGCGTCGCCGGAGGAACGCACCTTGCTCGAGCAGACCCGCGCCCGCTTTTTCGGCTATCGCGAGCGGTGCCGGGATACGCAGTGCATTGCTGAAGCCTATCTCGGCCGCATGCGGGAGATTCGCGACATCATGGAAGGCCGTTGGCAGGCGCCCCGCTGAGAGCTTGCCGCATCGTCACTGCTGTGGTTCTATTCGTACCTTCCTGGCTAACGAAAGGGCCAATCCGTGCAACGATCGAGTGTGGCGTGTCTGATCGTGCTTCTCGCGAGCGGCTTCGAAAGCTCGAAGGCGTTCAGCCAGACCGCTTCCCCTAAACCGGCTTGCGGTGCGCCGGAGCATCGACAATTCGATTTTTGGGTGGGTTATTGGGACGTCTATCTCAGCGGAAAAGACACGCTTGTCGCGCACAGCCTGGTTGAGAAGATCTACTCCGGCTGCACCATCCGGGAAAACTGGATGCCGCTTTCGAAGAGTGATGGCGGCAGCCTCAACATGTATGATCCCGCGGACAGACGCTGGCATCAGACCTGGCAGGATTCGCAAAATGGCCGAGTAACGTTCGACGGCGCACTGGTCGAAGGGAGAATGGTCCTTGTCGGTGATTGGAAAGGCGTGAATGGCCCGGGCAAGGATGCGATCATTCGCATGACCTACTCGCGCAACCCCGATGGCTCCGTTCGACAATTCGGAGAGCAATCCGAGGATTTTGGTGCCACCTGGTCTCCAAATTTCGATTTCACTTACAGGAAGAGCGCTTCCAAACCGCCCAACTAATTGTGGAAAAGGGGTGGCTTCCGACTTCCCACCGCGAACGAAATTCTCATAGTGAAGGGGTGAGTCAGCCCTACGTTCCGCTTCGCGTTCTGTCGTCCTATTCCATGCTCGAAGGCGCGATGGAGCCCAAGACCATCGCTGAGCGAGCGGCGCTGCTGGGTTTTCCCGCCGTGGCGCTAACCGATCGCAACGGGCTCTATGGTGCGATGCCGTTTACCGATGCCTGCATCGCCAAGGGGGTGCAGCCGATCATCGGGGCGCTCCTTGGTGTGGCTCGGCCGCCGGAGATTGGCGGAGACGGCAGAATCGACTGGCTGGTGCTGCTCGCCAAGGACGATCTTGGATACGCCAACCTATGCAAGTTGGTCTCCTCGGCTCATCTCGACCGGCCGCTGGAACTCGATCCGCACGTCTCTTTCGACACGCTAGAAGGATTGAGCGAGGGACTGATCGCACTTACCGCTGGTTCGGACGGTGCGCTGGCCCGGCTGATTGCCGAGGGGCAACGGGATAAGCCGGAGGCCTATCTCGACTCGCTACAAATGCTGTTTCCTGACCGGCTGTACATCGAGATCGCCCGAAGGAACGATCCGATCGAAGGAGCCGCGGAAGAAGCGTTGATAGAGCTCGCGTTCAGGCGCAATCTGCCACTGGTCGCGACCAATCTCGCAGCATACACCGACCCGGCCTTCCATCCGGCTCATGATGCAATGCTATGCATTGCCAATTCGGCCTATGTCGAAACGGCCGATCGGGTGACGTCGTCGCCCGACGCATGGCTCAAAGACGGCGCAGTGATGGCCGAGCTGTTCGCTGACCTGCCGGAGGCGCTGGACAATACGTCGGTGGTCGCTCGGCGCTGCGCCGTCGCCGCGCCCAAGCGCAAGCCAATTCTGCCACGCCTCGGCAGCGATGAGGACGAGCAGCTGCGCCGCGACGCGCGCGGGGGACTGGCAGATCGCCTGAAGGACCGCGGCGCGGAGGAGCAGCAGCCCTATTTCGAACGCCTCGAATATGAACTCGACATCATCATCGGGATGGGCTTCGCCGGGTACTTCTTGATCGTCGCCGACTTCATCAAATGGGCCAAGGCGAACGACATCCCGGTGGGACCGGGCCGCGGTTCGGGTGCAGGCTCCGTCGTCGCGTGGGCGCTCACCGTCACCGATCTCGATCCGATCGCGCTCAATTTGCTGTTCGAACGCTTCCTCAACCCCGAGCGCGTGTCGATGCCCGACTTCGACATCGACTTCTGCGAAACGCACCGAGACAAAGTAATCGCCTACGTCCAGGGAAAGTACGGTCGTGATCGCGTCGCCCAGATCATAACTTTCGGGCGGTTGAAGGCGCGTGCCGTGCTCAAGGATACGGGTCGGGTCCTTCAGATGAGCTACGGCCACGTCGACCGTCTCGCCAAGCTGATCCCGAACCATCCTACGGACCCGTGGACCCTGGAGCGGTCGCTGAACGGCGTTTCCGAGCTCGCCGCGGAATATCGTGATCATGCCGACGTCAAGCGGCTGTTCGACCTGGCCATGAAGCTGGAAGGGCTGCCACGCCACGCCTCGACCCATGCTGCCGGTGTGGTGATCGGCGACCGGCCGCTGGACGAGTTGGTGCCCCTCTACCGTGACCCGCGGTCCGACATGCCGGTCACGCAATTCGACATGAAATATGTCGAGGCGGCGGGATTGGTGAAATTCGACTTCCTCGGCCTCAAGACGCTTTCGGTGCTCAAGGAGGGCCAGCGTCTGCTGGCGGAACAAGGCATCGAAGTCGATTTCTCAGCGCTGCCATGGGACGACCCGGCCGTCTATGAGTTGATTCAACGCGGCGACGCCGTCGGCGTGTTCCAGCTGGAATCCGAAGGCATGCGCCGAACCCTGGCGGCCATCCGGCCGACGAACTTCGGCGACATCATTGCGCTCGTGGCGCTCTATCGGCCTGGTCCGATGGACAATATTCCAATGTTCGGCGACCGGAAGAACGGTCGCGCGACAATCGAATATCCGCATCCATTGCTTGAAGGCATACTCGCCGAGACCTACGGCATCTTCGTCTATCAGGAACAGGTGATGCAGGCCGCGCAAATTCTTGCCGGCTACTCACTGGGCGAGGCCGACCTGCTGCGCCGCGCGATGGGCAAGAAAATCAAATCGGAAATGGATGCTCAGCGTGCCCGCTTCGTCGAGGGCTGCGCCAGTCACAACCAAATCTCCGCCGCCAAAGCGAATGAGCTGTTTGACACGATAGACAAGTTCGCCGGCTACGGTTTCAATAAGAGCCATGCCGCGGCCTATGCGCTGATCGCCTACCAGACCGCTTGGCTGAAGACACACCACGGTGCGGAATTTTATGCCGCGTCGATGAGCTTCGACATGGCCCTAACGGACAAGCTCGGTGTTTTTGTTGAGGATATGCGTCGCGGCGAGATCGAATATCTCCCGCCGGATATTAACGCCAGCCAGGCGCACTTCACGGTCGAGAAGGGTGCCGTTCGCTACGCCTTGGGTGCACTTAAGGGTGTTGGCGAAAAAGCGATGGAAGCGCTCGTCGAAGAACGTGATCGTGGCGGCCCATTCAAGAGCCTCGAGGATTTTGCCACTCGCATCGATCCGCGCTTGCTCAATCGTCGACAGCTGGAGAGCCTTGCGGGTGCGGGTGCCTTCGACAGCGTCAAGCCGGAGCGCGCGGCCGTCTACGCAGCGGCCGAGATCATCCTCGCCCATGCCGCAAGCGCCCACGATCAGCGGGAGAGCGGGCAGGCTGGACTCTTCGGCGCGAGCGCCGAAGAGCTTCCGCCAATTCGGCTGCCGCGCGAAGTCTCCTGGTCGATTGCTCAAAGGATGGCCGCAGAGCGGGAAGCATTTGGCTTTTACTTCTCCGCCCACCCAGTCGATGCCCAAAAACACCTGCTCGCAGCACATAAAGTGCGGACGTTCGCTGAGCTTGCGGAAATCCGCCTCGCCGAGGGGGAACGGTCGAGCGCGACGATGGCTGCGCTTGCCGAAGGCGTTCGCTGGCGCGTGTCGGCTAAGGGCCGTCGCTACATGGTCGCCACCCTCTCCGATCGGTCCGGTCAGTTCGAAGCGACGGTGTTCGACGAGGAGCCGTGCACGGCATTGGAGGCCGCGGCGAAGGCCAGCGGCTGTGGAATGCTCACCGTCGAACTCGATCGCCGGGCGGGAGACGAAGCGCCGCGGTTGACCGTCAAGCGCTTCCAGCCGATCGAGGCGCTCGCCAAGCAAACGCGACTGCAGATGACGGTGCGCGTCAGCGACGCCACGGTCGTTTCGCGTCTCGCGGCCGAACTAGTCGGTGCGCGCGGCAGCAACGGCCTGGTTCACTGCTTGGTGCCGGTCTCATCGGGTGGCGAGGCGCTGGTTCTCGTGGGTCGCGACTATGCACTTGACGAAGAGCTCGCCTCCCGTATCGAACGCATCGCCGGCGAGGGAACAGTGGACCTCGCGGTCCAAGGGCCGCCGAAGCTCGCTCTCGTCGGCTAGGACATCCAGAACCCGTCGCGGTTCACGAGCCCTGTGATCCTGTCGTTCTGCTCGGCGGTCAGCTCGTTCTTAAAGCGCGGAAACACCTGCTCTTCCTCCATGTGGGCATGCTCGCGGACGAGGTCACGGAATTGCCGGACCTTCTCCAGCCAACCCCTTGCGTCCGGCTCCATCTGGCCGAGCTCATACAGGAAGGTCTTGACGTAGCCGTGCTCGCTTTCGAGCCCATCGGCATCACCCGCCTCGTTTGCTTCGCGTAGCGCCGGATAAACGATCATCTCCTCCGCGTGCGCATGCTTGTCGAGCGCGTAGGTCAACTTCATCAAGAGCATCTTGCGCTTGAACGTCTGCGTCTCGTCCGTCGCGAGCATTTTGTCGAAGATGGCGAACGCCAAATCGTGCTCGTTCGCGAGGATCTCATCCCAATCGCCGGCCTGCGCCTCGAGTCCCTGCATGAGCGCCTTGCGCCCGAAGTTCGCGGCAAAGCCGATCGCCGCGCCAGCAAGCGCGGCGCCAAAGAGCGGCCCGGCACTCTCGCCCCATGAAAATGCGCTCCGCTTTGCGCTGGTCCGGGTGCGTGTCTCACCCTCGTTTGATCGGTTCGAGCTGCTGCGATTCGACGAACGCCTTTGGGTGCGAGTGGGCATTGCTACTCCTCCTTGTCCGAATTGCCGTTTCAACAATCGGGGGAGGGGCCGCGTTCCTCGTGCGAGGCCAATAACCCACGAAGCCGGCGCGCTTTCCTAGAGTTCGTTCGCAGTTTCTTGCGGCTGCGTTGGGGGAGGTGCAATGTCAGTCTCGTTGGTGGGTGCTTCAGTCACCGATTCCGGCAGATTCGCCGGCTCGCTAGTCTCAGACGGAAGCTCGCTGACCACATTCTCGAGGGGCGGCAGCGGCTTGGGACTCTCATATTCCTCACCCGGCAACGGCCGCGGCTGCTTGGTCACGGTCGGGGGTGCCTTATTCGCCGGCGCCGTGATCCCCTTGTACACGCAAGCGTCGAGACCATCGCGTCCCACGAGACCGATGCGCGCTGCGATCGTGTTGCCGTAGCGTCGAGTGAACCCCTTAGGAGCTACCGCCCCGCGTTCCTTGGGCAGCGGGAGAACGGCCGCGATGCGGGCCGCCTCGGTCGCGCTCATCGCACTCGAGTCATGGCCGAAGTAGCGCTGGGATCCGGCGTTCACACCATAGGTCCCGATACCGGTCTCGGCGAGGTTGAGATAAACCTCCATGATCCGCTGCTTTCCCCAAAGGTGTTCAATGAGGAAGGTAAACCAGGCCTCGACGCCCTTGCGGGCGTAGCCGCCGCCCTGCCACAGGAATGCGTTCTTCGCGGTCTGCTGACTGATCGTCGATCCACCACGAATCCGTCCGCCCGAAGCATTACGTTTCATTGCATCTTCAATGGCTTCGAAGTCGAAGCCGTGGTGCATGCAGAACTTGCTATCCTCCGCCGCGATCGACGCGCGAACCATGTCGCGGTCGATTTTCTCGATCGGCATCCACTCCCTGTGCGATCCTCTGCCGGCCACAAGGTCGCCGATCATCGTGAAGGTGATCGGCGGATTGATGAAGCGGTAGGCGAGCACCCAGAGGATCGAGATCAGGACGAAGGCGACGATCAGCTTGAGGATCCAGCCGACGATGCGCCGAGGAATCGAGCGCGGGCGCCGTCGCTTATAGTGGGGAATGTTCGATCGGGACCGCTTCGCCATGCAGCCCCGTCTAGCGGGAGGAGGCAGTCGCCGTCACCTCTGTATCGAGCGACGCCGCGAACTTGTCCGGATCGATTGCGACATCGTCTTCGCCGATCTGATCGAAGGGATTTTCGAGATGGTCCTGGATGTTCGCCAGGCCGACCAGGATCAGCGCGAAGAGGATCGGCATGACGTAGAAAAGCTCGCGGCTGAACTCGACGGCCTGGAAGGCGAAATAGGGCCCGTAGAGGATTGGCAGCAAGATGATGAAGAACTCGCTGAACGCTCGTAGGGTGCGCGGCGTTCGGTACTCATAGATGTTCCTGGTATTCTCGAATGCCGTGATCATTCGGCCGATATATTGATTGAGCCGCGAGCATTCGGTCGGTGCCAGATGCGCCGCCCGCATCTCCTTGACGAAATGGGATAAACGACCAAAAGCAGTGTAGACGCGCCCCTCGTATCGCGGACTTTCCGTGACAGGTCGTTTGAACATGTCCCGAGTGGCGCTGAGAAGCTCGTAGAGCGCGGATTTCAGTTCGGCGTCCCGCTTCTCGTCTGGCTGGGAGGTCCAATCGCGGGAAGCGAGATAGAGGGCGCGTCCACTCGCCTTGAGCGCCCCATATTCCTCGAGGGCCTTTTCGCGTCGCGTGTAGGCGGTGCTGATCGAGAAAACGAGCGGGAAGACGATCGCAGTGGCGATCAGCGTCAACGGGAAATCGGCCTTGATTCCCAGCTTCAGCGACAGCCAGGTCGACAGGACCGCTAGCGCGCTAATCACCACGCTCTTGAGGTTCACGATCTCGGTAAGGCTCATCAAGGACCGGACCACGAAGCAATCCCCTGAAGACCGCTGTGTCTACAATCCCCGCCTAGCCAAAACAGCAGTCGGCGGAAAGGCGCGATCCTTGCCGCACTGCAGCAGCGCATTTACATGCGCTTCATGACCTCGACGAACGACATCCGCCGCTCCTTCCTCGATTATTTCGAGAGGAACGGTCACGCGCGGGTGCCGTCGGCGCCGCTTGTGCCGCAGAACGACCCGACCTTGATGTTCGTGAACGCCGGCATGGTGCCGTTCAAGAACGTGTTCACCGGGCTCGAAACGCGGTCTTACTCGACGGCTACGAGCGCGCAGAAATGCGTGCGGGCGGGCGGCAAGCACAATGACCTCGACAATGTCGGCTACACCGCACGCCACCACACCTTCTTCGAAATGCTCGGGAATTTCTCGTTTGGCGATTATTTCAAGGACCGTGCGATCGAATTGGCGTGGAACCTGATCACGAAGGAATGGGGTCTCGACCCAGACCGCCTGACCGCGACGGTTTATCACACCGACGACGAGGCTTTCGACCTGTGGAAGCGGATCTCCGGCCTCCCGGAAAGCCGTATCATCCGCATCCCAACCAAGGATAATTTCTGGGCAATGGGGGACGATGGGCCCTGCGGGCCCTGCTCGGAGATCTTCTACGACCACGGCGATCACCTTCCGGGCGGGCCTCCCGGTAGCCCGGACGAGGACGGCGATCGCTTCGTCGAAATCTGGAACCTCGTCTTCATGCAATACGAGCAGTCGGCGAACGAGATCGTATCCGAGCTGCCGAGCAAGAGCATCGACACGGGCCTGGGTCTCGAGCGGATCGCCGCGGTGCTTCAGGGCGTCCACGACAATTACGATACGGATATGTTTCGCGCCCTCATTCACGCCAGCGAGGAGCTGACGAAGACCAAGGCCGAGGGCGAGAGCCAGGCGAGTCACCGAGTGATCGCCGATCACCTCCGGGCAGCGGGCTTCCTGGTTGCCGACGGCGTGCTGCCGGCGAACGAGGGTAGAGGTTACGTGCTCCGGCGAATCATGCGGCGCGCGATGCGCCATGCGCATTTGCTCGGGGCCAAAGAGCCGCTGATGTGGCGCCTGGTGCCGGAGCTGGTCGCCGAGATGGGCGCGGCCTATCCGGAGCTGGTCCGCGCACAGCCGCTGATCGAGGCCACGCTGCAGCAGGAGGAAGTGCGCTTCCGCCAGACGCTTGCGACGGGCCTCAAGCTGCTCGACGAGGCGACGACGGATCTTTCCAAGGGGGGCACGCTCTCCGGAGAAACGGCGTTCAAGCTCTACGATACCTATGGTTTTCCTTACGACCTTACCGAGGATGCGCTGCGCGCGCGCGGGCTCGAAGTCGACCGGGCGGGCTTCGATTCGGCAATGGCCGAGCAAAAGGCCAAGGCGCGCGCCGCTTGGAAGGGGTCCGGTTCAAAGGCGAGCGAGGACATTTGGTTCGACCTTGCCGAGGAATATGGAGCGACCGAATTCACGGGTTATTCGGGCGACCAGGGCGAAGGCGTTGTGCTGGCGATCGTCAAGGATGGGGCTCGGGTCGAAAATGCGGAGATCGGCCAATCCGTCGACATCCTGCTCAATCAGACGCCCTTTTACGGCGAGAGCGGCGGACAGATTGGTGACACTGGAAAACTGTCTACTCTCAAAGGCTTCAGTGGGGAAGTTGAGGATACTTCCAAGCCGCTCGGCAAGCTTCATGTGCTGCGAACGAAGGTAGTCAAAGGCGAGCTGTCGGTCGGCGAGACCGTCCATCAGATCGTCGATGCCGAGAGACGCGACCGTGTCCGCGCGAACCACAGCGCGACGCACTTGCTCCATGCGGCGCTGCGCCGCCTTCTCGGCACGCATGTGACGCAAAAGGGCAGCCTCGTCGCTCCGGACTATTTCCGCTTCGACTTCTCCCATCCGAAAGCGTTGACCCGCGAGGAGATCGACGCGGTCGAAGCCGACGTGAACGCGCAGATCCGCTCGAACGAGCCGGTGACGACCCGGCTGATGACTCCCGACGAAGCGATCTCCGCGGGAGCGATGGCTTTGTTCGGCGAGAAATATGGCGATGAGGTGCGGGTGCTCTCGATGGGGCGCTTCGATGAAGGCGATTATTCGGTCGAACTCTGCGGCGGCACCCATGTCCGCGCTCTCGGCGACATCCAACTCTTGAAAATTATTTCCGAGAGCGCGGTCGCAGCCGGCGTCCGGCGCATCGAAGCGCTCACAGGTGAGGCTGCACGCCGGTGGCTGAGCGAGCGCGATTCGAAGCTGCGTGAAGCTGCGGCGACCCTCAAAAGCGCGCCAGATGAAGTCCCGACGCGAGTTGCGACGCTCGTCGAAGAGCGAAAGCGCCTCGAGCGGGAGCTCGCAGACGCGAAGAAGCAGCTTGCGATGGGCGGTGGCGCGGCAAAATCCGAAGGCCCGGCGCCCGAAGAGGTCAACGGCCATAAATTCCTAGGTCAGGTCGTAAAAGGCTTCGATCCAAAGGGGCTACGAGCGGCTGTTGACGAGATGAAGAAGCGCCTCGGCTCCGGCATCGGCGCGTTGGTGGCCGTGAATGAAGGCAGAGCGAGCGTCGCCGTGGGAGTCACCGACGATCTTTCGGCCCAGGTTAGCGCGGTCGACCTGGTCAAAGCTGCAGTGGCGACATTGGGCGGGCAGGGCGGCGGTGGTCGCCCCGACATGGCGCAGGGGGGCGGCCCGGACGGCTCAAAGGCTCAGGAGGCACTCGAAGCCGTCAAGGGCGCGCTGGAGAAGGTGGCGGCTTAGAATTCCTCCCCGGCACGGCGAGTGGGACCATCCGGAGGATGGTGGAGGGTTGGCACTCCGCAAGAACGAACTCGAGCACAGCGTTCAGGTCTCCAAGGATGGCGCGGGCGGAAATCCGGATCGTCCGATATCCTTGGTTCATGAGCCCGTTCCGCGTCTCATCGCGCGCGGCATCTCTCCCAATCGTTACGCCGGTACCCGTCAACATTGTGCCAACCCTTTCCGTCGGCACTACGTGCTGCCACCTCCCCGTGCCGGGGAGGAATTTTCGGCGTCCCGCAGGCGTCTCCGACCCAGCCGCGGCTGCTCCTCAAGTTCGGCCTCGGTCTTGATCTCGGCCCTGAGTTCATCGCGTTTCTCGTGGATCGAGGCGATCACACGGCCCATCGGCACTCCAAGGTCGACAAGCGCGGCTTCCGCGAGCTGCAGGGAAGCTTCAAGCGTCTCCGGCACGGCGTCGGTGACGCCCGCCTTGTAGAGTTCCGCTGCCTGGCCGGTGTCGCGGGCGCGGGCAATGATCGGCAGATCGGGAAAGGCTCGTCGCAGCTGCCGCGCCAAGCGAATGACCAGCACGGGATTGTCCATCGTGAGGATGAGAGCGCTCGGCTGCCGGTCGCGCAGGCGGTCGATCAGGTCAGCATGAGCAACATCGCCGAAGAGCACGTCATAGCCGTCTTTCCGCGAGGCGCCGACGGCGTCAGCGTCGGCATCGATCGCAAGATAATCCTTGCCGTGTGCCTGGAGCATTTCGGCGACCATGCGCCCCACGCGGCCGAACCCGAGGATCACGACCTGCCCCAGTTCGGCGGTTTCGAGCGAGGCGTCCATCTGATCGGCCATCGAACGGCCGGCGAATCTGCTCCCGGCGGCCCGCCCAAGCTTGGCTAGGAGCGGGGTGACGGTGAGCCCAATGGCCGTGACGATCTGCCAGAACGTGGCCGTGTCCCGGCTCACGAGCTGCGCCACCGTCGCCGATCCGAGCACGATCAACGTGGTTTCCGATGGAGACGCCATCAACACTCCCGCCTCTGCGGCGACCGCCGTTTTGGCTCCGCCCATCCGCAGCAACACCGCGGTGATCACCGCCTTCGCCAGGAGCACCGAGACCAGCGCAATGAGCAGGGTCTGCCAGCCGGCAAGCACCACCATCACGTCCACGCTCATGCCGACCGTGATCAGAAAAATCCCAAGTCCCAACCCTCGGAATGGAGCGGTGATCACTTCGACTTCGCCGCGATATTCAGTTTCGGCGATGACGATCCCGGCGATCAGGGCGCCGAGCACGGCCGAGAAGCCGATGGCCGAGGTTATGAGGCTGGCGACGATCACCACGAGCAAGCAGACCGAAAGGAAGAGTTCGGGACTTTTGGTCCGGGCCGCCTGCGCGAACAGGCGGGTCAGCAATAGCCGTCCAAGGAACAGCATCGCCACAGCCGTCACGCCGCCCAGCAACAGCGTTCCGAGGAGCGAGCCGACACCGCTTGCTCCGGCCACCGGACCCATCGCCCCGAGCAAGAAGACGATCGGTACCAGCGCCAGATCCTCGAAGAGCAACATGGCGAGAGCCGAGCGCCCGACGGGCCCCTGCGTGCCGACCAGGGGAATAACGATCGCCGTGGAGGACAAGGCCAATGCGAGCCCGAGGGCGATCGCTCCGGTCGCGCTTTCACCGATGAAGTATAAGCCGCCGCCGATAATGAGCGAGGAGCCGAGCAATTGGGCCGCTCCGACGCCGAACACCAGCCGGCGCATTCCCCATAGCCTGCGGAAAGAGAGTTCGAGGCCGATCGAAAACAGCAGCAGCACGATGCCGAGCTCGGCGAAGGGCTCGATGCCGTGTGGGTTTGAAATGGTGACGTAGTGCAGCCAGCTATGTTCTTCAGCGAGCGCCCCGAGGCCAAATGGTCCGACCAGCATTCCGATCAGGATGAAGCCGATGATCGGGCTGATGCGTATGCGGGCGAAGGCGGGAATGACGATACCGGCGGCGCCAAGGATCACCAGCGCGTCACTGAAGCCGGAGGTCGAGAATTCGCCTTCCATGAACGTCCTCCCTATCGCGCGCTGATGGGGAGGGGAACAAGCCGAGCTGGGTGAACGGATAAGTGGCGCCTGCGTCCTTAACCCCTCCACCATTCCCTCTGCGGGGAATGGTTCTCCTCCCTGAGGATCTTCGCCCGCAGGGAGGAACTGACGTCATGCCGTCGCGGGTTCGCTTCCCTCCACCATCGCTGCTTCGAGGTTCTTCACGATCGCTTCGAAGAATTGCTCCGTCGTCATCCACGCTTGCTCGGGGCCGACGAGGATGGCGAGATCCTTGGTCATTTGGCCGCCCTCCACCGTTTCGATGCAAACCCGCTCGAGCGTCTCGGCGAAACGAACCACGTCCGGAGTATCGTCGAACTTGCCGCGATATTTGAGACCGCCAGTCCAGGCGAAGATCGACGCGATCGGGTTGGTAGACGTGGCCTTGCCCTGCTGGTGCATGCGGTAATGACGGGTGACCGTGCCGTGCGCGGCCTCGGCCTCGATCGTCTTGCCGTCGGGCGTCATCAGGACTGAGGTCATCAGGCCGAGCGAGCCAAAGCCCTGCGCGACCAGATCCGACTGGACATCGCCGTCGTAATTCTTGCAGGCCCAGACGAAGTTGCCGCTCCATTTGAGGGCGGAAGCGACCATGTCGTCGATCAGCCGATGCTGATATTCGATACCAGCGGCTTCGAACTTCGCTTTGTATTCCTTGTCGTAAATCTCCTGGAAGATGTCTTTGAAGCGCCCGTCATAGGCCTTGAGGATCGTATTCTTCGTGGAGAGATAGAGCGGCCAATGGCGACCCAGGCTGTAATTGAAGCAGGCATGGGCGAAATCGCGGATCGACGCATCCAGATTGTACATGCCCATTGCGACCCCCGAGCCGGGGAAATCGAACACGTCATATTCCAGCTCGTCGCCGTTCTCTCCCTTCCATTTCATGGTCAGCTTGCCGGGTCCGGGCACGCGGAAGTCGGTCGCTCGATACTGGTCGCCAAAGGCGTGGCGGCCGACGGCGATCGGGTCGGTCCAGCCGGGAATCAGGCGCGGCACGTTGGCGATGACGATTGGTTCGCGGAAAATGACGCCGCCAAGGATGTTGCGGATCGTTCCGTTGGGCGACTTCCACATCTTCTTGAGGCCGAATTCCTCGACCCGCGCCTCGTCCGGCGTAATGGTCGCGCATTTGACGCCGACACCATGCTGCTTGATCGCGTTTGCCGCATCGACCGTAACCTGATCCTCGGTCGCGTCGCGGTTCTGGATCGACAAGTCGAAATAGAGGAGGTCGATGTCGAGATAGGGCTGGATCAGCCGCTCGCGGATCCATTGCCAGATGATCCGGGTCATCTCGTCGCCGTCGAGTTCGACGACGGGGTTCTTCACCTTGATCTTGGCCATGCGCTTTCCTGCGATTTCTGGATCGGCCGCGCCTTAGGATGCGCGTTCGGCAGGCGCAACCGCAGCGTTGTGCCGCGAACGACCCCACACTAAGGACACTCGGCATGCCCGAGCTCGACAAGCCGAACAGCCCGCTCACGACTACGGTCAAATGGCGCTTCCCGTCCGTCCACCCGGAGGGTCGCAAATTCGCCGTGGCGGCGGGTGCGGTGACTCTGTTCGCCTTCCTGCTGCACTGGCAGGTATTGGCTTGGCTGCTTGTGGGTCTGACGGTGTGGGTGGCGGCTTTCTTTCGCGATCCCGTGCGTACGACGCCGCGAAGCGACAAGTTGATCGTCTCGCCGGCCGACGGCCTCGTGACGATGATTACCAAGGTGCCGCCGCCGCCCGAGCTGCGGGGCCCCGAGGGGCTCGGCGAGGGCGAATATACGCGCGTGTCGATTTTCATGAGCGTGTTCGATGTGCACATCAATCGTTCGCCGATTTCGGGGCGGGTGAAGCGCGTCGCTTATGTTCCAGGCAAGTTCGTCAACGCCGATCTCGACAAGGCGAGC
>JBKPON010000215.1:0-3819 GCA_046733135.1 Pseudomonadota bacterium | reverse complement strand
ATCCACTCTTGAGCTTCGCAGAGGAACTCCCCGTCAAACCCTGGGGCTGACCGAACGAAGTCGCCGCCAGCTATGTGCTGACCTGCCAGTCGATGTCCACCGGCGACGGAGTTGCAGTGGATTACGACGCGTGACTTCGCTAATCGCATGGCCATGCTCACGCAGACTGCCAAGGCAAGGGGGCTTGCCGATCTTCCGCCCGTCGAGAGCGATTCGCTCCTCGCGCTGATCGCGATGGCGAACGCGGATGCCCGGCCGGACAAGATCGACGTCGGAGTCGGCGTATACCGCGACAGCGAGGGCAGGACGCCGATCCTGAAGGTGATGAAGGAAGCGGAGCGGCGTCTCCTCGAGACGCAGGCCAGCAAATCCTATCTCGGCAGCGCAGGCGACAAGCGCTTCGCTGAGTTGATTCGCCCCATTCTTCTCGGCGAGCATTCCAACGACGAGCGGATCGCCGGGGTGCAGACCCCTGGAGGCTGCGGTGCGCTGCGGCTGGGCTTCGAGTTGATCGCGACCGTCAATCCTGGCGCGCGGGTGTTCGTCGGAACGCCGACGTGGCCGAACCACCCGCCGATCATCGAGGCCGTTCGCCTCGCTATCGAAGAATATCCTTATTACGAGCGCGGGCAGGGGGCGATCCGCTTCGAAGACATGATTGCGGCGCTCGAAAGCGGCGCTCCGGGCGATATCGCGCTGATCCACGGCTGTTGTCACAACCCGACCGGCGCGGACCTTAGCGACGAGCAGTGGCGGGAGGTGACGCGCGTCATCACCGAGCGCGGCCTGATTCCTTTTGTGGATATTGCGTACCAAGGCTTCGCGCGCGGACTCGAGGAAGACGCGGCGGGTCTACGCGGCATCCTTTCGGCTTGCGACGAAGTGATCATCGCGCAGAGCTGCGACAAGAATTTCAGCTGCTATCGGGACCGCGTTGGCTCCTTGTTCGTCAAGACCGGCTCGGCCGAAGCAACCGCGCGCGCCATGGCGCACGTGTTCCAGCGCGCCCGCGAGATGTGGTCGATGCCGCCCGATCACGGCGCGGCGGCTGTCCACATCATCCTTGATGACCCGCAACTTCGCGCGGACTGGTTGATTGAGCTCGACGCGATGCGAGACCGGATCAATTCGGTTCGCCAGCGCATTGCGTCCGCGGACCCGCGGCTTGCGTTCATCGGCCGCCAATATGGGATGTTCTCAATGCTGCCGCTGTCACGAGAGCAGGTGCTGGAACTCCGCGAGCTGCATGCGATCTACATGGCGGACAGCGGCCGCTTCAACGTCGTCGGAATGGCTGACCAGGCGATCGATCGATTTATCGCCGCCGTGGTCGAGGCGCTGGACGCCTGACCATGGCCGACCGCGACCCGGGCCGGGTGTCCGCCGACGTGGACTGGCGCGAAGTCGCGAGGCTGGTGCTCACCAGCCGCGAGATGGACCGGATCGAAGAGCAGGAACTCGTCCCGGCCAAGAAGGTCCTGTACCAATTTTCCGCCCGCGGTCACGACATGGCTCAGGTGTTGCTCGGTTTGCAACTCAAGGACGGCGACGGGGTATTCGGTTATTACCGCTCGCGGCCATTGCTGCTCGCGCTCGGCGTCCCGCTCGCCGATGCGCTCGGCTCCGGAATGGGTCTTGAGGGCGGCTATTCCAACGGTCGCGATATTGGGGTCGTGTTCAACTATCCGAATCCCGGCGGTGCGCATGCTCTTCCGATGTGCGGGGGGGTTGGAGCGCAATACACGCCGGCAGCCGGTTGGGCCCAAGCGATCGCATATAAATCCACCCTGCTCAAAGAAGGCCCATTGGATGCCATCGCGCTCGTGCTCGGAGGCGACGCAAGCACTGCAACAGGCGGATTTTGGGCAGCAATAACAATTGCGACGACGCAAACTTTGCCCTTATTGTTTTACATTGAGGATAATGGCTACGGAATTTCAGTTCCGTCGGAATATCAAACACCTGGCAAGGATATCGCGGCCAATCTCGCGAGCTTTTCGGGCCTGACCATCTTCAACGGCGACGGCACCGATCCGATCGAGGCCTCGACGCTGATTGCACAGGCCGTTGTGCATGTTCGAACGAAGCGTGCGCCAGCATTGCTGCGACTGACCATGCCGCGCCTGGAAGGTCACAGCGCGCAAGACACGCAGGCCTATAAATCCGAGGCCGAGATTCAGGCTGAATGGGCGCGCGATCCGCTGCCTAAGCTCAAGTCCTACGCGGCGAAGAAGCGGGTTGGCGAGGATGTTTGGAACGATCTCGAACGCGAAACCGCCTGTCAGGTTCAGGCCGCTGTGGCAGAAGCCGAAGCGCGCGGCATCTCCTCCCCTGGAGACGTCGAACGCCAGGTCTTCTACGAAGGCGAGCTGCAACAGGTCGGCGGCCTATGGAATAGTGGATACGAACCGCCGCCAACCACGGAAGCGCCGGCAGCATCGGGCCAGCGGATCAACATGGTAACGGCGATCCGCCGGGTTCTCGAACAGGAGTTGGAAATCAACCCCCGCATGCTCGTCTTCGGTGAAGACGTGGGCCCGAAGGGCGGCGTTCATGCCGTTACGCTGGGGCTTCAGGACAAGTTCGGGCGCGAACGTGTATTCGACACGAGCCTGAACGAAGAAGGCATCGTAGGCCGCGCGGTCGGCATGGCTCTTGCCGGCTTGATGCCCGTACCGGAGATCCAGTTCCGCAAATATGCCGAGCCCGCGACCGAGCAAATTCACGATTGCGGGACGATGCGCTGGCGAACGAACAATCGTTTCGCGGCGCCGATGGTACTCCGGGTGCCCGGCGGCTTCTTTAAATGCGGCGACCCGTGGCACAGCATGACGAATGAGGTTGAGTTCGTGCACAACCCCGGCTGGAAGGTCGCGGTGCCGTCCAACGCCGAAGACGCGGTCGGGCTGCTTCGCGGAAGTTTGCGAGGCAACGATCCGGTGCTTTTCTTCGAGCACCGCGCAATGCTTGATGATGCCTGGGCTCGGCGGCCCTGGCCGGGCGAAGACTATGTCCTGCCGTTCGGTCGCGCGAAAAAGACCCGCGAAGGCGATCGGATCACCATCGTCACCTGGGGAGCGATGGTCCCGCGCTGCGAAACGGCAGCGGAAGGGTTCAGCGCCGACGTGATCGATCTACGCACTCTGATGCCGTGGGACCGCGACATGGTGCTCGACAGCGTGCGGCGAACGCGCCGCTGCCTCATCGTCCACGAGGATTTGCGGACCGGCGGCTTCGGCGCGGAGATTGCGGCCGTTGTCGCGGATGAAGCTTTCCTTGATCTCGACGCGCCGATCGCCCGAGTGACCATGCCTGACATTCCAAGCCCGCATCATCCCAAGCTCATGGAGTGGGCGCTCCCCACCCCGGACCGCATTCGCGCCGAGATTGAGCGGCTGGTGGAGTTTTGAGCTTGATCGACGTCCTTGTCCCCGAGGAGCAGGAAGGTACGAAAGCCGTCGTCCGCTCGTGGCTGAAGCAAGTCGGCGACTCACTCGCCGAGAACGATCCGCTGGTGGAGCTCGAGACCGATAAAGTTACCCAGGAAGTGCCGGCGCCCGTCGCAGGAGTGCTCTCCGAGATCGTTCTGGACACGGATGCCGAGGCGGTTCCAGGGGCAGTGCTGGGACGGATCGAGCCAGATGCGACGGCAGTGTTCAGCTCCCCAGCGAAGGCTGGGGCCCGCGGGGCCGGGCCCGCAGCTCCTCCCAAAGCGCCCGGATCCGGGCCTTCGCCGGGGGACGGGAATGAAACACGTCTTTCGCCCTCTGTTCGCCGCGCGCTGCAACAGCACGGGATCGATCCCTCGCGGATCCAGGG
>JBKPON010000214.1:0-16418 GCA_046733135.1 Pseudomonadota bacterium | reverse complement strand
CGGCCGCAAGGTTATCGGCTCAATCCCGATGTCATGGAGGCGAAGCGCGAGAAGCGCAGCGGCGGACCCCCCAAGCCGCCCGAATATCGGACCAGGGACAATAGCTGCCAGGTCGTCGGCCCGATGGGTTGCTTCAATGCTGGAGTGAACCTGCTCGCCGCCGCGGCGACCGCGGCCGAAATGGCCAAGCGGCTCGCCGAGGGCAAAGAGATCGGCAGTATGTTCGTCACCGACCCGCACCCCGATGAATATCACCTCTACCTAATGGCCAAGGCGCGGCGTGAGGCGCGCGAGGCCGAAGAGGCCGCCGCGGCGAAGGCAAAGGCGAAGGCGGCAGCGGTTAAAGTAGCGAAGCAAGCCCAATCTCCAGAGGCGCAGCCGTCACGGGAGTAAATCCCGTGACGTCGATCCTGTCGCGCTGATGCGCGCAGGCCGTCCGGTTTCGCGGTCTCTTCGCGCTACTCCACGATTGCTGCGCAATCCTGTCGCTGCACTCGGCCGCTCAACAATGCCAACCGCTGCCCGACCACCACATGCGCTCGGGCGCGCAATTCCCTCGTGCCTGCGCATCCTGCACCCAGCGTGGGTAAGCGCGGGACGGACGCTCGTGCCACCAGTCGTTCCAGGCGTCGGGATCGAAGCCTCGGTTGGCGTCATAATCGCCATAGTCGAGATAACCGAGATTGCCGCCGACAAAGGTGCAGTCGCCGCGCGACCGCCGGTCGTGGCGCCCGTCGTGACGGTCACCCCGTCCGACATCGCAGCGGAAGTCGTTGCCCGCATGAGAGCGGGTAACCCCGACCGAGACGGCGCTCGGCCTGTCGGCAGCCTGTAAGGGGAGGGGGGGGATCGCCGCGATCAGCGAGGCCGCCGATACGAGCAACAGACGATGCATGTCTTGCTCCTTCATGAGTGAGTCCGTTTCGGACGCGTAGCAAACGCGGATCGCGAGGGGTGGTTGCATCCGCTCGAGTGAGAGCTGCCCTCGGCGAAGCAACTCTTTCGAAACGGACTGTCGCTACGTTCCTAACCATGCCGGCTAAGTCGTTCACCAAATATCTCAATCCGTGGAAGTTTCGGCGCGAGCGCAAGATTGGGCTGCTTCTGACAGCGCTGCGGACGCGCGACGGCGACAATTGCGCGCGATGCCGGCGGCCGGTGCGCTTCGATCTTCCTGACGGCCATGACCAAAGCGGAGCGGTCGAACGGGTGCGGCCCGAGGGTGGCGGCGCGGTGCTCGACAACCTCCGCCTCTGCCATCGCCGCTGCAACGCCTCGGGCTCGGACCATACCAGCGAGGTGGTCGAGCGAATGCGGCGGAGGAACGAGGCCGCCCTGTTTGCAAGGTCGCGCGGAAGCGAGAGCCAGGCTGCTTGAGCGCAGCCGATCAACCTTATTCGTTTAACTTGATCGCCAGCGCATCGAGCAAGGGGAGCTGGCTCGGAAGCATTTTCTCGCGGGCTTCGGCCAGGCTCATCCAGTGCGCCGCGGCGACTTCGGGGAAGCGTTGACGTTGGCCACTCCTCGGCGGCCATTCCAGCTCGAATTCGTTGGACTGAATCGACGTGGGATCAAGGTCGCCGGCGACCGCGAAGGCTTCGACCCACTTGCCACCAGCCTGCCGCACTTTCGCCAGAGGGAAGGGCGCCGATCTGAGTCTGGTCCCCGTTTCCTCCTCGAATTCGCGCAGTGCCGCTTGCGCCGGCGTTTCGCCAGGCTCGACCAGCCCCTTCGGGATCATCCACGCGCCCGCGTCCTTGTTGCGCCAGAAGGGGCCGCCGGGCTTGATCAGCAGGACTTCGGCGACGCCGTCGCGCCGACGGAAAAGAAGGATGCCCGCGCTAAGCGGCGGCGGCATCCAACCGCTCGGCCGCAACTGTTTCCGCGATCCATCCGCCGCCCAGCAGACGCGTGCCCTCGTAGGCGACCGCCCCTTGTCCAGGTGCCACACCATATTCCGGGTGAGCCAATCGCAGCCACTCGCCGTCGATCGTGGCCGGCACCGGCGGCGCGAGCGAGCGGACCTTGACCTCGACCTCCTGCTGTTCCTCGCCGATCCAGTTCCAGTCGGTGACCCGCATCGCCTCGACGGCCAGGGCTTGCCGCGGCCCAACGACCAGCCTCTGTTCCTCGGGCTCGATCCGAACGACGTAAAGCGGTTCCTGCTGGCCACCGATTTCGATTCCGCGGCGCTGACCGACGGTGAAGTGCACCACCCCGCGGTGGGTGCCGAGCACTCGACCTTCGAGATCGACGATCTCGCCTGGCGATTCGGTTTCGGGGCGCATCCGCTTCACTAGTCCCGCATAATCTCCGTCGGGAACGAAGCAGATATCCTGACTGTCCGGCTTGGTCGCAACCTCGAGCCCGATTTCTGCCGCGATCGCCCGAACCTCGCCCTTCGGCAATTCTCCGAGCGGAAAGCGCAGGAACTCGAGCTGCTCTCGGGTGGTGCCGTAGAGGAAATAGCTTTGATCGCGCCGAGGATCTGCGCCCTTGTGGAGCTCGACCCGGGCGTGATCCACGACCCGCCGCACATAATGGCCGGTGGCGAGGCAGTCGGCCCCCAGCTCCTCAGCAAAGGCGATCAGGTCGGTGAACTTCACGCCCTGGTTGCACAGAGCGCAGGGGATCGGCGTTCGGCCATGCGCATATTCATCGACGAACCTGTCGATGACGCCGCTGCGGAAGCGGCTTTCATAGTCGAGCACGTAGTGCGCGATCCCCAGCCGGTCGGCGACGGTCTTCGCGTCGTAAATGTCCTGACCCGCGCAGCACGAGCCGGCACGGCGCGCCGCCTCGCCATGGTCGTACAGCTGCAGCGTAACGCCGATCACTTCCGCTCCGGTAAAGGTCGCGAGCGCGGCCGTGACCGAGCTGTCGACGCCGCCCGACATGGCGACGACGATCCGGGCCCTTCGGCCGCCCACCTGCGGCGGCAGCTCGGGACAGGCATCGCCCGAAGGGCGGCCAAGCTCAAAGTCAATCCTCATTGGAACTCTCTTTGGCCATCTTTACCCGAATTTCACTCCTCGCGCCTAGACTGGACGCAAGATGAGGGCCGTGGGACGGGATTTTGGCGAGACACGAGAGACAATTTCGGTCCGGCAAGGAGGAGCCGCTCAGCCTGAATCAACTCCTTGAGCTGCTCGATGCGAGTGGGCTCCGGGAGAGGGACCGGGAGAATGCGATCGCCTGCTATCTATCGGCCGGAGACGGCTGGCGGGAGGCGATGAAGAAGATCGGCGGCGCCTTCGCCGAGGGCGAATCAGGGTTAAAGGAGCGTAAAGCGGATTGACCGGGGCGTTAACCAGCGCGTTTCAGAAAGTTTTCAACGCGGGGCACTTAAGACAACCGCAGTAGCAATGATTAAGTAGGTGTAACGGAATGCTCGAGAACCAGAAGATTCGTCCGGCCCAGGTCATCGGCCCGCTCGGCGAGCCGCTGACGGTCGAGTCGCTTCCGCCTGTGGCCACGACGCGCTGGGTCGTCCGGCGCAAGGCCGAGGTGGTCGCCGCCGTTGCTGGCGGACTGCTCACGGTGGACGAAGCTTGCAAGCGCTATTCGCTTAGCCTCGAGGAATTCACCAGCTGGCAGCGCGCGGTCGATCGCAGCGGCATGCCGGGTTTGCGCGTTACAAGAATCAAGCAGTACCGCGACCAATACGAACGCCAGCAGCGTTATTAGGCGATTCGTTACGAGGGGTAATCAAGCCAGCTTTTCTGCGCCTTTGATCGCCCAACCGCTCGCATAATTCTGGACAGACCCTTCCGATTCCGGAACAATCCTCGCGCATCGCGCGTCTGGGATGCCGGAATGGCCACCGAGTACGACGGGCGGCCGGAGAACAGGAGGGAGACGCACATGAACTTCATTATCTGGCTGATCGTCGGCGGGATCTGCGGCTGGTTGGCGAGCCTGATCATGAGAACCGATGCGCAGCAGGGCATCATCCTTAACATCGTTGTCGGCATCGTCGGCGCGTTTATCGCCGGTCTGCTGTTCGGCGGTGGCGCCTCGATGAACAATGGAATTACGATCGAGACGTTTCTCTATTCGCTGATCGGCGCGGTGATCCTGCTTGCGATCGTCAACCTCGTTCGTAGAGGTACCGTCCGCTAGTAACGCGCGGATTTTCGAACGTGCGAAGGCCGCGCAGGCTAATCTGCGCGGCCTTTTTCGTCTCAGCCTCTGCAGGGACGACGATCATTGCAGCTCGAAGCTCATGGCGAGCGTGACCTCGAGCTCCTGCTCGCCCGCCTCAATCTTCGTGTCGGCGCTCTGCGCCATTTCTGCGCGCATCATGACGGGCATGGGAGGGGGCACCTGATAACCGCCCGTCTCGCTCACCGATAGCAACCTCACGACGCGCATTCCCAGCGTCCGCGCATAGAGTTCGGCGCGCGCACGTCCAATGGCGATAGCCTTGCTCCGAGCCTCGTCGAGCGCTGTTTCGGGCTTGTCGATCGTCAATGTCGGTCCGTTGATCTGGTTTGCTCCCTCGGCAACCAGGGCGTCCAGGATCTTGCCGCTGTTGCGGATGTCGCGGAAGCGGACGTTCAGTTGGTTAGAGGCGGTATAGCCGACGAGCTGCGGCGCCTGATTCTGCTCGTAACGATATTCCGGATTAAGGTTGATGTTGCTCGTCTGGATGTCGCGGTCCTCGATTCCCGCGCGCCTGAGCGCGGCCCGAACCCGCTCCATCCGATCGGCGTTCTGCTGAATCGCGGCGACCGCCGTTGCTGCGCGGGTGACAACTCCGGCGCTGATGATCGCGACATCGGGCACTCGCGTCACCTTACCTGTCGCGCTGACGTCGAGCTTGGTTCCGGCAATGGCCTGGCCCACGGTCGTCGGCTGCGCGCCGGCCGCAACAGGGGCCGCGACCCCGAGGGCCACGACCGCAAGAAACAGGTTTCTCATCTCTCCACCCCTCGCTGCTGATGGGTCGCGAGCTAACTCACCCGCGACCCATGGCTGATTGCTGAATGGCCCGGAAGCGAAACGTTCAGGCTCGACGCCGGGCAATCAGTCGATAGATAAGCAGGAGTATCGCGGCGCCCACGATGGCGGCGAGAAACCCGGCACCCTCGCCCGGCTTATACCAGCCGACCGACTGACCGATGAAGCCGGCGAGCAGCGCGCCCGCGATTCCGAGGAGGATCGTAACGATGCACCCGCCAGGGTCCCGGCCAGGCATCAGCAGCTTCGCGATGCCGCCCGCCAGCCCGCCGATGATGATCCAAGCGATGATTCCGTATTGTTGAAGCATCTTTCGCCCTTTCCCCTGCTCGCATGTTCAACTCGCCTTCACTTCGGCTGCGCCAACGCGCGCTTGCGAAACTAGTGCCGTTGTTTGTCGAAAATGGCTAGCGGACGATAAACCAAGCGGGTCTGTTGCGGTCGGTGACTTATTGGGGTAATACAGCTGCCGTAAGTTCAACGACAAGATTCGCGAAAAACGGGCAGGGATGATGAACCGCGAAACTTCGATCCATTCTTCCGACTTGCTGGTCGTCACCGACCGCTCGCGCCAGCGTCGCCGATGGCTGATCATCGGCGCGGTGGTCGTCGCTCTCGCCATCCTGGCGCTGGCGATCATGCTCGGCCGCGGCGCGGGCGACAAGGCACAGCCTGCCGGTGGCGCCAATGGCGGTGGTGCGGGGCAGATCCCGACGGTTACAGTCGTGGTGCCGGGCCGGAGCCAGGTCGGGCGAGTGATCATCGCCAGCGGCCCGCTCGCCGCCAAGCGCGACCAGCCGATCGGGATCGCCGGCCAGGGCGGTAGAGTCGTTCGCGTGCTGGTCGATGCCGGCAGTTGGGTGCACGCGGGCCAGGTGCTCGCGATTGTCGATCGCTCGGTGCAGGCCCAGCAGACGGCGGAGCTTGGGGCGCAAGTGCAGGCGGCCAAAGCCGATGCGGCGCTCGCGCAGAATAATTACGACCGGGCCCTAGCGCTTCAGGGTCGTGGCTTTGTGTCGAAGGCGGAGATCGATTCGAAGAAGGCGAGCAGGGACGCGGCCTTCGCTCAAGTCCGCGTCGCTCAGGCGCGGCTCGCCGCCAGCCGTGCGGAGCTTGGCCGGCTCAACGTGACCGCGCCGGCTTCCGGCCTGATTCTCGCGCGCAGCGTCGAGGTCGGTCAGATCGTCAGCCCAGGTTCGGGCGCCTTGTTCCGGCTGGCGGATGCGGGTCAGATGGAGATGCAGGCCCAGCTCTCGCAACAGGATCTCGCTTTGGTTCGCGTCGGGATGCCGGCGCAGGTGACGCCGGTGGGCGCTGACAGCAGCTTCGCCGGCAGCGTTTGGCAGGTTGCCCCGGCGATCGATCCGCAATCACGGCTCGGCGCCGTGCGGATCGCCGTGCCCTACGATCCGATCATCCGCCCCGGCGGTTACGCCGAGGCGAAGATCACTGCTGGAACGACCACTGCACCGCTGCTCCCGCAGAGCGCCGTGCTCAGCGATGACAGGGGCAATTACGTCTATATCGTCAACGGAAAGAACGAGGTGGAGCGTCGCGACATCAAGATCGGCACGGTGGGCGACAATGGCGTGACAATTGCTCAAGGCTTGTCAGGCAACGAAAGGATCGTGCTTACTGCGGGGCCGTTCCTGAACCCTGGGCAGAAGATCAAACCGCGGCGTGAGGGAGCGCGCTAGCGCCAGGAAAGCGTAACAGTCATGAATTTCCGCAACATCTCGTCCTGGTGCATCCGCAATCCGGTCGCGCCGATCGTACTCTTCGTCGGCCTGATGCTAGCGGGTTTGGTTTCGTTCGCGCGGATGCAGGTGAATAACGCGCCGGACATCGATTTCCCTGCTGCGATCGTCTCGGTCAGCCAGCCGGGCGCTGCTCCGAATGAAATCGAAACGCAGATCACCCAGCGCGTGGAATCGGCGATCCGCGGCGTGAATGGCGTTGAGGAAATCAACAGCAACGTCACCGAAGGCAACAGCTTCACGTTTGTGAATTTTCAGATTGGCACGCCCACCGACCGCGCCGTGAACGACGTGCGCAATGCCGTCGATCAGATAAGAGGCACACTTCCGGAAGGAATCCTCGAGCCGCAAATCACGCGCGTCGATGCGGAGAACGAGCCGATTTCCTACGTCGGTGCGCAAACGACCGACATGACGCTCGAGCAGCTTAGCTGGTATATCGACAACACGGTTGCCAAGCGTCTGCTGGGCCTTCCTGGAATAGCGGCCGTGCAGCGCGTGGGCGGCGTCGATCGCACGATTCGGGTGATTCTCGATCCCGCGGCGCTTCAGGCCCAGGGCATCACCGCGGCGCAGGTCAACCAACAGCTGCGCCAGAGCAATATGAACGGTGCCGGCGGACGGGCAGAAATCGCTGGCTCCGAGCAATCGGTGCGGGTGCTCGGCAACGCACAGGACGCCTATGATCTTTCGCAGACGCAGATCGCACTGCCGGGCGGCCGCTTCGTCAGGTTGGCCGACGTCGGCAAGGTCGAGGACAGCAATTCCGAGCAGCGGTCCATCGCCAAGCAGAACGGGCGCCAGGTGGTCACCTTCAGCATCCAGCGCGCGAAGGGCTCGTCCGAAGTAACCGCCTATGACGGCTTGTGGGAGGAAATGCGCAAGCTCGAGAAGGAGAACCCGAAGGTTCACTTCTCGGAGGTGTTCACCACGGTTGATTATACCAAGGCGCAATATAAGTCGGCGATGGAGGGGTTGATCGAGGGCGCCATCCTGGCGGTTCTCGTCGTCCTCCTTTTCCTGCGCGACATTCGCGCGACGATCATTTCCGCATTGGCCATTCCAATGTCGGCGATCCCGGCCTTCTGGTTCATGAGCATGCTTGGGATCACGCTCAACTTCATGTCGACAATGGCGATGGGCCTCGTCGCCGGCGTCCTAGTCGACGATGCGATTGTCGAGATCGAAAACATCGTGCGCCACATGCGCATGGGTAAGTCCGGCTACCAGGCGGCGCTCGACGCCGCGGACGAGATCGGCCTGGCGGTGCTCGCGACCACGATGGCGATCGTCGCCGTTTTCTTCCCGGTCGCGCTGATGCCGGGCATCGCTGGCCAGTATTTCAAGGCGTTCGGCTTCACAGTCGTGCTGTCGGTGCTGATGAGCTTGCTCGTTGCGCGTATGATCACGCCGCTCGTTGCCGCCTATTTCCTGCGCTCCCATGGCGTCCAGCCGCACGCCGCATGGAAGTGGATGGACGTCTACCTCAAGGTTCTCAACTGGAGTCTGGATACGACCAAGGCGAAAGCCAGGCGTGCGCGGGTCGCGCGGGTCCCGGCGCGCATCCTCTACCTCGCAGTTCCGCTCGTAGGCGCGGCCGCACTCGGCGCGTTCAGGGTTCTCTCAATGATCCAGAGCGCGACGCCCGATGCAGCGCCGAGCAACGTCATGCTGGTCTTCGCATTCATCGGTGTGTTCATTTTCGGCGCACTCGTCCTCTTCGTGCTGATGGTTGCCGCCGGGATGCTTTGGGGACTGATTCGCGGGTTTGACGGCCACTTTGCCGACTGGTGCCGGTCGCTGGTGAGACTGGGCTGGGCGAGCATGTTCGACCATCGCCTGGCGATGGTCGGTGCCGGCATTTTCACCCTGCTGCTCACTGGCGTGCTATTCGCCAACATCCCCCAGTCCTTCTTCCCGCCGCAGAATAGTGATTTCTCGCGCGCAAACATCACCATGCCTCCAGGCACGACGCTCAAAGAAACCGAAGCGGTGGTCGATCGCGTCGCCGCGGTCATCGCGAAGGATCCCAACGTCGATCGCGTGTTCGAACGGATCAACGTCGGCGAAGGACACGTGAATATCGTGCTCAAGAAGCATCGCAAATTGCGCAGCACCGAGTTCGAACGAAACCTCGCGCCGACGCTGGCCGCAATGCCCGACGCGCGGGTCAGCTTCCAAAGTCAAAACGGTGGCGGACCCGATGCCGATTCCCGCGACATCATGCTTTATCTCGGCGGCGAAGATCCCGCCGAGCTGACCCTCGTTGCCAACCGGATCGCAAAGGAGATGGAGTCCATTCCGGGCTTGGTCGCTCCCCGGGTCGGCAGCAATCTTGCGCAGCCCGAGATCACGATCAAACCCCACTTCGATCTTGCCGCCGATCTGGGCGTGACGACGGCCGCGCTGAGCCAGACAATCCGGATCGCGACATTGGGCGAGATCGAGCAGAACAGCGCCAAATTCTCCCTCAGCGACCGTCAGGTTCCAATCACCGTTTCGCTGTCGGAAAATGCCCGTCGGGATATCGCCACACTCGAGAACCTTCCCGTCCCGACGGCGAGCGGGGGGTCCGTTCCGTTGAAGGCCGTGGCAACGATCGGCTTCGGCTCCGGTCCCACGGCCATCAACCGTTCGAACCAGCTTCGCCGAGTGACGATCGGAGCTGATCTCGCTCCTGGAGTTGTCGAAGGGGACGTCTGGGCAAAGGTTTACGAGCTTCCGAGCTTCAAGAATTTGCCGCAGGGCGTCCAGAAGATGAATCTCGGCAACCAGAAGTGGCAGGCCGAGCTCTTGTTCAACTTCGCGGTTGCGCTGATCTCCGGCGTGCTGCTGGTTTTCGCGGTCCTGGTGCTGCTCTACCGCCGGTTCCTGGCTCCCTTCGTCAATATGGGATCGTTGCTCCTGGCGCCGCTCGGTGCAGCAGTGGCCCTGCTCATTGCGGGGCAGCCTGTATCGCTGTTCGTGCTGATCGGTATCCTGATGTTGTTCGGCATCGTCGCGAAGAATTCGATCCTGCTCGTCGACTTCGCGGTCGAGATGATGAACCATGGCATGGCGAAGGATGAGGCGATCTGGGAGGCGGGGCATAAGCGCGCGCAGCCGATTGTCATGACGACGGTCGCCATGGTCGCGGGCATGCTGCCGACCGCAATGTCGATCAGCGGCGACAATAGCTGGCGCCAGCCCATGGGTATCACGGTGATCGGCGGCCTGATCTTCTCGACGCTTCTGACGCTGCTCCTGGTGCCGTCCTACTTCTCGATCGCTATCTCGATCGAAACACGCATCGGCAAGCTATTCCACCGCTTCGTCGGCGCCGACGCCCATCGCGAGCATCAGCCCGTTCCGGCCGAGTGAACGCCGCCGGGTGAACCCGAACGCCGGCTCGGCTATTGAGCGGGCATGAGGCCGATAACCAACACCGCCTTCGCGCGCTTCAATCCTGCCCAGCCGGGGACGCAGGGCATGAAGGTGGTTGCGACCGGCCTGCTCGTGGTGATGGCCGCGGTGTTCTTCATCGCCCGCGCGCTCGAAGCGCGATATCCCGGCGTAAGTTACGTTAAGTCCTTCGCCGAGGCCGCGATGGTCGGTGGGCTCGCCGACTGGTTCGCAGTTACCGCTCTATTCCGCCACCCGCTCGGTCTGCCGATTCCGCATACGGCGATCATCCCCAGGAACAAGGATCGCATCGGCGAGGCGCTCGCCACCTTCCTCAAGGAGAATTTCCTGATCCCATCGGTGGTCGCGCGGCGGATGCGGAACATCGACGTCGCGGGCACCGCTGGCCGCTTCCTGCAAGCCCCCGGCGAAGAGACTCAGTCGCGCATTCGGGTCGGCGCCTCGCGCCTGATCGCCGACGTCTTCGAGAGCCTGGACGACGAGCGCCTGGGCGGAATCGTCAAGGGCGCGATCTCCTCGCGCATCCGCGCGATGGAGGTCTCGCCCCTACTCGGCCACGCGCTCGCCTCGGCGATCAACGAGGACCGCCACGTGCCAATGCTCGAGGCCGCGATCCGCTGGACCGCCCGAGCGCTCGACGCGAACGAGCAGCTGATCCGCGAGATGGTTCACAAGAAGGCGAACTGGGTGCTGAAGCTCGCCGGTCTCGACACCAAGCTCGCCGACGCGATCATCGATGGCCTCAAGAAACTGACGGTCGAAATGTCGACCGACCCGGCACACCCCGTCCGAATGAAGATCGAGGAAGCGTTGGCGCAGCTCGCCAACGACCTTCAGACCCGGCCGGAAACGCGCGAGCGGGTCGAGGCGATCAAGGAGCAATTGCTCGACAACAAGTCGGTCGGCCTGTGGATCGAGGCCATCTGGCAAAAGGGCCGCGAGGCAATCATCCGTGCGGCGCGCAACCCCGACGCGGTTCTCGCCGGAAAGCTCGGGGAGATCTTGAAGTCGATGGGGCATACGCTCGAAAGCGATGCGCGCATCCGTGCTGCGATCAACCAGTTCGTTCGGCGGGCCGTCGTGGGCATGTCTGCCAGCTACGGCAATTCGATCGTGAAGCTGGTCTCCGACACCGTTCGAAGCTGGGACGCGCGCACCGTGACCCTGCGGCTCGAAGCGGCGGTCGGACGCGACCTCCAGTACATCCGCATCAACGGCACGCTGGTCGGCGGACTCGTCGGCCTGGTACTGCACCTGGTCGATTCGCTGTGAGCGACGAACGCATCGACGAGCTGGCCGACACCGCGCGCAACCGCGGCCTTAAATTGGTGCGGTCGCGAGTCCGCACGCCGGGCAAGCGCCGGTTCGGCAAGGTCGGGTTGACCGACAAGGCGGGCAAGCCCGTGTTCGGAATGGACGAGAAAGGTCCCGTAGCGAAACCCGAGGAAGTCGAGCATTATCTCCGCAACCTCGGCGCCAAGGACTGGGGCGCTTCGCTCGGCGTCGCGGTGCTGCCGCGCAAGCGTAAGGCGACGGCGAAGAAGGCGCGGGCGGCCGCGAACGACGCGGAGGCGCCAGCGGAAGCAAGGGCGAAGCCTGCCGCAAAGGCAAAGCCAGCGGCGCCGGCGAAACCCGCTCCACCACCGGAACCGCCAAAACCGAAGATCCGCGACGCAAAGCCGTCAGATTCAAAAATCCTAGTGAAGCTGATCGAATTCCTTGGCCATCCGATTGACGAGAAATCCGTCCGCAAGAACATCGCCAAACTCGCGAAAACGGGAGAATCGCCACTCGTCGCCACAGTTGAGAAAAAGGTCGTCGCCCTCATTGGCATCCACAAAATGGTCGCTGTCCACCGCCCGGCTCCTGTAGGGCGCATCAACGTGCTCGTGGTGGCCGAGGAAGCGCAGGGGCGTGGAATCGGGAAAATGCTCGTGGAAGAGGCAGAGAAGCGGCTGCGCAAGGCGGGCTGCCGGATGGTCGAAGTCACCAGCAACGACCGGCGTATGGCCACACACGCTTTCTATCGCCACTTGGGCTACGAGCGCACCAGCATGCGCTTCATGAAGAAGCTCTAGCCGCCGCTTCGCCGCTCGATCGTCGCACCGACGGCGGAGAGCTTTTCCTCGAGGCGTTCGTACCCGCGATCGAGGTGGTAGACACGCAGCACTTCCGTTTCGCCTTCCGCCGCAAGCCCGGCGAGAACGAGGCTCATCGACGCACGCAAGTCCGTCGCCATCACGCTGGCGCCGGTTAGTTTCTCCACCCCGCGAACGATGGCGGAGCGGCCGTGGATATCGACGTCCCCCCCCATGCGGCGAAGTTCGGGAACGTGCATGTAGCGGTTTTCGAAGATCGTCTCTTCGAGGAAGCTGTCGCCCTGCGCGAGGCACAGCATCGCCATAAACTGCGCCTGCATGTCCGTGGCGAAGCCGGGGAAGGGTGACGTCGAGAGCGCCAGCGGCTTGAGACCTCCGTTGGCGCTTACGCGGATCCCGCGGTTGTGGAATTCGATGATCAAGCCCGTCTGCGCCAGCGCGTTCAGGGTCGCCTTCATATCGTCGGGCCGGGCTCCGATGAGGTCGAGCGAGCCTCCGGTCAGCCCGGCAGCGCAGGCGTAGCTGCCGGCTTCGATCCTGTCCGGCATGACTTCATAATCCGTGCCGTGGAGCGCCTCGACACCGTGAATGATAAGGTGCGATGAGCCGATGCCGCTGATTTTCGCGCCCATCGCGACCAGCAGGTTGCAAAGGTCGACGATCTCCGGCTCGCGCGCGGCGTTGAACAATTGGGTTTTGCCCTTGGCGAGCACTGCGGCCATCACCGCATTCTCGGTCGCGCCCACCGATACGACGGGGAAGCTGAAGTCGCCGCCGGGCAACCGGCCTTTCGGCGCGCTCGCCTTCACATAGCCGGCAGCGATCTCGATCTCTGCCCCGAGGCATTCGAGCGCCTTCAAGTGAAGGTCGATGGGGCGGTCACCGATGGCGCAACCGCCAGGCAGCGACACGGTTGCTTCCCCCATGCGCGCCAGCATCGGGCCGAGCACCAGCACGGAGGCCCGCATTTTGCGCACCATGTCATAGGGCGCGACGCTGGACGCGATCTCCTTCGCGTGGAGCGTCATCCGACGCCCGAATTCTCCCTTCTTCACTCCCGCGACGCTGGTCGATACGCCAAGCTGGTTGAGCAAATGGCTGAAGGTGTCGACATCGGCGAGCCGCGGCAGGTTGCTGAGCGTTAGCTTCTCTTCGGTAAGGAGCGCGCACGGCATGAGCGTCAATGCCGCATTCTTCGCGCCGCTGATCGGGATTTCGCCCTTCAGTCGGTTCCCGCCCTTGATCCAGATGCTGTCCACCGGCGCGCTTTAGCGGAGGCGCGGCGTCGCGCAACAGTTCCTCCCCGCCACGCTATGGAGGAACCAGGCTAAGCCTTCTCCAACGTGCATTGCAGCGGGTGCTGGTTCTCGCGCGCGAAGTCGATGACCTGCGTGACCTTGGTCTCGGCCACTTCATAGGTGAACACGCCGCAGATCGCGACGCCCTGCTGGTGAACCTGCAGCATCACCCGGGTCGCATCTTCGATGCTCATCGAGAAGAAGCGCTGCAACACCAGCACCACGAACTCCATCGGAGTATAGTCGTCGTTGAGCATCAGGACTTTATAATTGGACGGCTTCTTCGTCTTGGGCCGGGTACGCGTCGCTACGCCGGTCTCGATCTCCTCGAGGCCGTCGCCGCCCTCCGGCCCGGTCGCCATCCAGATTAGACGCTCACTCATTTCCACTCATAAAATATGGCAAGCTCCGAAGAGCCCGCAAGGCGGCACTAGCAGCTTCGCCTTAAAAAAATGGCGGCCGCTCCGTAGAGCGACCGCCAAGACCGTTGCCTAGACTAGGAGGGGAGAGGGTCAGGCAACGAGCGTATTGAAGCGCTCGGCATTGGCCGTGGCGCGATTCGAAAGCGGCTGGAACGCCTCGCCGGCGAGCTTCACCAGCGATTCGGTCAGCTTCGAGCTCTCGGCGACCGCACGGTCGAACGAGGCGCGGGCGAACTCGCCCTGAAGCTGGAGATATTCGGTCGGCGACTTCGCTTCGGCAAGCGAGCGAATCGCGTCAGCGGCCTGCTCAACGCCTTCACGGCTCGACGCGACAACGTCCTGGCCGATGGCGCGGGCGCCCTCGGCGGCAACGCGACTGGCCTCGACCACCGCCTCAACATTAGCGCGGGCGAGATCGGCGAGCTCCTCGGCGACCTTCTGGGTCTTCTTGGCGAGTTCCTGGCTACGGCCGTTCGCCTCGGTGAACAGCGCCTGGAAGGGCGCGAAAGCCGGAACGGCTTCGAAGCCGTTGAAGAAATTGGTGTTGGTCACGGTTTCAATCCTTTTCTGGGTCGCGGCGGTGGTCTTCCGCGCGGCGTTACGGGTCTTGCGACGACCGGTCTTGCGGGTCGCGGTCTTCAGTGCACTCTTCTGGGCAGCGCGCTTCGCCCGGCGAGCAGTCGTTGCGCGCTCGCGCTTGGCGACTTTCGCGCTCTCCTGAACGACCCTATCCATGGTCTCGGCGACCACTTCTGCGACCTTGGCCGGAGCCTCGGCTGCCGTTTTCGCCTGAACCTGGGTTTCGTCTGCCATTTTAAAAATATCCTCTGAATTTGTTGCAGTGCACAATACGCACTGCAATGCACAATTTCAAGGGCAATTTTGTGCACTGCGGCAGACCGTCGCTTGACGGCCACGGTTGGACCGAAGCAAGAGCGGACATGGACCCTTCGTTCGACCAGCCTGCCCGCCAGCGGCGCGGCCTCCTGATCGTCCTCTCGTCTCCGTCCGGTGCCGGCAAGACCACTATCTCGCGGATGTTGCTGGACGCCGACTCCGACGTGACAATGTCGATTTCGGCAACGACTCGCCCGCGGCGGCCGGGCGAGGTCGAGGGGGTCGATTACCATTTCGTCGACGATGCGGAGTTCGATCGGATGATTGAGGCCGGAGACTTCGTGGAATGGGCCCACGTCTTCGGCCATCGCTATGGAACGCCGAAGGCGCCGGTGAAGGATGCGCTGCGCAAAGGACACGACATTCTTTTCGACATCGATTGGCAGGGCGCTCGACAGCTCGAGCCCGATTTTAAGGAGCATCTGGTCACGATCTTCCTGCTTCCCCCTTCAATGGAGGAACTCGAACGGCGCTTGAGTGAGCGGGGCACCGACTCGGCGGAGGTCATTGGCGACCGAATGAATCGAGCAACCGAAGAAATCAGCCACTGGGCGGAATATCAGTACGTGCTGATCAACAAGGAAGCGGGGGAGTGCCTCCAGCAAGTAAGGTCAATCATCGCAGCAGAACGGCTCAAGAAGGCGCGCCACGCGGAGCTGGGTCCGTTCGTCCGGGAGCTGATCGGTCCGCAACATTAAGCGTCGAGCAACTCCAGAAACTGCGCGGCGGCGAGGAAGTCGCGCTCGCGGTTCTCCAGCGTCGCCTCGGCTTCGACGTCGGTGCCCCATTGCTCGAGCTGCCATCGTTCGTCGATTGTGACCGCCTCCCACCCCTGCTCCGGCGTGACGGCCTTTTCGAGGACGGCAAGCGCCGCAATCAGCGAACCGCCAATCGTGACCAGGGGGAAGAGCCCGGCGAGTTGGAACGTGCCCAACGTCGCCACCGCATGAGCCAGCCGTTCCACCGTCGCCAGCGGTTGAGACACATGCGTCAGGCCGGACGTCGTCGAAAAATCGACGTCATATCTCCGCCGCGCCCAGGCCAGCAGCACATCCCAGGCATCCGCCTGCCGCTTCACCAGCTCGGGCGGCCAGCTGCTTCGATAGCAAGCCAGGTCTGCTTCAGCGTAGCGCGCGAGCCCGCCGGCAAATGCCTCGCGGTCGGGCGCGACACGATCGATCGCCGCATTGGCCATACCGGTGAGCGGCATTGTCCGCGGGTCGATCACCTCCTCCACGCCTCGCCATTCTCCTGCGATCGCTTCGGCCAACGCTTTGGCCGGAACGACGAGCGGCACTCGAGCCGGAGTCCGGACCGGACGACCATCGAGGCGCACGTCCCACTCCTCACCCTCGCGTTCGACCTCGACGCTTTTCCAGAAGCGCTTCATTTCTCCTTGTCCTGCTGATCCCACAGCTTCTTCAACGTGCGTGGAGCGAACAACGCATCCAGGACTCCCAAGATGGCGACGACCGCGCCGACTTGCGGCCACCCGCCCTCACGGAGGAGGTTCGTGTAAATGATCGCGAGTCCGACGAAGAAGATCGCCAGGCCGCCGATCCGCGCTGCCGAATAAGCGAG
>JBKPON010000213.1:0-3807 GCA_046733135.1 Pseudomonadota bacterium | reverse complement strand
GGCCCCGAGCACGCGAGCTCGTGGCGTCAGCCCATTGCGCTTGACCGCATTTTCGCTGGCGATGAGGATCGCTGCCGAGCCATCGTTGACGCCGGACGCATTGCCGGCCGTCACCGTCCCGTCCGGACGGACGATCGGCTTCAGCTTGGCGAGCGTTTCGATCGTGGTTTGGCGTGGATGCTCGTCGCGATCGACGATGACGGGATCGCCCTTACGCTGCGGGATCTCAACCGCGACGATTTCCGCGGCGAGACGACCGTCCGCCTGCGCCCTCGCGGCCTTTTCCTGACTGCGCACAGCAAACGCGTCCTGGTCTTCGCGGCTGACCTGGAACTCCTGCGCGACATTTTCGCCGGTGCTCGGCATGGTGTCGTCGCCATAAGCCGACTTCATCTTCGGGTTGACGAACCGCCAGCCGATCGTCGTGTCGTAGAGCTCGGCATTGCGATCGAACGCCGATGTCGCCTTAGGCATGACGAACGGCGCCCGGCTCATGCTTTCACTTCCGCCGGCGATGATCAGCTCGGATTCGCCGCCGCGGATGGCCCGGGCCGCCATCGCGGCCGCGTCCAACCCCGAGCCGCAGAGGCGGTTGAGGGTCACTCCGCCCGAGCTGTCGGGCAAACCTGCAAGCAGTCCGGCCATTCGCGCGAGGTTGCGATTGTCCTCTCCCGCCTGATTGGCGCAGCCGAGGATCACGTCGTCGAGCTCGGCCCAGTCGACGTTTGGATTGCGGTCGATCAGCGCGCGGATCGGAATGGCCGCGAGGTCGTCGGCGCGGACGGAGCTGAGCGCGCCCGCATAGCGGCCGATGGGAGTGCGAACATAATCGCAAATGTAAGCTTCGGTCATTCCCCTCAGATCACCCCGCGCCGCATCTGGTCGAGCTCGATGGACTCGAACAGCGCCTTGAAATTGCCTTCGCCGAAGCCTTCGTTGCCCTTGCGCTGGATGATCTCGAAGAAGATCGGACCGATTACGTTCTGAGTGAAGATCTGCAGCAACAAGCCCTGACCTTCAGTCGGTGCGCCGTCCATCAGGATGTGGCGTTTTTCGAGCTCGGTGAGGTTCTCCTCATGGCCTTTGATCCGTTCGGGAAGCAGCTCGTAATAGGTGTCCGGCGTGTCCTGAAAGGGAATTCCGCGGCCGCGGAGGATGTCGACTGACTCGTAGATGTCGGAAGTTCCGAGCGCGATGTGCTGGATGCCCTCGCCCTTATATTCGCGCAGGAACTCCTCGATCTGGCTTTTGTCGTCCTGGCTCTCGTTGAGGGGAATGCGGATCTTGCCGCAGGGTGAGGTCATCGCCTTGGAGAACAGCCCGGTCTGCTTCCCCTCGATGTCGAAGTAGCGGATCTCGCGGAAGTTGAAGAGCCGCTCGTAGAAGTCGGCCCACACCGACATCCGCCCGCGATTCACGTTGTGCGTCAGGTGGTCGATGTAGGTGAGCTTCGAATCCGCGTCGGCCATCCGCTGCCGCCAATCGGGGTGGAAGTCGAAATCGACCTCATAGATCGATCCTTTCTCCCCATAATGATCGACGAAGAAGAGGCGCGAGGCGCCGATCCCCTCGATGGCCGGGATGTTCAGCTCCCCGTCGCCGACCTTCACTTCGACGTTCGTTGCCCCGAGGCGGATCGCCCGATCGTGCGCAGCCTTCGCGTCCTTGACCCTGAAGGCCATGGCGCAGGCGGATGGACCATGCGCTTCGGCATATTCCTCGGCATAGCTCCCGGGCTCAGCATTGATGATGAAGTTACAGTCGCCCTGCTTGTGCAAGGTCACGTTCTTGCTCTTGTGTCGCGCCACCTCGGGGAAGCCCATTTTGGTGAATAGCGAGCGGAGGAGCTCAATATCCGGCGCCGTATATTCGACGAACTCGAAACCGTCGGTGCCCATCGGATTCTCGAGCCCGAGGACGGTCTTTTCCTCGACTGAGGTGGCCATGATTATTACTCCTTCGCGGCTCAACTGCGCTCAGCAGCGCGGCATTTCAAGCCGGAGGATCCGATGGAAGTACCTGAAGGCTGGAGTTTGGAAGAAGGCGGTAAGGCTCTGGTACGCACACTGAAGTTCAAGGATTTCAGCGAGGCGTTCGCATTCCTGGCGCGGGTTGCGCTGCATTCGGAGAAGGTCGATCATCATCCGGAGTTCACCAACGTGTGGAACAGGATCGACTTCCGGTTGACGACGCATAGTGCGGGCGGAGTGACGGACCGCGACCGCGAGCTGGCGCTGAAAATCAACGAGCTGGCGGGTGGTTGAACCCCCGGTCGCCGCCATCCCGGTGCGCGCCGGCAACCTTCGGGTCTCGCGCAGCTCGACGGCAATCGCAGCCTTTTCGACCGTCGTCGAATGGTACGATTTTACGCTCTACCTCTATTTCGCCACGGTATTGTCGCGTGTCTTCTTCGGCGGCGGGGAAGAGTCGCTGATCATCGCTTTGGCGGGTTTCGCGGTCGCCTATCTGATGCGGCCTCTGGGCGCGATCTTCTTCGGCCATGTCGGGGACCGATACGGCCGCCGGCGAACCTTGCTTTTATCGGTGGCGGTAATGACCGCCGCGATGCTTGCGATCGCATTGCTTCCCACTCGGGCGCACATCGGCCCGACAGCGGGATGGCTGCTCCTTCTGCTCCGTTGCGTGATGGGATTCGCGGTGGGCGGCGAATATACGGGGGTCGTCGCCTATCTGCTCGAAGGTGCGGCGCCCCATCGGCGGGGCCTGGTAACCTCTTTCGCCGCCGCGGCGAGCGAAGTCGGAGGGCTTCTTGCCGTCGGCCTGTCGGCGCTCACCGTGAGTCTCGTCAGCGAAGCGGGGCTCGAGGCGTGGGGCTGGCGCATCCCCTTCCTGTTCGGGGCCGCGATCGCCGGAAGCGTCTGGATCGCTCGTTCGATGATGCACGAATCGCCGGATTTCGAACGGCAACGGTCGGAAGGGACGATCCCGCCCAGTCCGTTACGCCACGCCCTCGGCGAGCATCGCGCGGGCATTCTGCGCGGCTTCGCCATCTCCGCATTGGGATCGATCACTTATTATGTGGGGATCACCTATGTGCCGGCCTTCCTGACCAGCGTCGGATCGATGTCCGAGCGCGACTCGCTGTGGCTTTCCACGCTGGCGGCGGCGATGGTCATCGCCATCACTCCGTTCATCGGCGCCGCATCCGACCGATTCGGGCGCAAGGCAGTGCTGACGGGCGTGTGTCTTGCAAGCGCCGTGCTCCCGATCACCATGTTCTCGCTGATGGCCGCCGGTTCAATCGCGGAAGCTCTTCTCGGAGCAGTGGTCTTGGCAATGGTCGCGGGCGGAGTCAGCGCCGTCGGAGCCGTCGCCACCGCCGAACAGTTCCGCGGTGAAGGGCGTCTCACCGGCTTGGCGCTAGGAGCAACCACGGCGACCGCGGTCTTCGGGGGGCTCACGCCCTATCTGTCGCAATTGTTGATCCACCGCACGAACTGGCCGCCCGTGCCCGGACTCATGATCGCCTTCGTCGCGCTCGCCGTCTTGCCGGTGCTGGTGACGATGAGCGAAACGGCTCCGCGATTTGTGAATGTATGGAAACCGGGCGGCACAGTGGACGTTCAGGGTCGAACTCGGATAAGGGACGGCTGATGGTACGTTTGCTCGCCTCGTCACGGATCCGCGCCGCTTCGACCGCGGCGGCCCGCTATTATTATCGAACGGAGGTTGGGACGAGCTGACGCGCGCGTAAAAAGCTCCAACTCACCAGCCTCCTACCCGCCAAGCCTTCGCTCGGCGGGTTTTTTATTGCTCCAAGCCGGAAAGAATCAGGAATGTTTCAAG
>JBKPON010000212.1:0-4266 GCA_046733135.1 Pseudomonadota bacterium | reverse complement strand
GCAGGCGGAAAAAGCGTCACCGAACGGATGTGGCAGCGGATGCGCCCAGTCACTGACGGCACGATCACCGTGACGCTGGAGCAGACCAGTGACGCGATGCGCCTTATTGCCGAGAAGACGCGGACAATCGCGGAGGGTGCCGGTGCACTGTCGCTGGCCGCGGCACTGACCGGTCAGGCGGGGGAGGGGCCAACCGTCTGCGTGGTTTCGGGCGGCAACATCGACCTTGAGAAGTTCGCTGAGCTGGTCGCGGCCTGAAATTGCCGTTGCCCGGCTGCACTGATAGGCGGCGAAGATGGATTTCAGCCTTGGCCCGGCGGAAACCGAGTGGCGCGACCGCGTGCGAGCCTTCATGGACGAGCATGTCCGTCCGCGCACCTCCGATTATGCGGTGGAGCAGAGCGACGGCGATCGCTGGAAAATCCTGCCGATTATCGAGGAGCTGAAGACGAGAGCCCGCGCCGAAGGGCTGTGGAACCTGTTCATGCCGCCGTCGCATGGCGCCGAGCCCGTAGACGACAGCTTCAAGTTCGAGGGACCGGCTCTTACCAACCTGCAATATGCTTTCTGCGCCGAGGAGATGGGGCGCATTCTATGGTCGGCGGAAGTGTTCAATTGCTCCGCGCCCGATACGGGCAACATGGAGGCGTTGCACCGCTACGGCACGCGCGAGCAGAAGGAAGAATGGCTGCGGCCGCTGATGAACGGCGAAATCCGGTCGGCCTTTTTAATGACTGAGCCCGATGTCGCCTCGTCCGACGCGACCAATATCGAATGCCGCATCGAGCTCCGCGGCAATGCATATGTCATCAACGGTCGCAAATGGTGGTCGAGCGGCGCCGGCGATCCGCGTTGCAAGATCGCTATCCTCATGGGCAAAACCGATGCCAAGGCCGAGCTGCACAAGCAGCAGTCGATGATCCTCGTCCCGCTCGATACGCCCGGCTTGTCGATCAGGCGTCACTTGCCCGTGTTCGGATACGACGACGCGCCCCACGGACACATGGAAATCGCGCTGGAGGACGTTCACGTTCCACCGTCGAACATGCTGCTCGGTGAGGGCAGGGGCTTTGAAATCGCTCAGGGGCGGCTCGGACCGGGGCGAATCCACCACTGCATGCGCACCATCGGAGCGGCTGAAGAAGCGCTCGGCGCGATGGTCGAGCGCCTCATGTCGCGAACGGCCTTCGGTAAGACGATTGCCGAGCAGGGCGTCTGGGAGGAACGCATTGCCGATGCACGGATCAATATCGAAATGACGAGACTACTTTGCCTGAAGGCGGCCGACATGATGGACCGTGCCGGGAACAAGGCGGCGCAGTGCGAAATCGCGATGATCAAAGTCGCCGCGCCGCTCATGGCGTTGAAGGTCATCGACGATGCAATCCAAGCGTTCGGCGGAGCGGGTGTATCCGACGATACCGGGCTTGCGCGTTCCTATGCGGCGATCCGAACGCTCCGGATCGCGGACGGGCCGGATGAGGTCCATCGCCGGACCATTGCAAGGCTTGAGCTCAAGAAGCACCGATGAGCGAACCGCAGCTCGATCTGGAGGCGCTTGGAAACTGGCTGGAAGCGAACGTCGAAGGATTCCAGCCACCGTTCTCCGTGACGAAATTCCCCTCCGGGCAATCCAATCCGACCTACCGGATTGCCGCTGCGTCGGGCGATTTCGTACTCCGGCGCAAGCCGTTCGGCCAATTGCTGCCGTCGGCGCACGCTGTCGACCGCGAGTATCGCTTGCTCATGGCGCTGCACCCTCTCGAATTTCCTGTGCCCCGGCCCCTCTCCTTGTGTGAGGACCCCCAGGTCATCGGCGCGATTTTCTACGTGATGGAGGTCGCAAAGGGTCGTGCCTATGCGGACGGCGCACTTCCGGAATTCGACCCGTTGACGCGCCGGCGAATTTACGAGCAGCTGATCGACACGCTCGCCGACCTTCACAACATCGATGCAGTAGCAGCGGATCTCGGTGACTTCGGCCGACCGGGCAATTATTTCGAGCGTCAGGTAGCCCGGTGGACCCGTCAGTACCGCGATTCCCAGACCGATTATCTTCCCGAGATGGAGCGGCTCATCTCTTTCTTGCCGCAGACGATCCCTGAGCAATCAGGCAATTCGATCGTCCATGGCGACTACCGTATCGACAATGTCATGCTCGACGGCGACGGCACGTTGACCGCCATCCTCGATTGGGAACTGGCAACGCTTGGCGATCCGCTCGCCGATTTTTCTTACTTTGCGATGCAATGGGTGATGCCGGCGGATGGCGGCGCTGCGCTCAGCGGCCTCCATCTCGCGGCGCTCGGCATTCCAACGCTGGACGAGATTATCGAGCGATATTCGGAGCGTTCGGGAGTCGCGGTCACGCACAACCTCAACTGGTATTTCGCCTACAATCTGTTTCGCCTCGCCGGGATCATCCAGGGCATCAAAAAGCGCGTAATCGACGGAACCGCCTCGCACGCCAATGCGCGGGCGATCGCACAGCGGGTGCCGAGCCTTGCCGTCGCGGCCTGGAATTTTGCGCAGACGTCCGGCGACTAGATGCGGCCCATCAGCAGGAGGATCACGACCACTATTACGATCAGACCGAGAATTCCCGAGGGTCCGTATCCCCAGCCACTACTGTAACCCCAGCGCGGCAGTGCGCCGATTAGCAGCAGAACCAAGAGGATGATGAGGATCGTGCCAAGCATGGTTTTGCCTCCATTGTCGTTACTTGGCTTAGGTAACGAACCACGCGTCAGGAGAGTTGCGGCTAGCGTGCGGAGGCGAGGAGCCCGTCGAGCCATTCCGGCTCCGGCTGGTCGAGGTCGTAATATTCAAAGATCAGATGGATCCGGTCCGTGGAACCGCGGTTCGCCACCGAATGCACGCCCATATTGTTGACCTCCACCGCCTCCCCCTCTGTAAAATGGTGGTCCGTTCCATCGACGGTGAAGGTCACGGCTTCGTTCGTGACGAGCGGGATGTGGATTTTGTGCGGCCATTTCGCCGCGGGATTTTCGTCGCGGTGCGGATGGATTACGCCACCTGGCGCCATCCGGGCCAACATCACCCGTGGAAAGGAACCGTGCGCGTAGCCGTAAGGTGAGGTGGCCGCGTCCAGTACCGGCCGGAGCAGCGGTTCCCACTTGTTCCACAGCGGCCGCTCATAGGATTGCCGCCAGTCGAGAAAGTTGGACACGAACCGAAAGATGATGTGTCGCGTCGCATCGAGGGCGCCGAACCGGTTGGGTTTGCTATCGTTCTCCGCGTCCCAAACGGCGTCAGGAATGGTCAGGACCGCCTCGCGCAGCCTGACGATGTCCACCATCCCAAGCCGGAAAATCGACGTGGTCTTGCGGGGGTTGGGCTGAATTTCGAGCATCAGAATTCGTAGCCGAACAATTCCAGGTCCCGGGCGTACAGTTTGCCGACGCCTTCGACCAGCGCCTCATCATAATATGCGCGATAGTTCCGTCGGTTCGAGGGGTTCACCCGTTCGAGCGTGGCTGCCTGGATTCCAATGCGTGCCGCGATCTCGTCATAGGACTTCTGCATCTCCTCGACCCGGCCGACGAAATCCGTCAGCAATTCCCCATCGGGGGAGCTCACGAAGCTGTGCTGCGGTTGGAAGAGAACGTGTTGCCACGGCGGGTTCTGAATCACGTGGCGCATGACTTTGTGTGGATCGCGTTCGAACTGGCCGTCCGCGCGACTCATGAAAGCGCAGTAGGACACGAATCGGTCGAACGGATTGCGCACGAAGGCGAACTTGAAGAAGGAGTCGAACTCCTCCTGCGGTAAATATGGCCGCACCTGCTCAAGGCTGAGATGCCCGTGCTGCAGTCGCGCGAGCTCCGGAATAGGAAATTTTCTCTGCACGAACAGGCCGACCTGTTCGAGATCGTTCGGTCCCATATGATCGCGGAGAGCGCGCCGGACCGAATGCGTGCCGGTCTTGGGAATCGCGACGAAGATGAACTTGTGCAGGACGGAGATTATCATCGGCCGGTGAAAGTCGGGCGCCTTTTTTCGAGGAACGCGGCGACGCCTTCGCGATAATCCTCGGAGAAACCGAGGCGGCGCATCGCGTCGCGCTGGCAATGCAGTTCTTGATCTAGCGTATGACTCCAACTTTCGCGGATCATCTGCTTGATCGCGGCGAGACCGAGTGGCGGGAGCGATGCGAGCTTGTCAGCAATGCCGTCGACTTCCGCGTCGAGCGCTTGGTCGTCCACCGCCTTCCAGATCAGCCCCCACTCCTCGGCCTTGTCGGCG
>JBKPON010000211.1:0-3326 GCA_046733135.1 Pseudomonadota bacterium | reverse complement strand
GCCGCAATCCCTTCAATTCCGTGGTGCCTGCCGGCGGTAGCTGAGCGCCTCGGCGACGTGGATTCGGCCGACCTGTTCCGCTCCCGCAAGATCGGCGATGGTGCGGGCGACCCGAAGGACCCGGTGGAACCCTCGCGCCGAGAGGCGCATCGCCGCAGCGGCGTCGGCCAGCAACTTGCGTCCGTTGTCGTCAGGCGTGGCGACCCGGTCGAGCAACTCTCCGTCGGCCTCGGCATTCGTCCGCACACCGTTTCCGTTGTAGCGCCGCGATTGCACTTCGCGCGCCGCGGCCACCCGTTGCGCCACCTCCGCGCTCCCTTCTGCGGGAGGGGGCAACGTTAGGTCGGCCGCGGAGACGCCCGGCACTTCCACATGCAAGTCGATGCGATCGAGGAGCGGACCTGAAACCCGTGCCTGATAGTCGCTCGCGCACCGCGGGGCCCGGCTACAGGCGAGCGCCGGATCACCGAGATGGCCGCAACGACACGGGTTCATTGCAGCAACCAGCTGCACGCGCGCGGGGAAAGTCACGTGCGTATTGGCGCGGGCCACACTGACGCTACCGGTCTCCAACGGCTGGCGAAGAGAGTCGAGGACGGGCCGCTGAAACTCCGGCAATTCGTCGAGGAAGAGCACTCCGAGGTGGGCGAGGCTGATCTCGCCCGGGCGAACGCGCAGCCCGCCGCCGACCAAGGCTGGCATCGACGCGCTATGATGTGGGGCGCGAAACGGCCGGCGCCGGCGAATCCGGCCGCCGCTGAGCTCACCCGCGACGGACGCCACCATCGATACCTCAAGTGCTTCGGACGGCTGTAGCGGCGGAAGAATGCCCGGCAGGCAGGCCGCCAACAGTGATTTCCCAGAGCCGGGCGGACCGCTCATCAGCAGGTTATGCCCGCCCGCCGCGGCGATCTCGAGCGCGCGCTTCGCGACCTCCTGCCCCTTCACCTGCGCCAGATCCGGCCCGCCACCGGGCGGTTCGGCTTCGGTGCTTGGCGGAGGGGGCACCAGCGCCGTCCCCTTGAGGTGGGCGAGCAGCGCGAGAAGGTCGGGCGCGGCGACGACTTCGACCTCGCCGGCCCACGCCGCTTCGCTGCCTTGGGCCGCCGGGCAGATCAGCCCCTTGTCGAACGAAGATGCATGAATGGCGGCTAGCAATACTCCGGGAGATGCCGTGATCCGGCCGTCGAGGCAGAGCTCCCCCACCGCGACATAGTGCGACAGCGTTTCGGCATCGGTCGCGCCGATGGCCGCGAGCAGGCACAGCGCAATCGGAAGATCGTAATGTGAGCCCTCCTTGGGCAGGTCGGCGGGCGAGAGATTGACGGTGATCACCTTGGGCGGGAGAGCCAGCCCGATCGCGGCAAGCGCCGCCCGCACCCGCTCACGGCTCTCGGCGACGGCCTTGTCCGGCAGCCCCACGATCGTGAACCTTGGCAGGCCCGCTGTCAGCTGGACCTGCACTTCGACCGCTCGGGCCTCCAAACCCAGGTAAGCGACAGTGGCGACGGTCGCGGCCATTCAGGCCCCGTCCCCCAGACACACAGCAATGGGCAGACAACCCCCTAGCTCGGCGGTCGCGACGGTAGCCCTTTGGGACGCGCGCTTGCAAGCGGCTTGCGCGAGCGCCGCGGCTTGACCACATCTTGGCGATGATCACGCGCAAGCAATGGCGGGCTTTCATGGACAGCCCCCTCGTCGAATATTCGATCCTTGCGCTGGGTGTGATCCTGCTCATCCTGTCGCCGATCGTGGGCGCGCTGCCGGGGCCAGGGGGCATTATCGTTGCCGGAATTGGTCTTGCTCTGGTGCTCAAGACGAGCATGTGGGCTCGTCGCCATTATGTGAGATTCAAACGCTGGCAGCCCAAGGCCGGGCGCTGGACAGATTGGGCCTTGCGGCGGCCGAGCGCGAAACGCCGTGAAGCCATTCGCAAGGCCGAAAAGGACGAGGGCGGCGAGCTTCGCGAAACGGGCGCCGGCAATTGACTTTGCGAGGGCCCTCCACTATCGGCCCGCAGGACAGCGGCCGCCTCACGGGTGGCCCTTTTTCTTTTCGAATTTGAGGCATGAGCGATGAAGCGCACCTTCCAGCCGAGCAATCTCGTCCGCAAGCGGCGTCACGGCTTCCGGTCCCGCATGGCGACCCCCGGCGGCCGCAAGGTGCTGAACGCCCGCCGCGCCCGCGGCCGCAAGAAACTCAGCGCCTAATAACGATCCGGCGTCGCGCCGACTTCCTCGCCGCCAATTCGGGCAAGCGCGCGTCCACCCCCGGTTTCATTCTGCTCGTCCACGACCGCAAGGACGCGGACCCCGCGATGCGCGTCGGCTTCACCGTCACGAAGAAGATCGGCGGAGCAGTTGTCCGCAACCGAATGAAACGGCGCTTCCGCGCCCTTGCGCGCGAGGTGATGCCGGCGAAGGGCTTTGCCGGCGCCGACCATGTGCTGATCGGCCGAGCCAAGGGCATCGAGCGTGCCTTCGCCGACCTGCGCTCTGAACTCGAGGGGGCTCTCGACAGGCTTCGACAATGATCGCCCGAGTGCTGATCTTGATCGCTCGCGGCTGGCAGCTGGGTCCGTCGCGGATCCTACCGCCGAGCTGCCGCTACCAGCCGAGCTGCTCGGCCTATGCGATTACCGCGATCCAGCGCTATGGGGCCGCACGGGGCGGTTGGATGGCCCTGAAACGAATTGGCCGTTGCCACCCCTGGGGCGGTCAGGGCTACGACCCGGTACCATGAACGAGGATGCATAAGTGAACGACAGCAAGAATCTCATCCTCGCCGTGGTGCTGAGCGCGCTCGTGCTGCTCGGCTGGAGCTGGGCCGCGGGCAAGTTCTTCCCGACGGCCAACCCGCCGAGCACGAAGATCGAGAACGGCAAGCAGCAACCCCTGCCGCAGCCGCAGGCGCAACCGGCCCCGACCTCGACCAAGGCCCTGCGGAGCCGCGCGGCGGTCCTCGCTTCGACCCCACGCATCCGCATTCAAACGCCCTCGCTGCAGGGCTCGATCAACCTCAAGGGCGCACAAATCGACGATCTGACGCTGGTCCGTCAGCGGGAAACGATCGCCCGGAATTCTCCGCCGGTGCGCCTCCTTTCTCCCCTCGGAGCGCCCGGCGCCTACATCGCGGAATTCGGCTGGACCGGTCAGGGCGTCCCTGTTCCCACGCTGGATACGATGTGGACGGCCGATCGACAGTTGCTAACCCCCGGCCAACCGGTGACGCTCAGTACGCAATCGGCGGACGGAACACGCTATCAGCTACGGATCGTGGTCGATGACAGCTATTTGTTCACCGTCGATCAGCGCGTCATCAACGCG
>JBKPON010000210.1:0-3671 GCA_046733135.1 Pseudomonadota bacterium | reverse complement strand
ATTGAGGTCCTTGGGGCAGGTCGGGTTCACCGGGTCGATGGCAGCCGTGGCTGCACCGCTGAGCAGCAGCAGGCACGCTCCAACAGCTGATCTGATCCGGCTGAGCGGCATCTCAGACCTTCGCGTACCCGTTTCCGCCCTTTTGGCGGCACATCTTCTTGGGAACGATTGTTTCCTCGCCGTCGACGATCACGACATCCGTCACCGTAAGGCACTGCGTCCCATCGGCGAGCTTCTCCTCGCCAGTGACTTTCGACTTACCGGAAACATTGGGCCTCGAGTCGCTCTTCCAGCTGACTTCGCTGCCTACGCCGCCGCGCATCGCCTGCTCAGTGGCCTGCGCCGCCTGCTTCTGTTCCTTGCAGTCGAGCATCCTTAGGAGTTCGTCGGACAGATAAGATGCGGCCGGGAGGGCAAGCGAAATGACCTCGCCGGTCGCCCCCGCACGGCCGAGCAGCGAGCCGCCGATACTTCCCAGCACGCTTCCGAACATTGATCTCTTCGCTTTTTTCTCGGCGGTGTCCGCACACTGCTGCTGCCCTTGAGCTGCGGCTGGGTTGGACGTCATGGCGGCAACCGGCGCGACCGCCAGCAACCCTGTAAGTAGCAAGGCGCGCAACATCGAAATGCCCCTCTTCGATTTGGCCGGCAAATTATCCTTGGATTTGAAAGGGGTCAATGAATCTGAGCATAATGTCTAAGATCAGGCGTTTTGCGCGGAGCCTTTTCTCCCCGACTTGTTCGGCACCGCTAACAGCGCCTCCAGTCGTTCGATGCGCTGCGTGTTGGCCTCGACCAACTCGGTGATCTCGCGCTCGTGAGCTTCGCGTTTGATCACGGTGCGGATGGCGCGCCCGATTGGCTCTGACACGCCCGCGAGTGCCTTTTGCTCGTCGCGGCTGGGGACCGAGCCGTCCGGTCGTGGGCCGACAAGGAGAAATCCGACCGGAGCCTCGTCACCGGAGCTGGGAATCAACGGTACGCGGATCGGGAAAACGCGATCCGACGCTTCGCAAATATCGCTGGTGTAATCGTCTGCGAAGCGGGAGGAGCGCCAGGCCTTCACCTCGTCGACCGAGATTCCGCGCGCTCGCAGGATCTGCCCACTCACAATCATTGCGCTGCGGACGGCACGAACGCCAAGGTCCACCTGGGCGAGGATTTCATCGACCATCTGCTGCAGCGACGCCGTTTCGCGCATGTCACGCACGAGCTCGGGAAGGTCGTCGCGGAGGAGGAACAGGTTTTTCTGGAACTTCTTTTCCGACCAGCGCTGGATGCGTTCCTGGATTGGATTGACGAGGACGGTGGCAATCGCCGCGGCGATAACCACGGGGCCCTCACTGCCCGTGTTGCCGTAGAAATTATAAACGATCTGCTTCAGCGCATCCGCCGCTGCAGCGAATACGGCCGCGACGGCAAGCGTAATCAGCGCAAAATTCGCGGAACGACTGATGACGACCTCGGCGTCGTAGAGGCGGTATCGGAGGAGCGCGATGAGCAGACCGAGCTGGAGCAGCAATACCGCGATAGCGAGCGAAATTCCGGCGAGCATTTCCACCAGCAGCTGCTGGCCAAAGCTGCCGACCGACGATTTCATCAGGTCGCCGATGATCGAAAGGCCGCGCAGGACAGCGTAGCCGCTGAAACCCAGCAGGGCCCACCGGATCTGCTGGCGAAGCTCGCCCGACTCCGTCTGCCGCAGGCAGTGCAGGAGCATCAGGACCGCAAGGACCATGAAGGCGCCGAAAAGCATCTGATAGGGCAGACCCTGCAGGAAGAAGAGGGCGGGAAGGCAGAGCAGCAGGGCGAGCAGGCGCCAGGAAAGCCTTCCATGGGGGAACAGCAGGATACCCGTCAGCAGCAACACGTTGCCCAGATCGTAGAGAGCGACGTTGAGCCATCGGGGGATGCCGATCGTGGCGAGAAACACCGACGAGGGCTGCTCCGCGCCGATCGTGAACAGCACGGCGAGCGAGAGGATCGAACTCACCGCGTCGCGCGAGTTGCGGCGGTGCAGAATCCACGCGGCCCAGAGCAGGAAGGGATAGAAGAGGATGTGCAGGAGATCGATGAAGCTGAGGAGCCTCGGGCTAATCCCGAGCGCCCTTGCGCCGGCGTCGATATGTTCTTCACCGGTTGTAACGACGAGATCCCGCACTCGTCCGTCGACGTGGCGCACGGTGATGGGCACCTCGGCACTGTCGGTTCCGAACAGGAGGTTGCCCATGGCAATATACGCCGGGTCCTCGGAATGCTCGGCGAGTGCTTCTTCGGTAATCGGCATCATTTTCGGGAGTGGCAGGCCGTAGATGGCGACGATCTTGTCACCCGGCCTGATTCCCTCCTTCGTTGCCCATGGGCCGATCGTGAAGCGGATCCGCGTCGCGTCCTTGGGCGAGACGGCGAACCCCGCGCGGCTGCCGAGTAGAAGCTGCGAATTGTTCTGCGGCGCAGAGTAACGGAAGTAGAAGCCGGTGGCCGGACCAATCATCGCCAGAAGGAAAGCGGCGAACCACAGCACCGTGAAAAGTCGATACGTTCGCGTGTTGAAGGGAGGCACCGCCGGCGGGAGCCGGAAGCGGCTCTTCAGGGCTTGCTCGAAATTGGGCAGGGCAAGCTGCATCCCCATCAGCTCCGGGCGACTTGGCTCATCGGCATCATGCGAGTCAGTGGCCTTGGGCGCAATCGCTAACTATCTGCCTGGTCCGACGATCAGCCGTCGATCCGGTCTTCACCGTAACGGGCCTTGATGAAACGCCCCTGGGTTTCGAAAGCGGCCATGTCGTCACGGGCGAGCTTCTCCGATATCTCGCCGAGCGCGATCCTGCCGGCGGCGAGACCCTCGACCAGGCTTTCGTCGACGGTCTTGCCTTCGCCGTCCACCTCCCGGCGAAAGGCAGCGGGGACGCGCGCGTACCGGTCGATCAGCCCGGGTAAATGGATCGACATCAAACGGCGAGCGTCTTGTGCGTTCGGATCGAGCGTTTCGACCCGTTCCAGGGTCTGGCGGAGCGTCGGCAGGGCCGAGCTGATCGCGTCGACTTCGGCCTGGGCAGGAGCGGGTAGGGAGCGGCGCGCGCGGTATAGGTAGGAATCGAAGCGCTGGACCATCTCGCCATTAGGAAGATCCGCCGATGGCGGGGTCGCGGTCCGCTCCTGCGAAGGCATGAAGGCGAGCAGTGCGGCGACACCAATCGCCAGCCCGATTGCGCCGAGAAAACCGAACATGCCGATCGGCATCAACAGGCCGACGACGATCGTCACCATGCTGACGATGAGGATTGCGACTCCAACGCGCTTCACACGCCGGCCGAGGTCGGCGTTCAACCTTTGCCGCTCACGGCGAGCGGCATCGCGCGACGGCCCGTCCCGCTCATCGAGCTGCCGGGTGACCCGATCGAACCGCGCGATTGCGCGCTCAACTTTGTCAGTTACGTCGGTCACTTCGCTTCGATTGGAGTGAACGGCGAGGTCGCACCCTCCAGTTTCGCCTGATTCACACCTTCCGCCCGAGCGATATAGCCCTTGGATTTCTCGACTTCATTGGAGAGCGTGTCGACTGTCTGCTTCATATTGCCGAGCGCCTCCAGCTTGAAGCGGTCGATCTGGTCCATCGTCTCGTAGATATTCTGGAATGCGCGCTGGAGCGTCTCGAGCGGAATGGTCGA
>JBKPON010000209.1:0-6221 GCA_046733135.1 Pseudomonadota bacterium | reverse complement strand
GTTCATGGGACCCGTGATCAACGACAAAGCGCTGGACCGTTTCACCATGGCTGCGGGTGAAGCCGCCAGTTCGGGCACCGTCGTCCTCGGCGGCAATCGGTTGACTGGGGATTTGTTCGGCCGCGGTCCTTATGTCGCGCCAACCATCGTCAGCGGACTCGCGCCCGATCACCGAATCAACCGCGACGAGCTGTTCTTGCCGTTCCTCAGCGTCCTGCCATTCGACAATCTCGAGGTCGCGGTTGCCGAGGCCAATCGCAGCGCCTTCGGCCTGACGGCCGGCATCTTCACCGAGAACAAGCAAGACCTCGATCTCTTCTTAGACCGGATCGAGGCCGGTGTGCTTTATGCGAACCGGGCGGCCGGCGCGACCACCGGCGCCTGGCCAGGCTATCAGAGCTTCTGTGGTTGGAAAGGCTCGGGAACCACCGGCAAGGGCGGTCTCGGCAGCTGGTACGTGCCGCAGTTCATGCGCGAACAGAGTCGCACCATCTTCAGCGGCTCATGAACAAGGTTTACGATTCCCCGCGGGCGGCGCTCGAAGGCCTGCTACGCGACGGGATGACGATCATGTCCGGAGGATTCGGCTTGGTCGGCAATCCCGAAAGCCTGATCCCGGAGATCAAGGCTGCGGGCGTGAAGGATCTCACCATCATCTCCAACAATGCCGGAGCGGACGGGTTCGGCCTGTGGCAGCTCCTCGAGACGAGGCAGATCCGCAAGATGATCTCGTCATACGTTGGCGAGAACAAGCTCTTCGAGCAGCAATATCTCGCCGGCGAGCTGGAGCTCGAGTTCAACCCCCAAGGCACACTCGCCGAGCGCATCAGGGCCGGCGGTGCGGGCATTCCCGCCTTCTACACGCGCACAGGCGTCGGCACGATCGTGGCGGAAGCGAAACCGCAGGAGGAGTTCGACGGCCAGCCGTACGTCCGCGAGACCTGGCTGCGGGCCGATCTCGCAATCGTCAAAGCCTGGCGCGCGGACCCCCACGGCAACCTCCAGTTCCGCAAGACGGCGCGTAACTTCAATCCGGTCATGGCCACCGCGGCCGAGGTGACGGTGGTCGAGGTGGAAGAATTGGTTGAGGTCGGAGGCATCGATCCCGACTGTGTGCACACGCCCGGAATTTACGTGCACCGCATCGTCGAAAGCACCATCAATGAGAAACGCATCGAAAAGCTAACCGTGCGGCCGCGCGGTTAATGGCGACGCGTCCACCAGGCGATTCCGCTCAGCACCAGGCCGCACGCGATCGAGTCCGCGACCCAATCCCATACGCTGCTGTCACGATGGAGTGCGGGGATAGCCTGCACCACTTCGATAAAGGCGCCGAACAGCGAGAGGCGGAGCGTCAGCTGAAGCGGCGAGGTCGCTGGATAGGCCAGCTTCGACAGCAAACCCAAGGTCACGAACGCTGCGATGTGCTGTATCTTGTCGGACGGCTCGCCTGGGATCTTCGGCGGATGTGGCAGCACCGCCATCACCAGCGCAAAGATGGCCGCCGCCCAGAAAGCTAAGCGCATTGCCCGTCCGCCGAGCTGTATCTTGGATGCCGCTATCCGCGCTCGCCAAACGAAGGCGGCGGTGGGCTGTTTAGCGGCGCCGCCGCCTGGGTGAGGCGTCTCCCACGCTTCTTCACGATGATGATGCTTCGCGCGGGCACCGGAGCAGGACGCAGGGTCGTGTTGCGGATGCAATTTTCGAAGCCAGCCCAATCGACTCGGTAACGACTGCGCGCCGCGTTGCGATTGCACATTTCGATGCGCCAGGTCGGTGGCTGATATTTTCGAACCAGTTTGAGCGAGCGCTTCATCGCCCCCTTTTGCTGGGACATGCAGCGCGGCTGCCACTGGCAGACGAAGCCGATATTCAGGGTGACCGGATCACCCAATGGCGGACGAGCCGGCAACTGCGAGCTCCCAGCCAACAGGATGAGCGCGACCGGAACGAGCACCCATTTCATGGCGCGCATGAGTGACACTGACGGGACTCGACCGCAATCGCTCACACGACTCTCGCGCAAATTGCGTTGGAAAGTGTGACATTAACGCAAACCTTTTGCGAAAGGCTAACAACATAAGTGCCGTGTCAGTTTACTGGACTCGGCCGCTATCTATCGCTGAGCAGATCCTCGAGCTGGTGCGCCGCTTCACGCAGCGGCTTGGTCGCGTTGCTCCATTCGGGCGGGAGCGGGCTCTTGAGTTCGTCGGTGTGTTCCGGCTCCTCGCGGCGCTGCGGCACACGAAATTCGGTGGGAAGGTCCGGGCCGCGGCGACCGTCGACCGCCAACGCCGACGTCATGAAGCTGCGCCAGATTTGGGCCGGGACCGTGCCGCCGCTGATCTTGCCCAGCGACCTATTGTCGTCACGACCGACCCAGACTCCGACGACGAGATCCCCGGCAAAGCCGATAAACAGGGCATCGCGGTTCTCCTGCGTCGTACCGGTCTTGCCGAAGGTCGGGGTCGAAAGCGCCGCTCTCCGGCCTGTGCCGTTGTTCGCGGCCGCGTAAAGCAGGTCGAGCATCGGCGACCAGTCACGGCGCCGGTCCAACGCTCCCTTCTTCTCGAAGAATGCGGCAAGCCCCTCGGGTGGCCGATTTTCGGGAAGGCCGCGGGCGAGGATCGGATAGCGGCCGCTCGCGACGGCGGCGTAGGCGGAAGTCAGTTCGAGCAAGCTAACGCCGGCCGAGCCAAGCGCGATACTCGGCTTGTCCGGAAGAGGCGTGGTGATACCGAGGTCGCGCGCGGCGCGAATCACGTTCTGGCGGCCGACGGCTTCGGATAATCGTACGGTCGCAGCGTTGCTCGACCGAGCAAATGCTTCGCGCAAGGTCATCTTTCCGCGATAGACGCGGTCGCTGTTCACCGGCGTCCAGCCGGCGATGGTGATCGGCTCATCCTCGATGATGCTGTCGGGCGTCCAGCCGCCCCGGAGCGCGGCGAGGTAGACGAACAGTTTGAACGCGGAACCAGGCTGGCGCCGTGCCTGAGTCACACGATTGAATGGCGAGCTACCGTAATTCTTACCTCCAACCATCGCGACGACGCGGCCGTCGGGGCGCATTGCGACCAGCGCGATCTGCGCCTCTCCGACGCTGGCGTGGTTGACCGCGCGCACCGCAATCCGCTGAAGATCGCGATCAAGAGTCGTGCGGACTTTCACTTCGCCGAAGTCAGAGTCGAAGGCCTCTTGCGCCGCGGGCGCAACCCAGTCGGCGAAATAGGTTCCGGTCGGTATTTTCGAGTTTGCCCCGACTGGCCTTGCGGCACGAGCGCGATTTGCGCGTGCGCGACTGATGATGCCCGTGTCCGCCATGGCTTTTAGGACGAGCCGGCTCCGCTGCTGCGCGAGCGCGAGATTATGCGTCGGCGCGAGCCGCGAGGGGGCTTGCACCATGCCGGCGAGCATTGCCGACTGGGCGAGCGACAAATTCTCCGGATCGCGGTCGAAATAATGGTGCGCGGCGGCGCGCAGGCCATAAACCCCGTCGCCGAAATAAACACTGGAAAGATAGCGGGAGAGAATCTCCTGTTTGGAGAGCCAAGCTTCGAGCCAGAAGGCGATGATCACTTCTTGCGCCTTGCGTTTGATGGTCCGGTCGCCGGAAAGGAAGTTGGTCTTGGCGAGCTGTTGAGTGATGGTGCTGCCGCCCTGCCGCACGCCGCCTCCGCGCATATTGGCGATCATGGCCCGGCCGATCCCGCGCGGGTCGATACCCCAATGGCGATAGAAGCGGCGGTCTTCGATGGCGACGAAGGCCGACGGGGTGATCGGATCGAGTTTCGTCACGTCGACCGGCGCCTCCTTGATCGCGCCGCGGCGGGCGATCGGATGACCGTCGTCGCTGAGGAACAAGAGGGCGGGGTCATCGAGCGGCTCGAGCGCCCGAGACAACGGCGCGGTGATGATCAGCCACAGCAGTGTGACGAGGAGCAGTCCGGAGATCGAGTACAGCACGATCGGCCAGCGGCGGCGTTTGCGTGTTGGCTCCTGAATTTCAGGTTCGGCGTCATAAGGGGGTGCCTGCGGCGCGAACGGGTCCGCCAGTTCCTCCAGAGGCATCCCGTCCCGGGTCCAGATCAGATCGTGCTCGGTCAAATCCTCGGCCCTAAACGAAATCGCCAGCTGACTTACTTAAGTAATACAGCGCACTCAAAATATCCAGACGCTTGCTGAATGAAGGCTTGCGGTTAAACGGGCGGCATGCGGGCGTATTCCTTCCGCTGCATTGCCGGGCTTGCGTTCCTGGCCGCCGTGACGCTCACGCCAGCTTGCCGCGACCAGTCGGCGGGAGCGCCGGAGGTGTTGGTGATCGGCCCCAACCCTCGCCTCGTCGATCCCGCGGCGGGAGCGTTGACGGCGCCTGACGCGGTCCTCGTTTCCAGCCTCGCTCAGGGCCTCGTCAGGTTCGACGAGGGCGGCGACATCGTCGCCGGCCTGGCCGAGCGCTGGAATGTCAGTGATGACGGTCTGAGCTACATCTTCCGCATCGCCTCCACCGATTGGACGAACGGCCGCAAGGTGACCGCTCAGCAGGTCGCGCGCGTACTGAAACGTTCGGTCTCGGCATCCAGCAAGAACCCGCTCAAAGATGCGCTTGGAGCGGTGGACGACATTGTCGCGATGACGGATCGAGTGATCGAAATCCGTCTGAAAGCGCCGCGCCCTAACCTGTTGGCTCTGCTCGCGCAGCCCGAATTCGCCATCATCCGATCGGGTTATGGGACCGGCCCGTTCACGATCGACCAAGGCAAGAGCGGCGCGGGCGAACTCCGCATGAGGCGCGAGGTCGTGTCGCCGGACGAGGAGACCAGCCGCCGCGAGGAAGTACTGCTAAGGGGCTCAGCGGCTGAACGCGCAGTTCAGGCCTTCGCAGCAGGAGGGGCCGACCTCGTGCTCGGCGGTACCTACGCCGATCTGCCTTACGCGCGCTCGGTCAAGCTGCCGCGTAACAGTTTGCGCTTCGATCCCGCCTCGGGTCTGTTCGGACTGATCGCCGTAGATGCCAACGGGCCGCTGGCAGAACAGGAAGTCCGGCGGCTCTTGAACGCCGCGATCGATCGCGACGCTCTCGTCGCCGCCTTTCGCGTGCCAGGTCTTGCCGCGCGCACCACCGTGCTGGAACCGGGGCTCGACGGAGTTACGGGTCCGGTGCAGCCACAGTGGTTCGGCGTTCGGCTGGGGGATCGGCGCCCGGCGCTCATGGCGGCGGCCAACCGGCTGTTCGGCGCGGAGAAGCCGACCATAAGCGTGTTCGTCGGCGACGGGCCCGGAGCAGTCATAGTGTTTGCGCGGCTGGCCGCCGATTGGGGTGCGCTGGGCCTGACGGTCGAGCGGGCGACGAGTCCGACGGGTGCGGATGTCAAGCTGATCGACCTGATTGCGCCGTCCACGTCCCCTGCCTGGTTCGTGCGCGAATTCCGATGTGGGAAAGTGCCAATCTGCGATGAAGAGACGGACCAATTGCTGGAATCCGCTCGGGATTCTCCGGCCCCTGAGCAGCGATATGCACTCCTTGCGCAGGCGGCGGCGCGGATCGACCAATCGCACGTCTTTATGCCTCTGACGGCGCCGATCCGCTGGTCGCTGGTCGGAAGCCGGATCCAGAGCTTCGCTGGGAACCGCTACGCGCGCCACACGCTCACTGACCTTGAGCGGAAACCTGGAGGTCTGTGATGGTCGACCCGCCCGACGAGCGCCCCTCCTTTCCGCGCCTCGGCAAGGATCCAAAGTCCGTGCGGCAGCGTGTCGAGACGCTCGAGCGGGTGATGGAGCGGCTGGTCGTGGTTCCCGGCATCAAGCGACCCGTCGGACTCGACGTCATACTCGACGTCATTCCCTTCGTCGGAAGCACCGCGGCGGCGCTGATCGGTGCTTATTTGGCGTGGGAAGCGCGCAATCTCGGCATGTCCAAGTGGCATTTGACGCGGATGGCGGGAAATATCGGAATCGACTGGATCCTGGGTATGATTCCGTTTCTCGGAATGGTGCCTGATCTTCTGTTCCAATCGAACACCCGAAACGTCCGGATCATCAAGCGTCACCTGGACCGGATTCACCCCGAGGGTGCGACTGTCGACGTCACCCCTCCTGGACGCTGGAATCGGGGACTGGTTCTTGGCTTGATGTTCGGCATTGCGCTTGCCGCTGGATTCGTCATGTGGAGCAGTGGCCGAACAGGGGTTGATTTGATCGGTTTCGTGTTCGCCCGGGCT
>JBKPON010000208.1:0-3728 GCA_046733135.1 Pseudomonadota bacterium | reverse complement strand
GCCGCACTCAGCGCCGGCTACGACATACTCGTGAAGATCGATGGCGACGGGCAAATGGACCTCGATTACCTTCCCGCGCTCATTCGGCCCGTAGCTTCCGGCGAAGCAGACTATTCCAAAGGCACTCGCTTCTACGGCAAGCGCTATCTGGAGCGCATGCCGATGGTGCGTTTGCTCGGCAATTCGATGTTGTCGATGCTTAACAAGATTTCCTCCGGCTACTGGAACCTCATGGATCCGACCAACGGCTACACGGCGCTCAGCCGAACGGCCGCTCGGGACATCGAGTGGTGGAAGGTGGCGAGAGGGTATTTCTTCGAATCTGACCTGTTGTTCCGCCTGAACATTTCCCGCGCTGTCGTGCAGGATGTGCCGATCCCCGCCAGATATGGCCAGGAGAACAGCAGTCTTAGTGTTTATCGCGCAATTCCGAGATTCCTGCTTGGTCATTTCAGGAACTTCGTGAAGCGCTATTTCTACAATTACCTCCTCAGGGATTTCAGCGTGGGCACCGTGCATTCGATCCTGGGTGCAGGTCTGTTCCTATTCGGAGTGATCTTCGGCATTTTTGCCTGGGTCCAGAGCCATGAATCCGGCGAGAATGCGTCGGTTGGAACGGTCATGCTGGCGACATTGCCGATCATCCTCGGCTTTCAGCTGCTCCTGGCGGCGCTCAGCTTCGACATCGGCAATGTCCCATCCAAGCCGCTGCAACGGATCCTTCCTTCCGAGCGGAAGCCATTCGTCAGTCCGCTCCGGAAGACCAAACGCCGTCTGAGGGAGTCGGCGTGACGGCTGGGGAGTCGGCAGTCACTGACGTGGGGAAGACCGGCAGCCGATTGGCCGTTCTTACCATCGTCATTTCCCTGGCGGTGGGATTGGCTTCGCTCCTGCTGTTCCTGGCCGCGGGCTATGGTGCGCTGTCGACCGATCCTTCGATCTTCCGCCAACGCGTCGCCGACGGTTTTCGGCACCACCAGCTCGTCGAGAATCCCTTTCAGGAGGGATCAACGACCATCGGCAGCCACCAGTGGAACGATTGCCTGATTATCGTGATGGCGATGGACAAGCGAGGGAGCCCGGATCGGCTGGCGATTGCGCCCATCCTGATGGACTTCGGTCCGCACGGTCCAAGCGTGTCGACGAACCCCTGCGCGGTCCTCTCGGCTCTGAACAAGGGCGCTAGGCCGAATGAACAGCTTTATTATTACGACCGTTACTTCCACGGAGCGGTCATCCTGCTCCGTTACCTCATCCCTCAAGCGGGAATTAGCCAGGTGCGAGGCTTCTACCGGGCGGCGATAACGATTCCATTGCTGCTGTCGCTGATGCTCGTTCTGGTGGGCTTGTGGCGAGGCAAGAATCTCCATGCTTTCGTCGCGCTCGCCGTCACGACGATCGCCCTGATGCGATACTTCGGACTGGAATCTTTCTCCCAATCGCTGGGGCATGGACCTGCCGACGCGGTCATCGCAGTCTATTTGCTTGCTCTATGCGCAATGGCCTTCGCTCCCCCGGGTCTGGTCGTTGCGCTCATCGCCGCCGCGCTTTTCGGAACGCTCACGATCATCTTCGAATTGTTTACCGGGGGCGTTCCGATCGGGCTGGCGATGGTGGTTGGATTAACCCCGTTCGTCACCCGCCGGTCCGTACGGCCGATCCTTACCGCCGGCGCCGCGGGCGCCACTTTCCTCGCCGCCGGCACGGTCATGTACGTCGCTAGAATGATCATGATCGCGATGTCGGGTACCACCAACGTCGGTTCGGACGTCGTTTCGGAAGTCCTCAGACTCACGATCTTTTCGCCCGACGGCGCCTATCTAGGCGTTGGGATTCGCAATTTCGTGCATTCGATCGGCGTTCTGACCGGCGGCATGGGCCTCCTTTCCGCCGGCACGATTGCCATCGCCCTCGCCGCGGGCGCGATCGGCCTGTCGAAGATCTGGTCGCGTGGCGGAGCCTCCAGCGAACGCGAGGAAGTGGCGCTGCTCGCCGCCTCGGCGGCGATTCCACCCCTCTGGTGCTTCTTCTTTTCATTTCTGCTGTTCAATCATGCCTGGTTCACCGACCGGGTAATGGTCTGGCCCATCGCGGCGGGCTTCAGCCTATTCCTGATCGCTCTGATCGAGCGACCGGACAGCTGAGAGGTTGCCCGGCGACCGTGCCTCGCCTAGCTAAGCCGCGCTGCAGGGCCCCTGTGGCGGAATGGTAGACGCGCTCGACTCAAAATCGAGTTCCTTCACCGGAGTGTCCGTTCGAGTCGGACCAGGGGCACCACTCTCGTCTTGGCTTGCCGGCTTGCCGCCGGTAGGCGGGAACCATGCTTGAGGTACGGCCGCTAGAGCTGGATGGAGTGCTTGAGATCCGGCCGCGCCGTTTCGGCGACGATCGAGGCTTTTTCTCAGAAGTTTGGCGCGAAGATCGGCTGGTCGAGGTCGGCGTAAGTGCGCGTTTCGTTCAGGACAATCATTCTTATTCGAAAGCGCGAGGGGTCCTTCGCGGGATGCATTACCAGCTTCCTCCGGCGGCCCAGGACAAGCTCGTGCGAGTAGGCCGTGGGTCAATTTTTGATGTTGCCGTCGACATTCGCCCCGATTCACCGACGTTCGGTCGCTGGGCTGGCGTCGTCCTTTCGGCAAAAGAGTGGAATCAACTTTTCATCCCGAAGGGTTTTGCGCACGGCTTTGTGACGCTCGAGGACGAAACCGAAGTTCTTTACAAGGCGAGCGCCTTTTATGCGCCGGAACTTGAACGAGCCGTCCGGTTCGACGATCCGGCGATCGGCATCGACTGGCCCATCGACACGAGCAGCGTCATCCTTTCCGAAAAGGATCAGGCGGCGCCTCTCTTGAGCCAAATACGGCCCGGATGAAGGTGCTGGTCACCGGACGGGTGGGCCAACTCGCACGGAGCCTCATCGAGCGCGGCGCAGGGCATCCGCAGATCGAGGTCATCGCGCTTGGTAGACCCCAGCTCGATCTCGAGATTGCGGGAAGTGCAACCAAGGCCATTGCGAACGTCCGTCCCGACGTAGTGATCAATGCCGCTGCATACACGGCCGTCGACCAGGCGGAAGACGAGCGCGACAGCGCCAATCGAATCAATGCCGAAGCGGCAGGAGAGATCGCGGGGGCGACCGTTGGCATTGGCGCTCGCGTGATCCAGATTTCCACAGACTATGTCTTCGATGGTCGGGCCGATGGGGCCTACGCAGAGGATGAGAAGCCAAATCCATTGGGAGTCTATGGGCGCAGTAAGCTGGCCGGCGAAGAAGCCGTGCGCTCGGCGAACCCCAACCACGTCATCGTTCGCACCGCATGGGTCTACAGCCCGTTCGGCCGCAATTTCGTGAAGACCATCGTTCGAGCAGCCGAGACGCGCGAGGTGTTGAACGTCGTCGACGACCAGCGGGGATGCCCGAGTTCCGCGCTGGATCTCGCCGACGGTCTCTTTCGCATTCTGGAGGCCTGGAAGGGGGCCGGGACGGACGGTTTGGGCGAGACCTACCATCTGGCGGGCACCGGATCGACGACTTGGTACGGGTTCGCCCAAGCGATCATGGCGGAGTGCCGCAAGCTCGGCGTTCCGACAGCCGAGGTACGGCCCATCGCGACGGCGGACTGGCCGACCAAGGCCCTGCGGCCCGCAAATTCGGTCATGTCCTCGGCGAAGTTCGAGCGCGATTTTGGATGGACGATGCCTTGCTGGGCGGAGTCGCTATCTCTCGT
>JBKPON010000207.1:0-2625 GCA_046733135.1 Pseudomonadota bacterium | reverse complement strand
TCTGGCCAGTCGCGGGATGGCTCGAGCGCGAAGTGTACGACATGTACGGCATCACCTTCGCCGGAAATCCGGACTTGAGGCGGATTCTCACCGACTATGGCTTCGAGGGTTATCCGCAGCGTAAGGACTTCCCGCTCACCGGCCATGTCGAGCTGCGCTACTCGGAAGCTGACAAGCGCGTCGTCTATGAGCCGGTGTCGCTGCCGCAGGATTTCCGGACCTTCGACTTCCTCATGCCTTGGGAAGGCGCGGAATATTTGCTCCCCGGCGACGAGAAGGCAGTACCCGAAGCGCCCGGCGCGCCGAGCCAGGCTCCAGCCCCCTCCACGCCGCCGCTTGCAGAAGCCAAGCCCGCGAAGAAGAAGGCAGCCTCGAAGAAGCCGAAGGTGAAGAAGTGACCAACGCGCGCACCAAGTCCCGCACGGTGGAAGTCGCTGTCGGCGCCGGCGGGCAGGGGCCCGACCTTTCGCAACCGATCGGCCATCCGCGCGACCCCGGCGACGACAAGATCACGAATTACACGATCAACTTCGGGCCGCAGCACCCGGCGGCGCACGGCGTGCTCCGGCTGATCATGGAACTCGACGGCGAAATCGTCGAGCGAGTGGATCCCCACATCGGCCTGCTTCACCGCGGGACCGAAAAGCTGATCGAATACAAGACCTACGCCCAGGCGCTGCCTTATTTCGACCGGCTCGATTACTGCTCGCCGATGTGCATGGAGCACGGTTTCGTGCTGGCCATCGAAAAGTTGATGGGCCTCGAGATCCCGCTTCGCGCCCAATATATCCGTGTGCTGATGGCGGAGCTGACGCGTATCTCCAACCATCTCCTCAACCTTGGCAGCCACATCATGGATGTCGGAGCAATGACTCCGAACCTCTGGCTGTTCGAGGTGCGCGAGGACACGCTGCAATTCTACGAGGCGGTGTCGGGCGCTCGGATGCATGCCAATTACTTCCGCGCCGGCGGCGTCCGCTACGACATTAGCGAGAAGGTGCTCGCCGATATGGGCGACTGGCTCGACCATCGCCTGCAGCTGTTCGAGGACGGCATCTCATTGGTTGCCGACAACCGCATCTTCAAGCAGCGCAATGTCGACATCGGCAAGGTCAGCCGCGAGGACGCGATCCGTTGGGGCTTCTCCGGCCCGATGATCCGTGCCGTCGGCATCCCGTGGGACATCCGCAAGGCGCAGCCCTACGAGGTCTATGATCGCATGGACTTCGACATTCCGGTCGGAAGCAACAGCGACTGTTACGACCGCTTCATGGTGCGCGTGGAGGAGGTGCGGCAGTCGGCGCGGATCATGCGTCAGTGCCTCAAGGACATGCCCAAGGGACCGGTCGGGACGGCCGACCGCAAGGTCTTCCCGCCCCCGCGCGCCGAAATGAAGACCTCGATGGAGGCGCTGATCCACCACTTCAAGCTCTACACCGAGGGCTATCACGTGCCCGCCGGTGAAGTGTACGTCGCGACCGAGAGCCCCAAGGGCGAGTTCGGCGTCTATCTGGTCTCGGACGGCACCAACAAGCCGTACCGCTGCAAGATCCGCCCGACGATGTTCAGCCACCTCCAGGCGCTGGACATGATGATGAAGGGTCACATGCTTGCGGATACGACCGCCGTGCTATCGGCGATCGACCCGGTGTTCGGGGAGAGCGACCGGTGAGCGGCACGGAGGAGTGCATTAGTGGCTGGCGCTGAGACCATCCTCGACGACGCCGAACAGCGCGCGCGCTGGGGCACGTTCCAGTGGACCGACGAGAATGCGCGGAAGGCGCGCGAAATCGTCGCACGTTATCCGGAGGGGCGGCAGGTCTCCGCCATCATCCCGCTGCTCGATCTCGCGCAGCGGCAGGTCGGAGCCGAGACCGAGACTCAGGGCTGGCTTCCGATCCCGGTGATGGAGTTCGTCGGCAAAGAGCTTGCCATGCCTTACGTCCGGGTGCTCGAGGTCGCGACCTTTTATACCATGTTCAACCTGGCGCCGGTCGGACGTTTCCACGTCCAGGTGTGCGGAACGACACCCTGCATGCTCCGCGGGTCCGACGATGTGTTAGCGGCCTGTACGAAGCGCGGTCTCAGGAAGGGTTACACGACCGAGGACGGGCTGTTCACCCTGACCGAGGTGGAGTGCCTCGGCGCCTGCGCCAACGCGCCGATGGTCCAGATCAACGACGACAATTACGAGGACCTGACCGAGGAGAGCATGGGCGCGATCCTCGACGCCTTGGCGCGAGGCGAAACCCCTCGGCCCGGTACGCAGATCGACCGACAGACCAGCTGTCCCGTCGGTGGACCGACGACGCTCAAAAAGATGGCCGAGCGCAACTACGACTACCGTCCGCAATGGACCGCGACGGCGGAGGAGGGGGCGCAATGAAGGACGTGCTCAAGATCGTCCTCGCGATCGTCGTCATTGTCGTCGTGTGGAAGATCGTCAAAGGCTTGATCGGGCTCCTTGTCGGCCTCGCCGTCGCCGGGCTGATCGTCTACGGCGCGGTCAAGCTGGTCGAAGGCGCGGGGCAGAAGCGCCTGAAATGACCGTTCTCGCCATCATCATCGCAGTCGTGCTCGCGCTGCTCGCCTTTCGCTTCGTCAAAGGCGTGATCAAGCTCGGCC
>JBKPON010000206.1:0-12661 GCA_046733135.1 Pseudomonadota bacterium | reverse complement strand
AATGCGCCCGTGTTCGCCGCGTTGGGAGCGCCCCTAGGCTTCCTGCCAGTCATGTTGGCAGTGGAAACGATCCCCGATGCGGTGGCCACCACGGGGAGCGTTAGCATGGACGTTGCCGCGACCACCGTCGTGGACCGGAGGGGGCGAATTAACGCGTCCGTGAATGTCCGCTTTCCACCCATTCCAGACATCGGGAGCGTGGGTCCGTTTCCGACCCAAAGCGGGCATTAGGCCGTCATCAGAATGTAGACGCCGGCTACTTAGTGCGATCGAATACCAAGGTATCGTCCGTGGGTCCGCCCTTCGCAGTGAGAATGCTGCGCTTGATCGTCAGCACCTTCCCGTCGGCAGAAACGGTGGCAGTCGATCTCGCGGTGGGCTTGCCCTTGAGCGTTGTCTTAGACGTGAACTCGCGAGGGCTAACCAAGGTCAGCGCGATACGGTCAGTATTTGGATTGCCGGACGTCGGATACCATTTGCCGTCTGTGCTCGCTGAATAGCTCCACTTCATCGTCTTTCCGGCAGCATTGATCCCAGTCGCCCGCATCGTCAGGCGCGTGCCCGCCACCGCGTAAGTGCGGGTGTCGCTCTTTGGCGTGAAATCTTCTGAACTGAATTTCGACTTCTCTATGTTCAAGTGCCAGGTGCCGGCCCAGGACTTCGAAAGTGCGGCGGACTTCGCACTTGCGGTCTGCGGCAGCGCGATCGCGACTGCCGAGAGGATCAGAGCCAACCTAGTGGGTGCGTTCATGGCCATTCTCCTTGAGGAGATGACAGGCCGCCGCCGACGACTCAGAACGGCGACGGCGCGATGTGCGCCTATTTCAACACCCGCGCAACTCACCCGTGACGGCAAATTCAAGGAGCCGCCCTATTGTCCGCTTTCGACCCATTGCGGACATTGGAGCGAGCCGCTTCGGCTCAAGAAGCCCGCGAGGACGGCCGCGGATCTCTCGTGAATTGCATCTGCCCGTCTACGATTTAGCTGACGATGAAATCGGCGGCCGTCAGATTCACTCCGGCCGTCACTGAGGCGAAGTGGACCGGCGCATAGACGCTGCCGGAGCCGTCCTGGTCGAAATAGAGCCACCCGGTCGCCTTGTCGTAAATGATCCTGTCGTCGGCTTGCGCGGCGCTTGTGCCGAGCGTGAACGCGCCCGACGGGAGGTTGCCCACTGCCAAACCCTGAAAGGCCAGGTGACTGAGCGAGATTGTGTCGTCGATCGGCTTGAAGTCGTTGATTGTGTCAAGGTTCGTGGAAGCATTCGGGGTCGTCGTGAAGAGAAAGCTGTCCTTGCCCCCGCCGCCGGTCAGCAGGTCGTTGCCGCCTTTCCCGTCGATTTTGTTCGCACCGCTGTTGCCGATGATTTGCTGCGCGAACTCGTTGCCGGTGAGATTGATAGCAGCTGTGCCAAGATTGTTTGTCGTCCGAAGCACCTCGACCTCGCTGCCCGCGTTCAGCGAATAACTTGTCGTTGTTCGAACAGTATCGGTGCCGATTCCTCCCACGCCTTCGATCACACCCGTAGAGCCACCGCTTACGGTGTAGGTGTTGCCCTGCTGCATGGCTGTGCCAGAGACGACCCCACCGTCGACTGTGTACGTGCCGGTGAGGCTTCCAGTCGCAGACAACTCGATTGTGTAGAGGCCAGTCTTCGCGGCGGTGAAGGTCAGTGTCGCATCGAAGCCGGCGCCGCTATCCTGATCGGAGGCGATTAGTGTGCCGTTGGGCCCCAGGATACGCAGTGACGGGTCGCCGAGGCTGCCCGCCGTTCCGAGCGAACTCACTCCCAGCATTTCGAGCGTGTAGGTGGTACCCGCAACTAATGAGAGGACCACCTTGTCGACCTCGCCCGAAGTCGAGATTGCGCCGTTCAGGCTATAATTGAGGTGCACACCGGCAAGCGGCAGCTTCTCGATCCACGGCGTGCCGTTGACCTCGGCGTACATATAAGCGGCCAGCAGCGCATTGGCCTGTGCGTTGGGATGGACCTGATCGAAGAACACTAGCTTTTGATATTTGAGCAGATTTTGCGACAGCTCTTGTGTCGCGAGGCCGTGAAGAGCCGCAATCTCGGGGAGCAGGGCGTTCAGCGCTCCCGTAACATGCGTGCCGTTAGGGTCGACGTAGTCCATCAGCGGCACGTAGGTTACGTTCGCGCCCTCGGCGATGAGCGCGGGCACGACCTCGGTGCGGATTAGAAAGTCGAGATATTGTGAATATTGAGTCGCCGTGGCGCTGCGCGCGATCTCTGCCCCATCGAGCACCAGGTTGCCGTTCTGATCGTACTTGGGGATCAGCCCCACATCCGGGACGCCGGTAATCAATATATTGTCGACGCCAATGTCCATCAGTTGATTGAGTTCGTGGAGGAGCTTGTCTGCGGCCTCGTCGAGCGCCGCGTAGGCATCCATCTGCGGCACGGGATCGCTTCCGGCTGGAACCAACGAGCGCACGTCATTGCCGCCGATGGTGACGAGATACAGCGCGTTCGGATCGGCATGATTATCAACCGCATCCTTGAAGGCGTCGGTTTGCCCGTCGAGGTCCGGAACGACCTCGTCGCCCCGCCGGATCTGAGACCCGCCGTAGGCAAAGTTGAGCGTCTTGCCGCTCGGGTCCGACGCGAACGGGTCGACCTGAATGCCCAGCCACGGGTCCTCATAGTCGTAGGGGAAGACCGGCTTAGTAACCTGCCCTGCGTATTTATTGCTGATCAGGTCGGCGAAGTTGTAACCATTGCTGAAACGGCCCTTGAAGTAACCCAACGCCGGGTCGGGAGCGCCCTCCGGCAAGTCCGAGAACGTGAGATCGCCGTACCACTGCGCCAGTTTGAGCGCATTACCGGCGTCGACCAGGCTATCGCCGAACACGTAAACACCCGTGTAATTCATGACACCCCCAAAAACGCAACACAATCCGGCCGACTCGGACCGTCATAGGCAGGCTGAGCGAAAAAATAAGCAGAATCAATATTATAGATCAGTCCTAAGGGTGATCCGCGCCGGAGATGGAAACGCTATGGGACCCCGCGAACTCTTGTTGTCACGTCAACGCGTGAAGCGACGATTCACATTGGGACCGAACGCTAATGTCCGCTTTCCACCCATTGCGGACATTATGCTCAAGCCGGCTGGAGCGGCGCGGGAGCGGCTGGCTCGGTATTCACAAGGGTTTCAGGACTGAGATCATAAGACCTTTGCACGAGATCGGCCCTCGTCCCGAGACCATCGGTCGTCTTTCGCTTCCAGACTTGCAAGGACTGTTGCCGGACGCCCTCGGCGAGGTCCGGCGCGACCACGTTTCGGAAAAGCTGCGACTTGCCGGTGATCACGTCGACGATGCTGTCGAACACCCTTGAGGGCTCGAACTGCTCGAACGGAAAGGCGAGCTTCTCGTAGTCGAACACGCGCGCGGACCGGTCGTCATCCCAAGTCTTCGGGCCGAGGAACCCAGCGTCGTTGAAGCCGGTGAGATATGGCCCCGGATTGATCGTCGCTACCTCGACGCCGAACTCCTGCAGCTCCATGGCCATGGTCTCCGCAATCGCCTCGAGCGCGTGCTTCGATGCGCCATATGCACCGACGAACGGGCCGGACAGGATTCCCACTACCGAGGACATGAAGATAATCTTGCCGCTACGCCGCTCAATCATCTTTTTGGCAATGCTCTGGGTCAACTGCACCGGCCCGAAGACATTGACCTCAAACTGGCGACGCATATTTTCGGCCGGGATGTCGACGATGGCGCCACCTTCGATGATGCCGGCGCCATTGACGAGAACGTCTATGTCCCACGATGCGGCGCGCCGGCGGTCGCCTTCCTCGGTGACGTCGATCTTCTCGATCCGAAGACTGACGCCGAGCGCCTTCGCCTGTATTTCAAGAGCACGCACCTGCGGATAGATTTCGACACAGGCGATGACATCGTAGCCGCGGCGGGCGAGCTCCAGCGCGGCGCCGTTGTTCAGGCCACTTCCTGCCCCGGTGATCATGATGGCAGTCATGCATGGTCTCCGGATCTAATCATGAATTGAGAAACCGCTTTGGCGGACGCTTGCGCGACATCCTCGTCCTGGTCGCCGTTGCCGCCGCTGGCGCCGACGGCGCCCACAACCTGTCCATCGATGCTGATCGGGACGCCGCCTGGGAAAATGATAGCGCGGCCACCAAGTCCATTGGCGATCCCGTAGAAGTCGCCACCTGGCTGGGCAATCGTCTTGATGAAACTCGTCGCCAGCCGGCACGAGAGGGCAGTGTACGCCTTGTTGTATGCCAATTCGACGCTGCATAGCGCGGCGCCGTCCATCCGGGCCTGCGCGATGACGGTCCCGCCTACGTCTACGACGGATATCGTGCTCGGCGAGCCGATCTCCGTGGCGCGGCTGATACCTGCTTGGATCACAAGGTTCGCCTCAGAGAGGCCGAGTGACTTGACCGTAATCATGCTTCGATCCGTTGCTGAGCGGCCCACTCGTCCGATGTTCCAGCTTGGTCATGGGTTGACGCACGTCGCGTGCCGCTGAAGCCAGCCGTCAGGGCGGGCGCTGCGTCTCGTGAAAAAGGGCCGGCCAGGCGGACAGGAACAGCATCCGTCAAGCGCTTCGGACCTCGGTCGCCAAGACAGGGCGGCCATAGCACCGACGAAGCCGGAGCGCGATGAATGGGTTTCGGAATTGGTCGCTCGGCTGAACGGTTATGTCCGATCTCGACCCAAAGCAGACATTAGCGTCTAGCGCTCATCGTGATATGAGCCGCTCCCTGAAGCCTGCTCGGAGGCACGACATGGAAGTGGTCCCGCTAGCGGAAATGAGGGCGGCGGCTGAGCAACTCGCCCGCACGTTCACCAAAACTTGGAATCGTCAAAACGGCCCCGCTTACGGTGAGGCCTACTGGCCGGACGCGGAACTCGTAGATCCCACGGGGCAAGTGTGGGATGGTCGGGATGCTATTGCGGCCATGCATGTCCACCTGTGGAACGGTCCTGCCCGCGACACACAGGTCTCGGCGGAGGTCCGGCGCATCCGCCCGATAGGCACGGAGGCGATGGTCGTCGATCTTGACGTCGATGTAACTGGGTTCTTTCCGCCGCCGCCTGGCGCTGCCGTTCACGCCGACGGGAAAGTGCAGGCTCACCTGAAACATGTCGTTGAGAAGCGTGATGGCGATTGGAAGATTGCCGCCTCTCAGAACACCTTTGTAGCGGCAATGCCGCCGCCCTGACTTAAGGTCAGCTTTCCACCGATTCACGACATTGCCACCTAAGGTCCGCTCTCGACCCGTTGCGGAGATTAGCTCGAAAGAGGTGAGCCGAAGCCTATAAGGTCACCATCGGGGCCGATTACGGAAAAAGTCACGCCGGCTATATTCCATGTCGCCCAGCGGGTTCACGTGGCCAGGCGGCAGGCACTCCAGTTTCGGCTGCAGTTCTGAATACAGCGCGTCGACGTCGTCCACCGCGATGTAGTTCGTGTAACGTCCGTCCCCGCGTGGCTGGAGTTCGACGCCGTCACCGAAGAGCAGAAATGTGACGTCGTCACGCGAGATGCGGGCAAGTCGCCCTCCTTCACGTCCGCGCGGAAGCCGAGAACGTCCGTGAAAAAGTGCGTTGCGTCATCGATGCGCCCTTGCACACTAAGATTTCGAACGGCCGCTTCCGACCCACCTTTCGGAAAGGGCGGTGCCGCTTGAGGGACTCGAACCCACGACCCCATCATTACGAATGATGTGCTCTACCAGCTGAGCTAAAGCGGCTTGGCTCTACGGGAAGTGCGCGCCCCCTATCAGCGGGTCACCGACGGGGCAAGGCCGGACCTTGCCTTCAAGAGTTATGCTTAACGTTATCGTAACCGCGTTGAGCCATTCTCGCTGCCAACTGGACGCAAGTGGGGCGCGTAATAATGGACAGTTACCGCGAGCATTCGAGCGATTTCGATGCGCCGGCTGCTTCCGAAACGACGACGAACGATGTCGCCGAGGCGATCGGCAACGACGAGCGCCGTATGCATGTGCGCGCTTACAATTATTGGGCTTCGCTCCTCGAGGGTCGCGACTTCCCGTCCATTGAGGAACTCGAGCCCGAGAATGTCCGCGACTTTGCCGCCAACAGCGTGCTCCTCGATTTCACCTGCGGCCGCGATAATCCCGCCCTCCCGTACATCGGCCCAGCGATCCGCGATGAGTGCGGCCTCGACGACGATGCGCGAGTCATCGCTGACGTTCCGAGCCGCTCGCTCCTGTCGCGACTGACCGACCACTACATGCAAATCATCGCCAACCGCGCCCCAGTGGGCTTCGAAGCCGAGTTCGAGAACCAGCGCGGAGAGAACATTTGCTATCGCGGAATCCTCATGCCTTTCTCTTCCGACGGGGACGCCATCGATTTCATCTATGGCGTCATCAATTGGAAAAAGGCCGCCACACCGGCCGAACGGCCGTCGGCGGCGAGCGGGCTCGGTGAGGAAGAACCATTGGAACTCACGGAGCTTGCTGTCGGCCCCCCCGACTTGTCGGCCGACGAGCATTTGACGTGGGAGGACGGCCCATCGGCCGAACCGCCGCTTGATCCCCCCGAGGCGCCGGCCGATGCCGCGCCGGCGCCTCACTTTACCTGGGAAGACGGTCCGCTAGGCGACGCGGACGACGACGCACCGATCATGGAGCTCGACGAGAATGCCGGACTCGCGGATCGCCTGTGGGCGGCACGCGAGACAGCGGATGCCGTTAAGGCGGGCGAAGGGCGAACGCGCGCAGCACTCTACAACGCGCTGTCGCTGGCTTACGATTTTGCGGTCGCGGCTCAACTCAATCCCGAAGAATATGCCGAACTGCTCGAGGAATCGGGAATGAAGGCGCAAGCACGCGCGCCCATGACACCGATCGTCAAGCTCGTATTTGGGGTCGATTATGACAAAGCGCGACTGACCGAGTTCGCCGCCGCCTTGTCCTATGCCCAGCGCCAGGAAATTGCGCTCGGCGGTTTCAAGGAGTTCATCGAGCGGCAGGTCGGCGGTCTCAAGGCTTTGGTCGGGTTCGAGCGCCAGGCTCGCCGTCCGGAGCCCAAGCAAGACACCCGCGGTGAACGGGCGCGAGCGAAGTTGCGCTCCGCACCGGTCATCTCGCTCGTCGAGGTGCCCACCGAGGAGGAGTTCGCGGTCGTGGTCACTCGGCGTTCCGCCGACGGCCGCCACGAGCCGGTCGCCATCCTCGACGATGAGGCGCTAGTCGAGCGGGCAATTCGTCGCGCCGCCTAATTCCGTCGCGCTTTTCAACGCCGCCACGGAGACGCGGGGTTGTCCCCCTCGCGAGCGTGGGGCTATAGGCCGCGCGCAATCGCCCATTCGCGGAGCAACATCATTTCATGACGGCCCACACGCGCCTGCCTCAGCCGCTGGTCGAGTCCATTCGCAAGGCGCTGACGCGCAATGCGCTTCCCGGCGAAACGCACGACTTGTCGCGCGATGCCGAGGGCGAAGCGGCGGAATTCCTGGCGAAGGTGGCCGGCCTCCGGAAGCGGGGTGAACTAGCGCTGGCGATCGAGTCGACGGGCGGAGAGGCTGGTCGCCGAAGGATGCGCATTGGAATCGTCAACGACGATATGCCATTCCTCGTGGATTCCGTCGCCAATGCGATCGCCGCGAGGCAGCTGACGATCCACCGTCTGCTCCACCCGGTGGTCTGTGTCACTCGGGACGACAATGGCGAGCTTCGCAAGCTTGAGCCGCTCTGCGACGACAAGACGCGCCGCGAATCCATGATGTACCTGGAGCTCGACCGCGCCGATGCGCGCAGCCGGCAGGAGCTCGCGGCGGACCTGCGCCGCGTCCTCGGCGACGTCCGCCTTGCCGTTCGCGACTGGCACCAACTGCAGGACCAGATGCGTTCGGACGCGGCCGCGATCGCCGATCCCGAAGGCCGCGCTCTCCTGAATTGGTTCGCTGACGGGGCGATGACCCTTCTCGGCTATCATGTCGAAAAGCCGTATGAGGCTCCTTCACACGCGCTTGGCATCTTCAGTATCCCTGGCGCGCCGACGGACGAAGGCGGGTGTCTGGGCGCGATGAACTATCTGGAGGGCGGCGGCGAAACTCCGCTGATGGCGAAGGCCGAGCGCAAGTCGACCGTTCACCGTCGCGTTCCGCTTGACCTCGTTGTCGTCCCGCTTCGTGAGGGCGGGAAAGTCATTGGCATCGGCGTGCATGCCGGCCTCTGGACCAGCGAAGCGCTGCGCGTTCCGCCGGAGGAAGTCCCGGTACTCCGCAGGCGGCTCGAGCAGCTGGACGAGGATTTCGGCTTCGACCCCAAGGGCCATTCCGGGAAGGCTCTGCGCCACGCCGTCGCATCTCTTCCGCGCGACTTGCTCATCACCATTGAATATGAATCGGTGCGCGACCTCGTGATGATGGCGATGTCGCTAGCAGATCGGCCGCGCCCGGCGCTCCTGCAAGTGCGCAGCATCCTGCAAGGGCAGCTGTTCACCTTTGTCTGGCTCCCGCGCGAGGAGCTGACGACGTCGCGGCGCACGGCCATCGCCAAGCTTCTCGAGAATGAAGTGGGTCGCGAGATTACCAGCTGGTCGGTTGAGCTCGGGGACGGGGATCTCGCACTGATCCGGTACACGCAATATATCGCCGAGGAAGCGCCGCTGCCCGACCAGCAGGAGCTCGACGCCGCGGTCGTCGAAATGGTTCGCGGTTGGGCACCGGCAGTCGAGGCCGAGCTAATCCAGGCGGCCGGCGCTCCCCGCGCGACCCGACTGGCACTGACCTACATCGGCACCTTTCCCGACGGCTATCGCGCGCGAACCGCACCGGAAGAGGGGGCCGCCGATATCCTGCGCCTGTGCGCCCTCGATGACGATGGCGACCGCGACGTCCGCGTCTGGCGGGTCGCGAGCGATCCTCCCACGCAGCTCCGGTTGAAGACTTACCGGCTCGGCGGTTTGATCCCTTTGTCGGAAGTCGTTCCGGTCCTCGAAAATTTCGGCTTTCGCGTACTCGAAGAAATCCCGACCGCGCTCGCGTCTGGGCTCGGCTATGTCCACGATTTTCGCGTCGAAATCGCCACCGAAGCGGACATGGATGCGATCCTGCATCGGATAGGAGAGATAGAGCGCTCGATCGCCAGCGTCCTGCGGGGCTCCGCCGAGGATGATGAATTTAACCAGCTGGTCCTCTACGCGGGTCTCGACACCCAGTCCGTTGTGTGGCTGCGCGCCTGGTTCCGCTATTTGCGCCAGACGGGGAGCAGCTTCGGGCTGGTTACCGTCGTTGATGCGCTGCGCCGCGCCCCTGCGGCAACTCGAGCGCTGATCGATCTGTTCGTCACTTCCCACAATCCGGCGGAACAGGATCGCGAGCAACATATCGACCGTATCCATGGCGATCTGGACAGCTCGTTAGCCAAGGTTCGGTCCATCGACGACGACCGAATTCTCCGCAGACTCCGGGCCCTGATCGAAGCCATCGTGCGCACCAACGCCTTCGCTCCGGCGGCGCAGGAAGCACTCGCTTTCAAGATCAATTCCTCACTCGTACCCGGGCTTCCCGCGCCGGTGCCGTGGCGCGAGATCTGGGTCTACAGTCCGCGCGTCGAGGGCATTCACCTGCGCGGCGGCCCGGTCGCTCGCGGTGGACTGCGCTGGTCGGACCGCCGCGACGACTTCCGCACGGAGATCCTCGGCCTAATGAAGGCCCAGTTGGTCAAGAACGCTGTTATCGTCCCGACGGGCGCGAAGGGCGGATTCTATCCCAAGCAGCTGCCAGCGATGAGCAATCGCGACGCGTGGCTCGCCGAGGGTACGGAAAGCTATCGTATTTTCATTCGTTCGCTGCTCTCGGTCACCGACAATCTCGTCAACGACAAGGTGGTACACCCGCAGCAGGTCGTCACTCACGACGGAGACGACCCCTATTTTGTGGTTGCTGCGGACAAGGGCACGGCAACTTTCTCGGACGTTGCCAATGCGATCGCCCTGGAACGCAATTTCTGGCTGGGCGATGCTTTCGCCAGCGGCGGTTCGAACGGCTACGACCACAAGGCGATGGGGATTACGGCGCGCGGAGCCTGGATTTCCGTGCAGCGCCACTTCCTCGAAATGGGAGTGGATGTTCAACGGGATTCGATCACGGTGGCGGGCTGCGGCGACATGTCAGGCGACGTATTCGGCAACGGTATGTTGCTGAGTAAGGAGATCAAACTGGTTGCGGCCTTCGACCACCGCCATATTTTCATCGACCCCGATCCCAACCCGAAAACCAGTTGGGCCGAACGCAAGCGCATGTTCAATCTGCCTCGGTCAAGCTGGGACGATTACAATCGCGAGCTGCTATCGAAGGGTGGGGGGATATTCCCGCGCACCCAAAAGAGCATCGATCTGAGCCCCGAGATTCGTGCCTTGCTCGGGACCGACGCTAAGTCGCTGGACCCCACGTCGCTGATCAATGTGATTCTGAAGAGTTCGGTGGACCTGCTCTGGTTCGGCGGGATCGGGACGTACATCAAGGCCTCCACGCAAAGTCAGGCCGACGTGGGCGACCCTTCAAACGATTCGCTTCGGGTGAGTGCCGATGAGCTGCGCGCGAAGGCAATCGGCGAAGGCGCCAATCTCGCTATTACGCAGGCCGGGCGCATCGAGTTCGCCGAGCGCGGAGGGCGCATCAACACAGACTTCATTGATAACAGCGCGGGCGTCGACTGCTCGGACAATGAGGTCAATATCAAAATCCCGCTCAATCGGGAGATGCAGGAAAAGCGGCTCACATTCGAGAAACGAAATGTGCTGCTCGAACGCATGACCGACGATGTGTCCGAACTCGTCCTTGAGGATAACCGCCTGCAGACTCTCGCGCTGTCGATCGCCGAAGCCGGGGGAGCCGCTGCCCTGCCGGGACAAATTCGGACGATCGAACTCCTGGAGGCCGCCGGTCGGCTCGACCGCAAAGTCGAGGGCCTGGCTCCGAGCGAAGATCTGATTCGCCGCCTGCAGGAGAATCGCGGACTGACCCGGCCGGAGCTCGCCGTCGTGCTGTCGATCTCCAAGCTCGTGCTTCAAGATGCGGCGGAAGAGCTGCATCTGGCCGACGATCCGCTGCTCGAGCCGGAGCTGATCGATGCTTTCCCCAAGGCGATGCGGAAGACCCATGCTAATTCGATCCGGGCGCATCGGTTGCGCCACGAGATTGTTGCCACGAAGGTGGCCAATCGCTTGGTCAATCGCCTCGGGCCCGGAGTGGCGTTCGACCTCACCGAAGAAGAGGGCGCATCGCTTCAGCAAGTTGTGTCTGCCTTCCTGGTGGTGGAGCGCTTGCTGGATCTTGGAAAGCTGTGGCGCGAGATCGAAGAGGATTCGCTCCCGGAAAGCGTCCGCGTCGAACTGTTCTCAATCGCTGCCGCGACCGTGCGTTCACACCTGTCGGATATTCTCCGTGCAACGGGCGGCGAGACGCGAGTCAGCACCCTGTGCGGTCAGCTCGAACCAGGGGTCCGCAAGATTTCGGCAGCGGCGACCAAGCTCATCCGTTCGGAAGTCCGCAACGAAGCGGCCGCCCGGCGCGACAGGCTCGTCGCACTTGGCGCGAGCGAGGATATCGTTCGCGGACTAGTCCGTCTCTACGAGCTCGACGGCGTGTTCGGGATCGCGGCGCTCGCCGCGCGCCGCAAGGTGGACGAACTCTCGTTGACCCGGGCTTACACGAAGCTCGGCGAGGCGCTGGGCCTCGACTGGGCGCAGCAACAGGTGGCGCGTTTCGTGCCGGCGGATCAGTGGGAACGGCTGCTCACCGCCGGGCTCGCCCGCGATTTCGAGCAGCTCCGGATCGAATTCCTGTCCCGCACCCAGGGTAAGGACCCGGACGCCGGGGTCGACGCGTGGATCGCTGAGCAGCGCGCGCGTATCGATCAGTTCCGCAAGCTCGTCGCCCGCGCCCGCGCCGAAGGCCAGGTGAGCGCACCGATGCTCGCCCAGATCGCCGGACAAGCGCGAATATTGCTCGCCCGCTAGAGCTCAGTTTCCGAGCCGTACGGCCGCGTAATCAATTCCATCAAATGGTTGTCGGGGTCGGCGAAATAGACACCGCGCCCCCCGAAATGATTGTTGATCTCGCCCAGCTGCGTCCGCGCCGGGTCGCCCCAATAGCTCAGCCCTTCCTCCTGAATGCGGCCAAACGCGGCGTCGAATTCGTCATCGGTGACGAGGAAGGCATAGTGCTGCGGTGAGACCGGCCCGTCCTTCTGATAATAATCGAGCGACACGCCGTTCTCGAGGTCCACGATGAGGAAATGGTAGAAGGTTCGAGCAGACGGCAAGCCCAGGATTCGTGTTAGGAACTCGGTCGATCGCTGCTTGTCGCTGCACCATATGATCGTGTGATTGAGCTTGGCCATCATTCGTTTCCCAGGGCTGCGACGAACAGCCATTGCCGGATCGCCGACGTGAGATTGGGCGCCGGTTTCGCGTCGAGCCGCGCCACGTCGATCTCAGCGACGAGCGCGTTGACCGGACAACCCCTCTCTCGCGCGTGCGTTTCCAGCGCGCGCCAAAACATGGGCTCCAGGCTGATTGAAGTTGGATGACCAGCGATCAGCACAGACCGCTTACGCGGCGGCGCATATTCGGGCGGGTTCGTCATCAGTAATTACAGACTATAGCCGCACCATAATC
>JBKPON010000205.1:0-2299 GCA_046733135.1 Pseudomonadota bacterium | reverse complement strand
ACCCAGCCAAGCATGTCGAGTGGCCGAAACAGTTGCATCAGCAGGGAATTGACCAGCACGACGTCGCCGGGCGTGAAGCGGCCCCGGGTCCAGCCCCAGACCGTGAAGATCATGGCGCCGGCCATCATCAGATTGGTGATGAGCGCCTGGCCGATATTCAGCCAGGCAAGCGAGACTTCGTTCCGCACCGCGGCACGCGAATAAGCGGCGACCGCATCCTCGTAGCGCCTAGCCTCGCGATCCTCCGCGCCGAAATATTTGACCGTCTCATAATTCAGCAAGGAATCGACCGCTCGGCCAATCGCCTTGTTGTCGACATCGTTCATCTGCCGCTGAAGCTGCGCGCGCCAATCGGTCACCTTGCGGGTGAAAGTGATGTACAAAGCGACCATCACGAGCGTGGCGGCGACGAGACCTGCGCCGAACTTCACGAGGAAAATGATGCAGATCGCCCCGAGTTCGATCACCGTCGGGGCGATGTTGAACAGCAGGAAATAGAGCATCATGTCGATGCTCTTCGTTCCCCGTTCGACGATCTTCGTCAGCGATCCGGTGCGGCGTTCGAGGTGGAAGCGCAGACTCAAATCGTGGACGTGGCGGAATACCGTGCCCGCAAGTCGTCGCGCCGCATCCTGTCCGACTTTTTCGAACAAGGCGTTGCGCAGATTGTCGGAGAGCACTCCGGCGAAGCGCGCTGTGGCGTATCCGGCAACGAGGCCAGCGACGACCCCGAACGCCGCCGTACGGCTCGACATACCGTCGATCACCGCCTTGTAGGCGAAGGGCATGAGCAGGACCGCCGCCTTGCCTGCGAGAACCAAGACCACAGCGGCAACGACCCGCGCCTTGAGCTCCGTTTGATCCTTCGGCCACAGCAGCGGCAGGAAGCGCCACAGCGCGCGAAACCCGCCGCTCGGCTTTTGCTGTGCCGTTGCCTCGCCTGCCATGCTCCTAAGGTAGGAGCCTACGTCAGTCGCCGCAAACCGGGGCCAAGCCGTGGAACCGCGACCGCGCGCGACGGTTCCTCAATGCATGAAGATGCTGAAACTGTTTCAGAAAAGGGCGAAGCCGACGCAAGCGCCACTAGGCAAGCCCACTAAGGACCAGGACCTTAACCAGGCGACCGCCAAGGAGTTCGAGCGGGAGGGGATGGGAATCGCGCCGAAGGAGTGAACCGTGTCGGAAGTCATGGAACCGATGATTCACGAAGACCAGCTGCCTGGTCACGAAAGCGAGTTGGAGCCGAAGCCTGACTGGGAACCCCGATTCAAGGGGTCCGATCGACTTACCGGCAAGGTCGCGTTGATTACCGGTGCGGATAGCGGCATCGGCCGCGCTGTCGCGGCTCTCTTCGCCCGGGAGGGTGCTGACATCGCCATTCTGTATCTTTGCGAGCATGACGATGCGGCGAAAACAAAGGAGATTGTCGAAGAGGAAGGGCGGCGCGCGATTACGATTGCGGGGGATGTCGGCGACAAGCAATTTTGCGAGCGTGCGGTCGAGCAGACCGTACGCGACCTCGGCCGCCTCGACATTCTCGTCAACAATGCCGGCGAGCAGCATTTCGATAGTGATATCGGCGATATCACCGAAGAGCAGCTGCGACGAACCTTCCAAACCAACATCTTCGGCATGTTCTATTTGACCCAGGCCGCCGCGCCGCACCTGAAAGAAGGATCGACGATCATCAACTGCACGTCGGAGACGATGTACGCGGGCTCGCCGGGCCTCCTCGACTACAGCGCCACCAAGGGCGCGATCACCGCCTTCACCCGTTCCCTCGCTCTGAATCTGGTCAAGAAGGGCATTCGAGTGAATGCGGTCGCGCCGGGGCCGATCTGGACTCCCCTCAACCCGTCCGGCGGACAGCCGCCCGAGAAGATTCCCGAGTTCGGCAAGGATACGCCGATGGGCCGCCCGGGCCAGCCCAAAGAGGTCGCGCCCTGCTTCCTGTTCCTCGCCTGCGAAGATTCGAGCTACATGACGGCCCAGGTGCTTCATCCTGACGGCGGGGACACCACGTCAAGCTGAGGCTGGCTGGGAAATTTCACCAAATTACGGCGTAGAACGCTAGTGTTCCTCGGAAGCTAACAACGTCCTGTATTGAAAAATAACGATTTTCTGCATTTGGCACGCCTCCTGCATTGTTATTGGCGTGGACCCGACGGTCGGGTTCGCCAACAATGAAGGGGTTTTTCGATGTACGCCAATTTTGCTTCCGCCCGCGCAACCGCCACTGTGTTCGCCGGTGCCTTCCTTTCCGCGCTTCTGCTCGTTTCAGCCGCCACGTCGCTGCCGA
>JBKPON010000204.1:0-3119 GCA_046733135.1 Pseudomonadota bacterium | reverse complement strand
TTGAAGCATTTCCTCGAGCATCCCGGCCGAGTGTTCTCGCGCGAGCGGCTTCTTGACGCTGTGTGGTCGCACGATCCGGACATCGATGCGCGGACTGTCGACGTGCACGTCCGTCGACTGCGTCAGGCGCTAAACGCCGGTGGTCGCGCGGACCTCATCCGTACGGTCCGCTCCGCCGGTTATTCGCTCGACAGCGAACACTAAGTGGCACCGAAACCACAGTCACGGAACTGAAATAAATCCGTCAAATCATCGTCTCGACGCAGGCCTAGCACCCGACTCAGCGGACAATATTTCGGTCCGTATTTCGGGGTATAGAAAATGTATTTGAAGCCATTGGGTCTCGCCGCGACCGCGGTGATGGCGTTCACCATTTCCGGAACAGCCGAAGCCCGCACGCAAATGCGCGCTGTCGGGTCGTCCACTGTTTATCCATTCGCCAAGATCGTCGCCGAGCGCATCGCGCGGGCCAACCCCCGCCTCGGCACTCCGATCATCGAATCGACCGGCACGGGCGCGGGTATGAAACTCTTCTGCGCCGGCGTCGGCGAGCGCTTCCCGGACGTCGAGAATGCTTCCCGCCGGATGAAGGCGTCCGAGGCGAAGCTGTGCGCCCAGAATGGCGTGAAGCAGATCACCGAGATCCAAGTCGGGATCGACGGGATCGCATTCGCCACGGCGAAGAACACGCCGCTCGCGAATCTCACGACTCGCGACATCTACATGGCCTTGGCGAAGACTCCGTTCGGCAAGCCCAACCGGGCTAAAACCTGGCGCGACGTCAACTCCAAGCTGCCCAACGTGCCGATCCGCGTCTACGGCCCGCCGCCGACCAGCGGCACGCGCGACGCCCTTGGTGAGCTGATCATGACCGCAGGCTGCGACACGAATTCAGGCATGGCCGCTCTGAAGAAAGCCGACGAGAACAAGTACAAGGCGGTCTGCACCGGCATGCGTGAGGACGGCGGCTATATCGAAGCTGGCGAGAACGACAATCTCATCGTCCAGAAGATCGAGGCCAACACCGGCACCATCGGCATCTTTGGCTATTCGTACCTCGAGGAAAACGCCAACCGCGTGAAGGGCATTCCGATCAACGGCGTCGGTCCGACCTATGCGTCGATCAGCAACTTCAAATATCCGGGTGCGCGTCCGCTCTACATTTACATCAAGAACGCTCATGCGGGCGCAATTCCCGCGGTGCGAGCCTATGCGGCCGAGTTCACCAAGGAGAGCGCGTTCGGCCCCAACGGTTATTTGCTGAAAGCCGGTCTGATCTCGGCGCCGAACAATATCCGCGCCCATAGTCAGCAAGCGGCGCGCGCTCTGTCGCCGCTCAACCTGGCGAGCTTGAAATAGGCATTCACCGATCGAAGGTATACTCTAGTCAATCACTAGGGTATACCTTCGTATTCGGAGTCGGGCGACGTCGTCTTTCCAGCGATCGAAGTCTCCGGGGGAACCCAATGGGGGAAGGATTAGAAAATGAAATTGAAGCTTGTCGCGACGCTGCTCGCTGGTAGCGCTTTCACGATCTCGGCGCCGGCGTGGGCACAGGATCCCGCTCCGCCGCCACAGGAACAACCGGAACCGACCGAGCCGGATGCGTCCGACGCAACGGCGGATCAGGCGATCGCCAACAGCCAGGCGGTTGACGAGGCTCAATCCAAGATCGAGTTGCTGCAGGCACAGGTCGACGCATTGCAAGAAGCCATCGAGCAGGTGAAAGGCCAGATGGTCAAGGCGACGCCTTCATGGAAAGGCGCGCCGCAATGGGAAGACAAGGAGGCCGGATTCAGCTTCAAGCCCAAGGGTCTCATTCAGTGGGATGCGGGCTACGTTGGCTTCCCGCGGGGCGATGAGATCCGCAGCAATGGGACCACGACGCCTTTGGTCAACACTGGCGGTCTCAACTACCAAAATCTCGGATGGAATAGCCGCGCCCGGCGCCTGACGCTGGGTGCCGATGGAACGATCCCGGGGGGATTCCGCTACAGCGCGGAGTTCAATTTCGCTCAGGGCGCCGTGGACTATGAAGACATCTTCATCGCCTACGATTTCAAGAACTCGCCGCTGACCGCGCAGATTGGTCACATCTATCCATTCTCGAGCCTCGAGACGATGACCAGCTCGAAGTTCACATCTTTCATGGAGCGTGCCTCGATCACGGACGCGTTCAACTACAACCGTCGTCTCGGCATCGCCCTTACGGCGAACGACAAGAAGGCGGATAGCTGGACGTTCCAGGCGGGCATCTTCAATCAGCCGGTCAACGACGCGAGCTTCACGCGCACCGGTTGGCAGGCGTCGGTTCGAGGCGTCTATTCGCCGATGCTCGGTGACACGCGTCTGCACCTCGGAGGCAACTTCCAATATCGCCAGAACACCCGCGAGGCGCTCGGGCAACAATATCGGTCGCGGCCGACGACGCAGGTTACTGATCAGCGCTTCATCGATACGGGCACAATCGCTTCGAAGGGTGATACGGTCGCAGGTGTCGAACTCGCGGCCATCCATAAAAGCCTGCACTTCGCCGGCGAAGCCCAGAAAGTCTGGGTGCGCCATGCTTATAACGCTGCAGAGATTGCGGCTCTCAACGGGCAGCTGGACACAAATGACACGGCGGCAGGCACAGCTTACAACGGTAATCCCAGCTTCTGGGGTGGCTATGCCGAAGTCGGTTACTTCCTGACCGGCGAGACCCGCGGGTACAAGAACGGTCGCTTCGACCGCACCAAGGTCCTGCATCCGTTCAATGAGGGTGGCTGGGGCGCTTTCCAGCTCAATGCCCGGGTCGACTACGTCAACCTTCGTGATAGGGTCGACAACAGCTCGTCGTCGGTCGCTGCGCCCTTCTATGTCAACGGCGGTCAGCAGGTCGCCTACCAGGGAAGCCTGATCTGGAACCCGACTGATTACGTCCGGTTCATGGCTCAATATGGCCATATCGACGTGACCGGCGGACCGCGCGCCACGGTGGCGACACTTGGACCGCCGCCTACGCTCGGCATCTTCCCCGTCGGAACCACCACTCCTGCCAACAAGCGCAAGTTCGGAGTCGATGTCTTCGCCGTTCGCGCCCAGGTCGACTTCTAAGGGCGGGCAGCGCTGCCTAGGAG
>JBKPON010000203.1:0-3547 GCA_046733135.1 Pseudomonadota bacterium | reverse complement strand
GTCATGCTAACCCGCTTTATCGCACAATCAACTCTGCCGGAGCGTTAACGCCGCCCCTCGCTCGCTTGTGCCTTTGATCTCAAGAATATGGATGCCGGGCAAGGGCCTAGCAAGGCCCCTGTCTCATCCGGCTACAGCGTCAAGCGCTTCGCGCATCGCTTCCTGGAACTCGAGACGTGAATAAATGTCATTGTGCCCAGCGCGCGCGATCGTCCGGTCGAAGACGAGGTTGTGAACGCGAGCACGCAGGCCATCGGTTCGCGCAGAGGGCACGATCTCATCGTTGGCCGCGGCAATGATTGCGACCGGGACGCGGCTCCCTTCCAACGGAGTCGCCGCGTCGATCTCGTGCCTGAAAATCGGACCGATCGGCAGCCATGGGTACATCCCCTCGGCGACCGCTTTTAGGGAATCGAATGGAGTCACCAGAATCAGCCCATCGAGCTTACGCCGGCTGGCGAGCTGCGCCGCGATCCCGCTGCCGATGCTGAAGCCAGCCGCGACGGTCTTGCGCGGCTTCAACCGCTCTACGGCGAAGTCATAAACCAACGGCGCATCGCCGATCAGTGCCTCGGCTGAAGGCGATCCGGTTGAAGGCGCGTATCCCCGGTAGTGGAATACGACCACTTCTGCCGTCGGATATATTTCGTGAAGGTAGGTCGCGACGTCCTGCGCATTCCATGCATTGCCGCCGAAGCCGAGAATCAACGTCCGGACGGACGGCCCTTCGGTTGAGGCGATATGGATGCCGTAGAGCGTGTTGCCGTCGCCGGTCGAAAGCGACAGGCGCTCCGCGCCGGCCGGCAGCCGCCCTGCCGGCGCGACGGCGTGCGTCGGAAAGATCAGTTGGGTCTGGAACTCGAACAGCTTGCTGGAACCGGAATCAACCCGCGACCGCGGCTTCAATGGCGGGCGTCACTCGATCAACCGTATAGGGTTTTTCAATCACCGGTGCGTCGTTGAACTCCGGCGGCGGAGGGTCGACGTGCCCACCAGTGGCGATCACGAACGGCACTTGCTTCTCGCGCAATCTAGTGGCGACCGGCCACACGTTCTCGCCCTTCAAATTGACGTCAAGGATCGCAAGGTCGAAGCCGCCCTTCTCCACCTCGTCCAGCGCCCCGCGAACCGTGTCGCAGGTTCCGCTGACCCTGTGACCGAGCGAGTCGAGGAAATCCTCGAGCATCATCGCGATCAATGGTTCGTCCTCGACGATGAGGATGGAACGCCCCTCAGCCATTGCCTCGGAGATAGTTGCGAAGTTTCGATGTGGGAAGCGCTTATTTGGGGCCCATGGCGCGCTTGGCGGCCTCGGCGAGCTCCTGCACCGAAAAGGGCTTGGGCAAGAAGCCTACGTTGTCGACATTGATGGACTTGCGCAGCTGCTCTTCGGCGTAGCCCGACATGAAGAGGATCTTGAGCTCGGGTCGGTCCTGCCGAGCCTGCTTGACCATCGTCGGCCCATCCATTCCAGGCATGACGACGTCGCTGATCAGCAGGTCGATCTCCTCGCCCCGGGCGAGCACCTCGAGCGCCTCTTCGCCATTGTCCGCGGTGATGACAGTGTAGCCGTGCCGCGTGAGCGCGCGTTCGGCGACTCCGCGGACCGTGGGCTCGTCCTCGACCAGCAGGATTGTGCCGCTGCCCCACAGCTCGTCTTTCTTGCCTTTGTCGAGCTTGCGGGCCTTTGCCGCCGCGGCATCTTCGCGGTGGACGGGTAGGTAGATAACAAAGCGCGTGCCCTCGCCCACCTTCGAATCAGCAAAAATGAAGCCGCCCGACTGCTTGACGATGCCGTAGACGGTGGACAGACCAAGGCCCGTTCCCTTGCCGACTTCCTTGGTCGTGAAAAAAGGTTCGAAGATCTTGCCAAGGATGCTCGGCGCGATACCGCACCCCGTGTCGGTCACCGACAAGGCGCTGTAGTCGGCGATCGGGAGGATGTCGGAGCCGAGCTCGGCCACCTGATCTGCCTTCACCGAATAGGTCTGGATGGTCAGCGCGCCGCCACCCTTGTCGGCGAGGGCGTCCCGGGCGTTGACGGCCAAGTTGATGATCACTTGCTCGAGCTGGCCCGGATCGGCACGAACCGGCCCGAGGTTACGGCCATGCTTCACTACGAGCTCGACATTCTCGCCCAGCAGGCGCTTCAGCAGATGGGACACCTCCGACACCACGTCGGGAAGCTGGAGCACCTGCGGGCGCAGGGTTTGCTGCCGCGAGAAGGCAAGCAACTGTCGAGTAAGGCCCGCAGCGCGATTCGAATTCGACTTGATCTGCTGAATGTCGTCATAGTCGCTATCTCCCGGCGTGTGCCGCATCAGCATCAGGTCGCAATGGCCGATGATGGCCGTCAATATGTTGTTGAAATCGTGCGCCACACCGCCGGCGAGCTGACCGACGACCTGCATCTTGGTCGCCTGAGCGACCTGACGCTTGAGTTTGGCTTCCTCGCTATTGTCCTTGAGCAGCAGCAGCACCGCCGCATCGCCCAGTCCGCGTAGACCAGCGATGGTCAGTGCCACCGGTTCCGAGGCTTGTCGCGACAGACGCACCGCGAGATCGCCCGACATAGCCGGCCCTCGCGCATTCCGGCGGACAGCATCCGCAACCGCCGCCTTGTCCTCCTTGACGACCAGGTCGCCTGGATAGACCGGCATCGTCGTACCCTTGATCGCCGCCGCTTGCCGAAAGGCCTGGTTCATGGTCAGGAAGCGCCCGTCACGGTCGACCAGCGCAAGTCCGACCGGAAGAACATCAAGCAGGATCTGCAGATTCGACGAATTGGCGATCGACGCGGCATCGTTCGTGTCGAACAGAAGGAAGGTGCCCGCGCCGCGCTCTTCACTAGGTTCCAGCGGAACGTGCACCGCGCGGAGTGGGCGAGCAGCCTCGCCGTCGGCGATAATGCGCATCTCATCGCCGTTCCCGACCTGGACGAGTTCGGTGAACCTTGCTTGCCTGGCCCATTCTTCGGAGGGCAGCGCTCGTTCGACGAAGGGCCGGTTCGCGGCCAGCACCGTGCCCATTGCATCAACCACAGCCGCCAAAACTCCAGCCGACGCGAGACTTTCGCCCAGCGGCCCTTCAATTCGCTTCACCGCGACTGTCAGTGGATCGATGGCCGGTGCATCGGGGAAGCGCCACAAAAGGAGGTCCCCGCGCGACCCGGTGCGCTCGACCTCCACCGGGATCGGACCCGCCTCCGTGAGGACCCCGGCGACGCACCCAGCGCCATCGCGCCACGCCATGCTTTGCGCCAAGGCCAACCCTTGCTTGCCGCCTTCATCAGCTCCCAGTTCCAGCGGCGGTCGGGAACCGCTAAACCGGTCGCGATAGGCCACGTTGGCGATCAACAGAGAGCCTTCGGCCGTCGTCAGCGCCGCGGGCTCCTTGCAGTGCGCGAGAGCGGAGCCCGCCACTGAATAGTCCGGCCCAACAATAAGCGGCTCTCCCCCGCTCTCCTGAGCCGGCCGGTGGAAATAAAGGATTCCCGCGAACACCGCACCGCCCGCGAGCGCCGCGACCGCGATCAGCGGCTGGCCAA
>JBKPON010000202.1:0-10652 GCA_046733135.1 Pseudomonadota bacterium | reverse complement strand
GGACCGCAATGCTGCCCTGCGCATGAACGCCGGCGTTGAGGGGGATCAGAGCCGCCGCGCCAAGCAACACAACGAAGAAGAAGAATGCGATCGAGGCTCCGGTGACGATCTCTCGCCGAGGATCGCCGGCGCGGGCTTCTGGGGCGGGAGAGTATGCGACGAGGCTCGTCATCCCTGGGCCTCCGTGGCCTGCGGATTCGATAGCCGCGCAACCACCTCTCGCGCGGCTCCGATCAACTTCGGCCTGCCTGCTTCCATGACGAGCAGCCGGTCGGCGGCCTCAAGTACACCGCGACGATGGGCGATGACGATCACCGTCGCTCCGCGCCCGCGCGCAGCCGCAATGGCCCGAACGAGATTCGTCTCGCCATCGGAATCGAGGAACGCGTTTGGCTCGTCGAGCAACAGGATCTGTGGCGCTCCATAGAGCGCCCGAGCGAAGGCGATGCGCTGCGCCTGGCCCGCGGACAACCCGGCTCCACCCAGTCCAAGGCGTGTATCATAGCCATTAGGAAGCTGCAGGATAAGTTCGTGGACACCGGCTTCTTGTGCCGCGGCCACCACGGCCTCGTCGATGCTAGCCGCATCGTTGACCGGAAGGTCGCCGTCGAAACGGGCAATGTTCTCCTTGATCGTGCCGTCGAACAGCGACGGCTCCTGCGGCATGTAGCCGATATGGCGGCCGATCCGATCCGGCTCCCAGTCACCGAGCTGGGCGCCGTCGATCCGGACCGTGCCGACACTCGCGTCCAACGCGCCGACGACGATCTTGCCGAGCGTCGTCTTGCCCGAACCGCTTGGTCCAACGATGCCGAGAATGTGTCCGGGCTCAGCGCGGAATGTCACACCCAAGAGGATTGGCCGCCCGTCCGCGCCACGGAATCCAACTTGTTCGAGATCGATTTCGCCACGTGGCGCCGGCAAAGTTGTGTAGATTCGATCCGGACCGCTGATTTGCAGCACGGACGTAAGGCGATGCGCCGCCGCACGCGCCGAAGTAAGCGCCGCCCACCCGCCGATAAGACTCTCAACCGGCTGCAAGGCCCGGCTGAGCAGGATCGAAGCGGCGATGATCGCGCCAGCTGAGATGTAGCCGGCAATCGCCAGCAAGGCCCCGAGTCCGAGCGCGAGCGACTGAACCAAAAGGCGGAAGAAGCGGCTCATTGCAGTCAGCCGTCCGCCTGCAAATTGCGCGTTCGTTGTGTTTGTGATCCCGACACTGCGATGGGAGAGTTGGCGAGCGATCATCGCACCGCGCATTCCGAGTCCGCGAATGGTGCTGGCATGCATCGCCGTCGCCTGCTGAGAGGCGTGAGCGGCCGCCATTGCCTGCGTCGCTATTTCCATCCGCTGTTGGGTCGAGCGCTGGTTGAACCAGGCGAGGCTGATCAGGATCGCCGCCGATACGACCGCGAGGACTCCGATCCAGAAATGGAGCAAGAAGGCGGCGAAAAGGAAGACCGGCATCCAGGGTACGTCGAACAGCGCGCCCGCGACGGGACTCGCGATGGTCGTTCGGATGGAGTCGAAGTCGCGCATCGCCTGGCTCGCTGCGGCGGCGTTCGTGGTCATCACTTGCTGCAGGATCTTCGGCGCGAGTTCGCTATCGAGGCGCAAGCTGGCGCGGACCAGCAGCCGATTACGGACCATATCGAGCGCGGCCAAGGCGATCAGCGCAAGCGCGAGCGCGATGGTGATGAACAGCAACGTCGTCTTGGCACCCGTCGCAACAACTCGGTCGTACACCTGCAGCATGTAGATCGCCGGCGCGAGATACAGGAGGTTGATGAGAAAGCTGAAGACGGCAGCCGCGACGAAGTGCGGTTTGCAGCTTCTCACCGCGTCCGCCATCACCGGCGGGAATTCTATCCCGGCAAATTTCATCGGACGGCCATCAGCTCATTGCTCACGGAAGGACCGCCAGAAGGTCCCGGCGAGCGGGCCGAACAGCATATCCAGGGCCGTTCGTTTGCGCACCGAAAGGACCACGTCCACCGGAAGGCCCGGCCGGAGGTTGCCATGTCCGAGAGTTTGACGGACGCGATCCATTTCAACCTCGGGCACCACGACTTCGGCGCGGAAATAGGATCTCCCCGTCTTTTTGTCCTGGAAGCTGTCGGCGGACATCGTCCGAACCTTGCCGTGCAGCAGAGGAAGGGTGCGATCGTGCACGCTAATGAAACGCACCTGTGCCGTTTCGCCCTCTGCAACTTCGTCGGCATCGGTCGGGTCGACTTGAGCCTGAATGACCAGCGACCGGCCTTCGGGGACGATCTCCATCACCGGCTTGCCTGGCTCGATCACTCCGCCGACCGTGAAGACTTCGAGCCCGACGACGGTCCCGCTCGTCGGCGCACGGAGGCGCGAACGCTCGAGCTGCTCGCGTGCGGCAACGAGCTTCGGCAGTAGTTCTGACAGCTTTTCCTGCGTGTCGCGCAATTCGCTGACGACATCTTCGAGCGTTTTCCGCGACAGGCTGACGTCCTGCATCTGGGTTTCGCGGATGGTCTGTCCGGCACTTGCATGTTCCGCGGCCAGCGCGGCTTGTTGACGCTGAAGGTCGGCCTGCGCGCGCTCGAGAGCGCGGACACGAGACAGCGGCGCGAGATCCTTGGCCTCAAGCTTCCGCTGACCTTCCAGCTCGTCCGCGACGAGCTTCTCCTGCTCCGCCGCGTACCCGCTCTGTTTGGAATAACCCGATTGCTGCTCGGCAAGTTGCCTTGAGCGTTGAACCAGAACGGATTTCTGCGCGGAGAGCGCCTGTCCTCGTGCCCGCATTTGCGACCGCTGCAGCTGGAGCGCCTGCTGGGCGAGTTCCCGGTCTTCGGCTGAAAGACTGGCAAATTCGGCAGGTGGGGTGAGATCATACCGCCCGGCACGTTCGGCAAGCAAACGGGCGCGCTGCGCAAGCAGGGTCAAATAATCGCTCGTCAACGCGCGCTCGGCGGCACGAAGCTCCGGAGCGGCGAGGTCGATCAGCGGCTCCCCGGCGCGGACCTTCTGCCCTTCGCGAACATGGATAGTCGTCACCACCCCGCCGTCGCGATGCTGGACGGCTTGGCGGTTGCCCGACACCGCGATCACGCCGCGGGCATGAACTCCGTCCGCGAGCGGCATGAAACCTGCCCAAAGCAATATCGCAACGACGAACCCGGCCATCACCAGCATCCCTTGGCGAATGTCGTCTCGGGGATTGCTGACCTGCCGTTCATCGAGCGGCGGCAGGGCGAGGGCGGTGCTCATGTCAGCCGAAACTTACCGCGTCGGAGTCGTTGCGCCAGCGCAGTGGACCTGTGATCTCCACGAACTTGGACCTCCCCGCAATGAACCGTGGCCTCGTTGGTCGTTTGTCCAGTCGAGTCAAGCGCTTGGTGACCCTGGCTTCCAATCCGGCACACGCTGACCTAGCACTCGCCTGCGCAGCTATCTGTGAGGGATTGGCATGACGGACGAGGGAGCGATCGGCGGCGTTGTCGATGAAATGTACGCGATGATTTCGGGTCCGGCCGGTCCCCGGGACTGGTCACGGCAGGACAATTGTTTCCTGCCCGAGGCGCTCCAGGTGCGAACGTGGATTGACGATGCGGGCCGCTCGCAGATGTTGAGCATGACACTCGAAGACTACATGCGAAACACCCAACCCTTCTTCGACGCCAATGCGTTCTACGAGGTCGAAACCGACCGGCGCATCGATCTGTTCGGCAATATCGCACACGTATGGAGCGCCTATGAGGCACGGACATCGCCCGATGATCAGCAGCCAGAGCGGCGTGGGATCAACTCCATTCAGCTGTTCCGACATCCCGAACTCGGCTGGCGGATTATCCACATGATCTGGGACAACGAGCGCTAGCCAATCTCGCCGCATTCGCGATTGGCGGGAACGGCGACATCCATCCTCTTGGGAGGCGGCAGATCGAGGCCGGCCATGATTTCGATGAATTCGTCGATCGTCCGCCCTCCGCCCAGCCGCGGGTTGCGCTCCCGTTCCTGGCCGATGCTGCTGACGTGCCGGTGCTGATAATCGTGACCCGGGTAAACAAGAGTCTCGTCCGGCAACTCAAAAATCTTGTCGTGGACCGACCGGTAGAGCGTCGCCGAATCGCCGTTCTGGAAATCGGTCCGTCCGCAGCCGTCGATCAACAAGGCATCCCCCGTAAACACCCGCGCCGCGCCGGGCCGATCAAGGAAGTAACAATGATGATCGTCGGTGTGCCCGGGCGTGTAGAGGGGATGCAGAAGACAGTTCCCGACGGCGATCGGCTTGCCTTCACGAACAGGCACATCGACATGCTCGGCGCCACTCCGCTCGGGCACCGCCGCCTTCGACCCCGTCATCTCTCGCAAACGAGCTGCACCGGTGACATGGTCGGCATGGATGTGGGTCTCTATCGTATATTCGAGCGAAAGGCCGAGATCGCGCAGGAGTTGCAAATCGCGATCGACCGTCTCAAGCACCGGGTCAATCAGCGCCGCCCGGTGCGTGTCTTCGCACGCAATCAGGTACGTGTAGGCCGACGACTGCGGCTCAAACAGCTGGCGGAACAACACGCGAAATCAGCCCTCCCTGGAACGACTTAGCAGGCGCGGTGGCGTGCGCTCAAGCGGCGGGGGTAACCCGGCCAACGCACTCCCCCACACCGATCCGAACTGCGCCCTCGTGTTCGCACCAGGCGCGCAGGGTGATTTCGTCGCCGTTCTCCAGGAAACTGCGGGTCTCTCCCGTCGGAAGGTGTACGGGCTGGTTCCCCCCCTGGCTGATTTCCAGCAGCGATCCCAGTCCATTCGCGCTGTCGGTCGACAAGGTGCCCGTGCCGATGAGGTCACCAGGCTGAAGGTTGCAGCCGTTGGAGCTGTGGTGAGCGACAATCTGTGCGGCGCTCCAATACATGGCCGCATCGGCCGAGCCGCGCGACAGCACGTAAGGCGCGAGCCCCGACGAGCGCATCTGCTCTGTCGACAGGGTAGCCTCGAGCTGGATTTCCAACGCGCCGTTTTCCCGATCCGCCGGATCGTCGAGATAGGCGAGTGGCGATGGGTCGCCAGATGGTCGGGGCGGCATGGCTTTGCGGAAGGGGGCCAGCGCCTGCGGACTAACGACCCACGGCGAGACGCTGGTCAGGAAATTCTTTGCCAGGAACGGTCCGAGCGGCTGGTACTCCCACGCCTGAAGGTCGCGGGCTGACCAGTCGTTGAGTAGGCAATAACCCGCGATGTGATCGGAAGCTTCGGAGATGGGGATCGGCGAACCCAGTTCATTTCCACGTCCGATCCAGATCCCGAGTTCCAGCTCGTAATCGAGACGGGCGCTCGGACCGTATTGAGGCACGTCCGAGTCCGGTGCCTTTCGCTGGCCGTTGGGACGGATGACCGGCTCTCCCGATGCGCGGACGGAGCTCGCTCGACCGTGGTAGCCGATGGGCACATATTTATAGTTCGGAAGCAGCGGATTGTCGGGCCGGAACTGCTTGCCCACGTTTGTTGCGTGGTGGATGCCGACGTAGAAATCGGTGTAATCGCCGACGAGGCAAGGGACGTGCATGCGCGCTTCCGTCTGACCGATCAGTTCCGGTTCGACATCATCGCGGTAGCGTTCGTCGCTCAGGAGCTCCTGCACCCGCAGGCGAAGCTCGCGCTGCACGTCTAGTCGTCGCGCAAGCCAGCCATTAAGCACCGGTTGCGACAAATCCCCCCGCCAATCCTCATCGAGCAAATCCGCAATGCCGACGAGGTCGAGCACAAAGTCGCCGATCGCTATGCCCGCTCGGCGACGCCTGTTGCCCACTGAGAAAATGCCGAGCGGGAGGTTCTGAACTGGAAAATCGCTTCCTTGGGCGGTCCTGACCCAGCTGACTAGCGAGGGATCGTTCGTGTCGTCGGTCACGGCAGCTGCGCCTTGGGAAAGCCCAGCCATGCCTGATCATAGTCCGGCTGAGCGCGCTCAATCGCCCAATCAGTGGGCCGATAGGGCCAACAGGTCTCAACCATGAAGGCCATCGTTCCATCAATCTTGACAGGCTTGAGTTCGGCCGCGCTCGCTTTGCGCCAGCTTTCGACGTCTGGCCCATGGCCGCTCATCAAATTGTGAAGGCTGAGACCACCCGCCGCAAAGCCATCCGCCTTGGCATCATAAGCGCCGGTAATCAGTCCCATCGCCTCGCTCATGATGTTGCGGTGGAACCAGGGCGGCCGGAATGTGTCCTCGGCCACCATCCAGCGCGGCGGGAAGATCACGAAATCGGCATTGGCGCGTCCCGGCACGTTGCTCGGGCTAGTCAACACTGTGAAGATCGAGGGATCGGGATGATCGAAGCTGACGGTGCCGATCACGTTGAAGCGCGACAGGTCGTAACGGCAGGGCGCATAATTACCGTGCCACGCCACGACATCGAGCGGGAAGTGATCCAGCATCGTCGTCCAGAGGTTACCGAGTGACTTCTGGATGACTTCCGTTGGCTCGTCGCGGTCCTCGAACCAGGCGACAGGCGCTTCAAAATCGCGCGGGTTGGCCAAACCATTGGAGCCGATGGGTCCCAACTCCGGCAGGCGAAACGGTACGCCGTAATTCTCGGCGACATAGCCGAACGATTCCCCTTCAAGCAGTTGGACGCGAAACTTCAGGCCTCGCGGCACGATCGCGATGGACCCAGGAGCAACTCCAAGACGACCAAGCTCGGTTTGAAGCTCGATGGCGCCTTGCCGCGGAATAATGACCATCTCCCCGTCGGCATCGATGAGGACACGAGCGTCCATGTTCTTGCTCGCCCGATACAAGTGCACCGCACAGCCCTCGAGATCCTCGGGCGCGCGCGCGTGGAGCATGGTCGTCAGACCGTCGACGAAATCCACATTCTCCGGCAGGTCACCGGGCGGATCCCAGCGTAAGCGATTCGGCGCCAGCGGTTCAAGCGAGGGGGGCGCGCCGAACAGCGGGGCGCCCTGATAAGCGACGAATGGTCGGTGATCGGCGGTGGGTCTCATCCGGTAGAGCCAGGACCGGCGATTTTCGTGCCGCGGCGACGTGAAGGAGCTGCCAGACAGCTGCTCGGCATAAAGACCGTGAGCGGGGCGCTGGGGGGAGTTGCGGCCCTTCGGAAGCGCATCGTCGATCGCTTCGCTTTCGAAATGGCTGCCGAACCCGGTCAAGTAACGAAGCGACATGAACGCCGGTTAGTGCGTCGGCCCCAGAAACTCAACCGGGCGCGGCTCATTGAGCCGCGCCCGCGCCCGGACGGGGACTCGCGACCCGTCCGCGCTCGATTGAACCCCTCAGTTGTGGTTGACGTTGACGTCGATCTTGTCGGGGACGTCGACGGTGGTCTTGCTTCCGCCGAGGCCGAGTTGGCCGCGGAACAGGAACAATAGAACCAAGACGACGATGATGAGAAGGACGACGGCCAGAACTCCGCCTCCCCCGCCACCGCCGGTTTCCACGATGGTCGTTCGTTCGCCATTGTCGCGATCATCGGCCATGGAAACTCTCCCTGTGATTTGCTGTTGTATCGGCGAAACGAACGAACCGGTGGCGGACGGGTTCCGGTTGGAGGGAGAGTGATGAAATCAGCAACTTCAATGTTTCCGCTGGCTTTGCTGGCCCTCTGCTCATGCAACAGAGAGCCGGATCAGCCGGCGATCAATGACGTCGCGGCGTCGATGAACGCCGCGGTGCCACCCGAGCCGGAGAAAAGTGTGACTCACGCCCCTGCGGTGAATGACGCCGCTCCACTCGCCGAACCTGCCGGTCCGATCGATCCCAAGAGTGCGGAAGCGGCCGGCCAGGTGGTGCAGCATTATGGCGCTCTTATCGAACAGAAGCGCTTCCTGGAGGCGCGTGCTCTCTGGGGCGATCCCACTGCCGCAGAGCAATTTGAGTCAAGGCTTAAGGGATATGCGAACGCGCATCTCGAAATCGGCAATCCGGGAGACATGGAGGGTGCGGCCGGCTCGATATACGTCACGGTACCGGTGATCCTTTACGGCGAAACCCAGTCCAACCAGCCGTTCAGATGCCCCGGGGATGTGACCCTTCGCCGGGTGAACGACGTGCCAGGTTCCACCGATGCGCAGCGGCGCTGGCACATTTCCGCGATCCAATGTTAGCGGGCCGCGCTTGGCTGCCCGGCTACGAGCCGGTCGTCTCGTCCTGATGCTCCACCTCCCGGTAGGGGAAGCGGTCACGAATGCGCGTGTTGAAATAGACGCCCTTGGCGAAGGCCGAGCCGAGCGTTTCGGCGACTTGGCGCGGCACTCCCGAATAAACGTAACGGCGGCCGCTGACGAACTCTACCCACAACTCGTTCGCATCATGATCGTAGGCGAAACGACGGATGACGGTGGACGGCATGCGGGCACAACGCTCGAGCGGGCGCATCGTGGCGATCCGATTCTGTGATAGGTTGGCCCCCGCCAAAGTCGGGGCGGTCGAGTCGCGAACCACTGACGCCCCTTGGAGGAGCAGGGCGATGGTTGAACCGGTCAAAATCCTCGCATTCGTCAGTTCATTCGCCAGCTTGGGCGCACTAGCCGCCTGCGCTGCACAACCCTATGCGACATCCGAGGCCATTGGACAGTCCAGCGCGCGCCAATGCTTCCTGGCGAACGAGGTCAACGGCTACTCCCAAGGGCCGGACGGCTTCGTCAACGTCAAGGTCGATGGCGATCGCTGGTTCGGCATGCGACTCAACGCCTCCTGCCCGCACATGGATTGGCTGATGCAAATTGCAATCCGGCCCCGGGATTCGAACTGGCTTTGCGAGGGCCAGAATTCCTTCTTGATCGCGCCCGATCCGGCAGGGCTGAACCGCAGCTGTTTCGTCAGCGAGATCCGCCGGTTGGGCCCAGGTGAGCAGGCTTCCATCCGACGGCGTGAAGCTCTCTCCGTCAAGCGCGCTTGAGGAAACAGCCGTTTAATCTAAAATCGCCGGTCTCGGTCGGACTGAGACAGGGGTATGCGCCATGATGAAATCTTCGACGTTCGTCCTTTCCTTGTTGGGTAGCGCGGCTCTCGCGGGATGCGCCGGGCAGCAGGCCGGGACTTCATCCGCCCAGGCCAGCGGCCGGCAGTGCTTCCTTCCGAGCGAGGTCAACAGCTTCAATGCCACCAAGGACGGCAATGTCGACGTCCAGGTGGGAGCGAGCCGTTACTACCACCTGACGCTCGGCGGAGGCTGTCCGAACAACATCAACTTCGCGACGAGCGTCGGCATCCGAGCTACGGGCGGCGGCTCGTTCGTCTGCGAGGGCATGGACGCTGAATTGATCGTCCCCGACCCGTCAGGAACGCAGCGGTGCCCGATCACCGCGGTCCACGCCATCAGCAAGGACCAGTATCTGGCCAACCGCAAAGGCTGATCGGCCTCAGGCGGCATCCGGTGCGGGCACGAGCGAGCGGGGTCGGCTGAGTGCGCCGACCATGCCGCCAAGCGCGAGGACGGCGCCCGCCACGGCGATCCCCGTCCAGCGATAGCCCTCGACCGCGGTCGAGAAGCCCATGGCGATGATCGGGACCAGCACGCTCGAGTAGGCCGCCTTGGCCGGCCCGATCTTGCGCACGACCGGGTAATAGAGGCTGAAGGTGAGCACCGACGCGGGTAGCGCGAGATAGAGCAAGCCCAGCCAATAGCCCGTGCGCGTGTCGAAGACCGGTCGACCGGTCATCGCGAATGCAATGACTCCGTCAATGAATGCCCCTGCCGCCATCGACCAGGCGAGCATCGGGAACAAGGGAAAGCGGCGGATCTCGTCCCGTGCCTGCAGGACATTCCCCGCCGACGCACCGATCATTCCGACGAGAGTCAGGCCGATCCCAATCATGATCTCCGCTGCGCGAGCGGAATGCTGCTGGAATTCGTGCACGAACAGCAAAGCGATTCCGACGATCGCGACCAGCGAGCTGTAGAGGAAACGGCTCGTTGGCCTGTGCCCGAGGAATGCCCAGGCTAGCAGGGTGCTGGGGATCATCAGCAAGGCGAAGATCGTCGCGACCACTCCCGAAGTAATGTGCCGTTCGGCGAGGTACACGGCGAGGAAGTTCACGCAGAATTGCGTGAAGCCGAGGAAGGCGACCGGCGCCAAGGCGCCGCGGCCAAGGCGCAGCTTCTGTCCTTTGAACGTCGCGACCGCGGCCATCGCGACGGCCGCGATCGCGAAACGGTAGGTCACCGACCATTGCGGAGGAACGATTCCCAATTGGTCGCGGATCACGATCCACGTCGAACCCCAGATCGCCGTGAAAATGATGAAGGGGAGAATGACGGTCCTGAAGGTGGACCCAACTCCGTCGCTCACAGCGCCGCAATCGCCGCGGCCAGCTGCGCGATGTCATCGGCTTGCTGATTCCAGCTGGTAACCAAACGAATTTCCCCCGGCCCCCAGTCATAGAAGTCGAAGCCCAGCTGGCGAAGGTGGTCCGCCTCGTCGTTGCTGACGCGAAGGAACAGCTCGTTCGCTTCGACCGGATAGACGAGTCGATCAGGTGCAGCCTTCGCCAGAGACTGCGCCGCCGAATTCGCGGCCCGCGCATTGTCGAGCCAAAGATCGGCCTCGAGCAGCGCAAGGACTTGTGCGGCGAGCATGCGGCCCTTTGAGAGAAGATGACCAGCCCGTTTCCGCCGGATTTCGATTTCGTCCGCTAGCTCGGTCCTGAACAAGAT
>JBKPON010000201.1:0-21113 GCA_046733135.1 Pseudomonadota bacterium | reverse complement strand
TGGCATGGCGGAGGACGATTTCGACGGCTGGAAGATCCTGACCCGGTTGCTCGGCGACAAGTGCCAGCTTGTCGGCGACGATCTGTTCGTGACCAACGTCAAGCGGCTGGAGAAAGGCATCGCCGACGGCATTGCCAATTCGATCCTGATCAAGGTCAACCAGATCGGGACTCTCACCGAAACCATCAGCGCGGTGCGCCTTGCGCAGACCTCGGGATATACGGCGGTAATGTCTCATCGGTCGGGCGAGACGGAGGATTCGACGATCGCGGATCTGGCGGTCGCGCTCTCATGCGGGCAGATCAAGACGGGCAGCCTCGCGCGGTCGGACCGTACGGCGAAGTACAATCAGCTGTTGCGGATCGAGGAGGAACTGGGCGACAATGCGCGCTATCCGGGCCGGAACGCCCTCAAGGCGTATCGGCCAAATTGAGAGGGCATTTCCACAACTTTATCCGCGAACTATCCACCAAATCATTCTTTTCACTTGCTTTCGTGACTCCTTCGTGATTCCCTCGACGGGTTATGGGGGGTCCCAAAGCCAGTTTTGGATTGATCCGGCGCGCGGCGGTGCCGGCGCTTGCGCTGATCATCGTCGGCACGTTCGCCGGCCACGCCATCGCCGGGCCCAATGGAATCCTCGCCTGGGGCGGCTATCATCGCGCGCTCAAAGAACGCCAGGCGGAATTGGCCCAGCTGGAGCAGGAGAAAGCGCAGCTTAGGCATCGCTCGACGCTTCTCGATCCGCGCAAGGCCGATCCCGACATGGCCGACGAGTTGGTGCGGAAGGATCTCGGTCTCGTGCGTCCCGACGAGGTGGTCGTCCCGCTGGACTGACAGGTGAGGAGCCTCGTCCTCGCTCTAATCGCATTGTCTTTAGCCGGGCCGGCGCAAGCGCTGCCGGCGAGGCTTCCGCCCGTGGAGCAATGCGGCAAGGATCCGGGCTTCACCGCGTTTCGCAACCAGCTCAAACGGACGGTTGGAAGAAAAGACCGCGACGGGCTGCTGCGCATGCTATCGCCCAAGGTACTGGTCAATTTCGGTGGCGCGGCGGGTCCGGACGCCTTTGCCGCGTCCTGGGATTTCGGTGTGGATTCGCACGGCATCTGGGACCAGCTCCAGACCATGCTTCAAATGGGCTGCGCGCGCGACGGCCAGGTGCGCCTCATCCCGTCACTGATCCGCCAGCTCGAGCCCTATACCGACGATGATCTGTACGACGCCCGGCTGAGCCTGCCGGGCGCAAAGCTCTTCAAGGAACCAGGGGCGAAAGCCAGCGCCGTGGCCGTAGCGCCGTGGACGTTCGTGACCGCAACCGACACGAGCGGTGATCTCTGGACCGGTGTCAGGCTCCCAGACGGCAGCACCGGCTGGATGTCGGACGACGATCTTTATGAACCGGTCGGCTATCGCATGGTCATCGAGAAGTTGCGCGGCAAATGGCTGATCACGGCGTTCGTCGCCGGCGACTAGTTGCCGCTGATCACGGCGCCCCCTATAGACCCGCGCGCTTAGCCAAAGAGAGAGAACGCCGTGGCGCGACCCGCCAAGAAAAGCTCGGATTCATCCTCCACGCCCGTCCCGCAGATCGAGCGGCCTCCCAAGGCCCGGCGTTACAAAGCCGGCAAGGATGAATTGCTCAAACTCTACCGCGAGATGCTGCTCATTCGCCGCTTCGAGGAGCGAGCGGGCCAGCTTTACGGCCTGGGCCTGATCGGGGGCTTCTGCCACCTTTACATCGGGCAGGAAGCGGTGGCGGTCGGGCTTCAGTCGGCGATGACCGTTGGCAAGGACAGCGTGATCACGGGCTATCGCGACCACGGCCACATGCTCGCCTACGGGATCGATCCCAAGGTGATCATGGCGGAGCTCACCGGCCGAGCGGCGGGCATTTCCCATGGCAAGGGCGGCTCGATGCATATGTTCAGCGTCGAGCACGGTTTCTACGGCGGCCACGGGATCGTCGGGGCGCAGGTGCCGCTCGGCACCGGCCTTGCCTTCAAACACAAATATGCCGAGGATGGGGGCGTCTGCCTCACCTATCTGGGCGATGGCGCGGTCAACCAGGGCCAGGTCTATGAGGCCTTCAACATGGCCAAGCTCTGGAACCTGCCGATCATCTACGCGATCGAGAACAACAAATATGCGATGGGCACGAGCATCGCGCGCTCTTCGTCGGAGCCGTTGCTTTACCGGCGCGGCGAGGCGCATCGCATCCCCGGTTTCCAGGTCGACGGGATGGACGTGCTTGCGGTTCGCGGGGCGGCCGAGGTCGCGCTCGAATGGACGCGTGGGGGCAAGGGGCCGCTCATCATCGAATTCCTCACCTATCGCTACCGCGGCCATTCGATGTCGGACCCGGCGCGGTATCGTTCGCGCGAGGAGGTGCAGGAGTATCGCGAGCACAAGGACCCGATCGACCATGCCGCGAAGGAGCTCGAGAAGCTCGGCGTCAAGGAAGAGGAGCTGAAGGCGATCGACAAGGAAATCAAGGACATCGTCGTCGGAGCTGCCAAGTTCGCTGAAGACGCCCCCGAACCCGAACCGAAAGAACTCTACACCGACGTTCTGGTGGAGAGCTACTGATGGCGACCGAGCTCAAGATGCCCGCTTTGTCCCCGACAATGGAGGAGGGAACGCTCGCCAAGTGGCTGGTGAAGGAAGGCGACGAGGTCAAATCGGGCGACATCCTGGCCGAGATCGAGACCGACAAAGCGACCATGGAGTTCGAGGCGGTCGACGAGGGCAAGATCGCCAAGATCCTGGTGCCGGAAGGAACGGACGGAGTGAAGGTCGGTCAGCCGATCGCCCTGCTCGCGGCGGATGGGGAGCAAATTCCCTCTCCGCAGCCGGAGGAGGCAGCCGCGCCTTCCGAACCCTCGCCCACCAATGAGGGGACTGACAGAACCCAGGACGCGGACGGAGTCGAAATACCGGCTTCGCAACAGGACGAGGCAACGCCGACGCCGCACGTCTTCGAAACCGCGGCGCGCGATCTGGTCGCTGACGTCGCGCACACTCGGGACGAGCCCGAGGTCCCCGACGGTACGCCGCTCGTTACCACCACGGTGCGCGACGCGCTACGCGACGCGATGGCGGAGGAGATGCGCCGTGACGAGCGCGTCTTCGTGATGGGCGAGGAGGTCGCGGAGTATCAAGGCGCCTACAAGGTCACGCAAAATCTGCTGCAGGAATTCGGGTCCAAGCGCGTCGTCGACACGCCGATCACCGAATATGGTTTCGCCGGGGTCGGGACGGGCGCGGCGATGGGTGGCCTGAGGCCCGTAGTCGAGTTCATGACCTTCAACTTCGCCATGCAGGCGATCGACCACATCATCAATTCGGCGGCGAAGACCAACTACATGTCGGGCGGCCAGATGCGCTGCCCAATCGTGTTTCGCGGTCCCAACGGCGCGGCTGCGCGCGTTGCCGCCCAGCACAGCCAGAATTACGGCAGCTGGTACGCCCATGTGCCTGGGCTGATCGTGATCTGCCCGTACAGCGCGGCCGACGCGAAAGGGCTCTTGAAGGCGGCGATCCGCAGCGACGACCCCGTCGTCTTCCTCGAGAACGAGCTGCTCTACGGCCAGCATTTCGACGTTCCGCAACTTGACGATTACGTGCTTCCGATCGGCAAGGCGCGGATCGTCCGCCCGGGGAAGGACGTGACGATCGTCAGCTACTCGATCGGTGTCGGGGTGGCCCTGGAAGCCGCCCAGGAGCTCATGGGGCAGGGGATCAATGCGGAAGTGATCGACCTCCGCACCTTGCGGCCGCTGGACAAAGCGACGGTGCTCGAGAGCCTGAAGCGCACCAATCGCATGGTGGTGGTGGAAGAGGGCTGGCCGGTCTGCTCAATCAGCTCGGAGATTGTCGCGATCGCTATGACGGAGGGGTTCGACGATCTCGACGCTCCAGTGCTTCGAGTGACCGATGTGGATGTCCCGCTGCCCTATGCCGCGAACCTCGAGAAGATGGCGCTGATCAAGGCGTCGGAGGTAGTCGAGGCGGTGAAAGCGGTCACCTATCGCTGACTCCTCGCTCGGCGCTGACCGGGTGTTGGCGCTCAGCTACGTGCCTGCCCGCGATCGCGCGGCGCTCCATGCGCTGTTCGCGATCGATGCGGCGATGGGCGATGTGGTGCGCACCACCACAGAACCGATGCTCGGCCCGATCCGTCTCGCCTGGTGGCGGGAGCGGCTCGAGGAGTTGGACACCGGCCTGGCGGCGCCCGCCGAACCGCGGCTGCAGGCGGTTCAAAAGGAGCTTCTTCAGCGCGGCGTGTCGGGCCAGGATTGCGCCGCTCTCGAAGGGGGCTGGCTAAGGCTGTTCGATCCGTTTCCCTGGACGATCGAAACGAGCGAGGCGATTTGGTTTCGGGGCAATCTGCTGTTCGGTCTCGGCGCTCGGCTATTGGGCGAGGGGGCAGAACGCCTCCAGGCGGCGGGGGGATTGTGGACGCTGGTCGATGCCGCCCGCCATTGCAGCGACGCGGATTCGCGCAGCATGCTGCTCGGCCAGGCGCACACCTTCGCACGGGCCCTAGGCGGGGCCCGGTTTGCAAGCGCACTTCGGCCCCTGTCGATGCTTGCCGCGCTGGCGGTGCGCGATTGCGGTCTTGGCGACCCATTCGAACCTGAAGGCACGCCTGGACGTGCAGCGAGGATGTTGCTCCACCGTTTCACCGGCCGAATTCCGCGACTGTAGTTGACAGACTTCCCCCCGAATTGGAGATGGGAGCGCCGAATCTCCGATGTATGGAGGTGCCCATGGCACGTTTCCTTGCCGGGGCAGCGGCCTGTTTCCTGCTTTTGACCGGCGCATTCCTGATCTGGCAGTCGCATGCCGAGCAAGGCCCTGGGCTACCGGAGGCGCCTTCGCCTCGCGCTGCCGCTTCGTTCACGCCTCCCGGGCTGCTCAGCGCGCCCGAAGCCACCTCCAAGAGCCGCGAAGAGAAAAGGTTCAGCCGAGCCGACAAGAACAAGGATGGCAAGATCGAATCCGAGGAGCTCCTGGGGGCGCGGCGCAAGGCATTCGCCAAGCTCGACACCGACGGCAATGGAACGCTTGGCTTCGACGAATGGGCTTTCAAAACGATCGACAAGTTCAAAGGAGCGGACCGCGACCGCTCGGGTTGGCTCACCGCCGCGGAATATGCGACGACTGCTCCTCCCCCGCCAAAGCACCCAAGCTGCAGCTGCGGGAGCAGCTACGCCTCGCGCTCGAACAATGACGACGAGGCGCGGTAGCGTTCCTTCCCATCGGAAGATTGGGAGGGGAACCATCCGAAGGGCATGGCCGATCGGCCGCAGCGTGACGAGCGACGCGATGCGTAGCTTAGGGGCCGCGGCCTACGTGTCGTTCGGTTGCCGCGGCCGACCTGATGAATGATTTGGATTCGGTGGTTACCGTGATAGCTCTCGCCTGTCGGCGATGATTACCCCTCCACCAGCTCCGCTGGTTCTCCTCCCCACGATTTCTCGTGGAGAGGTACTGAGTTGAGCCAATCCCTGAGAGCTCCACGGGCACGATCCGTGTAAGCTTTCTTCCGATCGGCGCGTTTCCAGCGGCCCTCGATGGGTGGCATTAGGCCGAAGTTGATGTTCATGGGCTGATAGGTCTCGTCGTCGGCTCCGCCGGTGATATGGCCAAGCAAGGCGCCCAGCGCCGTTTCGAGCGGCGGAGCGGGAAGGCGATCGGCGCGTAGCTCGGCGATAACGAAGCGGGCTGCGAGGAGTCCGATCGCGGCGCTTTCGACATAGCCTTCGCAGCCGGTGATCTGGCCGGCGAAGCGGATGTTGGGTTTGGACTTCAGGCGAAGTTCCTGGTCCAGCAACCTGGGAGAATTGATGAAGCTGTTGCGGTGAATTCCCCCCAGACGAGCGAACTCCGCATTCTCCAGGCCGGGGATCGTCCGGAACAACCGCACCTGCTCGCCGTGCTTGAGCTTGGTCTGGAAGCCGACCATGTTCCATAAAGTGCCGAGCGCATTGTCCTGGCGAAGTTGGACGACGGCATAGGGCCATCGCCCCGTCCGCGGGTCGTCGAGGCCCATCGGTTTCATCGGTCCGTGCCGCAGGGTCTCGGGGCCGCGCTCGGCCATGACCTCGATGGGCATGCAGCCTTCGAAGTAGGGGGTGTCCGTTTCCCAGTCGTGGAACGGCATTTTCTCGCCATCGATCAGGCCGCGAACGAAGATTTCGTATTGGGGCTTGTCGAGCGGGCAGTTGACGTAATCCTTGCCGCCTTTGTCCCAGCGCGCGGCCATCCAGGCGACGGAAAGGTCGATACTGTCCTTGTGGACGATGGGGGCGATAGCGTCGAAGAAGGCAAGCGCGCCCTCGCCGGTCTCGGCGGCGATGGCTTCGGCAAGGCATGATCCGGTCAGGGGGCCGGTCGCCACGATGGTCGGGTGGTCCGGAAGAGTGTCGACACGCTCCCGAACGACGGTGACGTTGGGATGAGTCTCGATCGCGCGTGTCACTTCGGCGGCAAACCCTTCGCGGTCCACAGCCAGCGCCGAGCCGGCTGGAACGCGGTGATCATCGGCCGCTCGCATGATCAGCGATCCGAGGGCGCGCATCTCTTGGTGGAGCAGGCCGACGGCATTGTGCTCGGCATCGTCCGAGCGGAAGCTATTGGAGCAAACCATTTCGGCGAGACGGTCGGTGTCATGTGCCGGCGTCGAATAGCCACCCCCGCGCATTTCGCTGAGCCGCACTCGAAATCCGGCTTGGGCCAGCTGCCAGGCGCTTTCCGATCCGGCCAACCCGCCGCCGACGATATGGATGTGGTGCTCCATCGCCCGTCGGATTAGAGCGACCCGGGGCGAGGAGGAAGTCTATGCTTGATCATGTCGGCTTTGCCGTTTCGAACGCAGAGCATTCGCGCCGCTTCTATGAGCAGGCCCTCGCGCCGCTTGGAATCACGCTGATCAAGAGCGTCCCGGCCGAAAAGACCGAAGCGGGCGGAGCGGCGTTTGGCTTCGGATCCAACGGCAAGCCCTATTTCTGGATCGGGGACAATGAAGCGGTGGGCGAGGGAACCCATGTCGCCTTCGCGGCCGAGAGCCGCGCCGAGGTGGATGCCTTCTATGAAGCGGCCCTGGCGGCGGGCGGTCGCGACAATGGGCCGCCGGGCATTCGCGCCCACTATCATCCGAATTACTATGGAGCGTTCGTGCTCGATCCCGACGGGATCAACGTCGAGGCGGTCTGCCACCATCCGGAATGAGATGCGGATCGATCTATGCGGACGGAAGCTCCGTCTGGGTCGCCCCGTCCAACATGGCTTCGATGTCGGGGATCGGACGTCCGCTCATTTCCTTGTTCACGGTGCAAACGATCCGCTTGTGCACTTCCTTGTGCAGATTCTTCTTCAGATATCCGAGTGCCTTGGGCGGAGCGACGATCGCCAAGGCTTCGAAGTCGTTCCGCAGGGCGCGCGTCTTCAGCTCCTCTGCCGCGTCCTTGATCCAGCGGTCCTCTTCCTGTTGATGGAAGTCGGCCTCCTCATAGGTCGACCGGCCAAATCCGAAGCTTTGCTTCACCGTCCCCGGCGCGTCGGTCTTGATTTCCCGGTCCTTGCGCTGATTGCGCCGCGCATCATGCGCCTCGGTACGCAGATCGATCTGATTTTCGTCCCCGTGATTACGGAAGAACAGCATCTTGCGGCCGTCGGCAACCAGGACCAGGGCGTTGTGGGGAAGGGACATGAGGTGATTTCCTCCTCTGGGCTTTTCGAAAGGAGAACGCGGCCTCGGTCTTAGCGGTTTCCACGGCTGGGCGCATGTCCGTTACTTCCCAGCGGCATGGCTTTGCATCATTCCTCATCCGGCTCCGGATCGGCCGGGCGTTCGAGCTCGCTCTCGCCGATCGTTGCGCCTTCCTCGGGCGCCAGCTCATCGCCGCCCTCGATCTCGATCTCTTCCTCCTCGGTTTCTTCGATCTTGGCGACGCTGACGACATGTTCGTCGTCGGCCACGCGGAAGATCGTGACGCCCTGGGTGTTGCGGCCCATAATCCGGATGTCGCCGACCGTGGTGCGGATCATCTTGCCCTGATCGGTGACGAGCATCAGCTGTTCGCCCTGTTGCGCCGGGAATGAGGCGACGACGCGCCCATTACGTTCCGAGGTGTCGATATTCGTGATTCCCTGACCGCCGCGGTTGGTGCGGCGATACTCGTAGGCGGACGAGCGCTTGCCGTAGCCGTTCTCGGTGACGGTGAGGATGAACTGCTCCTTCTCCGCAAGCTCCGCGAAGCGGTCGGCGGGAAGTGTGCATTCGACGTCCTCGCGCTCGCGCCACGGCGGGCACTTCAAATAGGCTTCGCGTTCTTCCTGGCTGGTCCCGACCCGGCGCAGGATCGACATGGAGATGACCTCGTCCCCGCCAGCCAAGCGGACGCCGCGGACCCCCGTCGAGGTGCGCGACTGGAATTCGCGTACGTCGGTCGCCAGGAAGCGGATCGCCTTGCCATTGCGGGTGGCGAGCAGGACGTCGTCTTCCTCGGTTAGGAGCTCGACGCCGATCAGCCGGTCGGTTGGATCGCCTTGCTCGTCGCTGTCATCGTCGACCTCGGTGGTGCCGAAGCGCATGGCGATTTTGCCGGCGCTGGGGATATTGGTGAAGGCCGCCATGCTGTTGCGCCGGACGGTGCCGTGCGCGGTCGCGAACATGATGTGAAGAGCGCCCCATTCAGCCTCGTCCTCGGGAAGCGACAGAACGGTCGAAATGGTCTCGCTCTCGGCCAGGGGCAGAAGATTGACCATCGGACGGCCCTTGGTGTTCGGGCCGCCTTCGGGCAGGCGCCACACTTTCATCCGGTAAACCCGGCCAAAGGTCGAGAAGAACAGCACGGGGTTGTGGGTCGAGGTGACGAACAGGTTGGTGACCGCATCCTCTTCCTTGGTTGCCATGCCCGCACGGCCCTTGCCGCCGCGCCGCTGCTCGCGGAAGATCGAGAGCGGGGTGCGCTTGATGTAGCCCTCCATGGTCACGGTCACGACCATGTCCTCGCGTTCGATCAGATCCTCGTCCTCGATGCCGTCGGCGGCGGGCGCGAGTTCGGAGACGCGGGGGGTGGCAAATTCGGCTTCCACTTCGTCGAATTCTTGCCGCATCACCTCATAGAGGCGGGCGCGGTTTGCTAGGATTTCCAGCAGATCGCCGATGCTTTTCGCCAGGCCTTCGAGCTCGCTTCCGATTTCATCGCGGCCGAGCGCGGTCAGGCGGTGCAGACGCAGCTCGAGGATCGCCTTCACCTGCGCTTCGGACAGTTTGTACTTCTCGCGCTTGGCCTGTGGTTCGACCGCTTCGACCAGCGCGATGTAGGCGCGGATTTGCTCGCCCGGCCATTCGCGCTCGAGCAATTTGTCGCGCGCATCGGCGGGGCTGGCCGAACCGCGGATCAGCTTCACCACCTCATCGAGATTGGTCACCGCGACGACCAGCCCGAGCAGGATATGGGCGCGCTCGCGTGCTTTCAGCAGCTCGAACTTCGAGCGGCGGGTGATCACTTCCTCACGAAAGCGGACGAAGCTCTCGATGATATCGCGCAGCGTCAGCGTTTCCGGCCGGCCGCCGCGGATCGCGAGCATGTTGGCGGGAAAGGACGACTGCGCCGGCGTGTGGCGCCAGAGCTGATTCAGAACGACTTCGGGCGTCGCATCGCGCTTCAAGTCAATGACGACGCGCACGCCGAGGCGGTTGGATTCGTCACGAATGTCGGACACGCCCTCAATCCGCTTGTCCTTCGCGGCTTCGGCGATTTTCTCGACCAGGCCCGCCTTGCCGACCTGGTAAGGGATAGCGGTGAGCACGATCGACCGCCGTTCGCCGCGGCCCTCCTCGATCGTGTGTCGTGCACGCATGATGATAGAGCCGCGCCCAGTGGTGTAAGCGCTGCGGATTCCCGTCTGGCCCAGGATTAGGGGTGCAGTCGGAAAGTCCGGACCTTTGACATGGTCCATCAAGCCTTCGGAACTGATCGCAGGATCATCCATGTAAGCGCGGCATGCGTTGATGACTTCGCCGAGATTATGGGGCGGGATATTGGTTGCCATTCCGACCGCAATTCCGCCGGCGCCATTCACCAGCAGGTTGGGAAAGCGCGCCGGCAAGACCTGCGGCTCACTCTGTTTGGCATCGTAATTCGGCTGGAAGTTGACCGTGTCCTTGTCGAGATCGTTCAACAAGAAATTGGAGACGCGGGCGAGCCGGGCTTCCGTGTAACGCATCGCAGCCGGAGCGTCCGGATCCATTGACCCGAAATTACCTTGGCCGTCGATTAGCGGCACTCGCATCGACCACGATTGGGTCATGCGCGCGAGAGCGTCATAGATCGCGCTGTCACCATGAGGGTGATATTTACCCATCACGTCGCCGACGATCCGGGCCGACTTGTTATATCCCCGGTTGTAGGAGAAGCCGCTTTCGTAGGCGGACCACAGGATGCGACGATGGACGGGCTTCAGGCCGTCGCGCACGTCAGGCAGCGCGCGGCTCACGATCACGCTCATCGCGTAATCGAGGTAGCTCGCCTTCATCTCATCGACGATCGAGATCGGGGCGATGTCGTGATCGCCAGAAGAAGGCGGCCCCGGAGGAGGGGGGTTGTTATGGTCGTTGCGGTCGTCGACCGGCGGTTCGGTGGCCAAAAAAACTTCCTATGATCTGGGATGCACGCGGGGGATGTCGCAGAAGCGCCGCCCCCCACGGACCTCGTTAATGCCTTGTCGCTTCGAACGCCACCCCGCGCGCGTATGCGCACGCGCGCGCGAGGATTTCACCAGCCCATGCCTGTTCCCCCTCGATCGCCATAGCACTTGGCGAGGAGGCCGTCGGAGACTAAGGCGGCGCCGACCTTTTCCAACCCTTTCAAGCTCCTGGCAGGAGACCAGATTGATGAAACTCGCACCCACTACGTTCGGGCTGGTGCTCGGACTGTCGGCCGCTTCGGCCTCGGCCCAATATGGTTCATACGGCGCCGTCGCTCCGCAACAGACGCCGCGCCCCACCAACCCGCAAGATCAGCAGCAAAAGGAGCAGCCGGCACAGGCGCAGCCCGCCAACGGCGTCAAACCGTCCAAAAAGGCGATGAAGGCGATCATCGAGCTGCAGACAGCCGTGAACGCCAACGACACGGCAAACATCCCGGCGAAGGCGGCGGCTGCTCAAGCTGTCGCCGAGACCAAGGAAGACCGTTACCTGATCGGCCAGCTGCAGCTGAAGGCGGCGCTGGCAGCGAAGGACAATGCCGCGCTTGCGGCGGCCATCGATGCGGTCGCGAAATCCGGAATTGCCAGCCAGTCCGACGTTGCTCAGCTCTACATGGCGCTCGGCAGCACTTATTATAACGCCAAGCAGCTCGATCAGGCCGCCGCAGCCTTCGAACGGGGCATGGCGCTCAACCCGAACAACACCGACATTCTCCTCAACCTCGGCGAAACCCGGTTCGCCCAGGGGCGCAAGCAGGAAGCGATCACCATCTTCCAACGCGCCATCCAGGTGCGGACTGCAGCGGGGCAGAAGCCGGAAGAAGCGCTCTACAAGCGCGCGCTCGGGATCGCCTATGACGCGAATCTGCCGAATTCGGCGGAGCTTGGCCGTCAGTGGGTCGCGGCCTATCCCTCCCCGCAAAGCTGGCGCGATGCGATCGCGGTTTATCGCAACACGTCCAAACCCGATGTGGAAGGGACGCTCGATTTGCTGCGCCTGATGCAGGCGACGGGCGCCTTGTCGCAGCCGGCGGACTACAGTCTGTTCGCAACCGCCGCCGCTGACCAAAACAACTTCAATGAGGCCCAGAAGGTCATCGACGCCGGGGTCGCCGCCAAGCATATCGACCCGAACAGTGCGCTGTTCCGGGACATCGTTGCCGGCCTCAAGGCGAAGCCCAAGGCGACGGCGGCGGATCTCGCCGTTGCCACCAAATCGGCGCAGAGCGGCATGGCGCTGCTGCGCATCGGCGACCGCTATTATGCGATGGGAGACTATGCCAAGGCCGTCGAGCTCTACAAAATGGCGGCAGGCAAAGCCGGCGTCGACAAGGACGTCGCCAATCTGCACATCGGCATGGCCCTGGCGCGCTCCGGCGATAAGGCCGGCGCGACGAGCGCTCTAAATTCGGTTTCCGGCACGCGCGCGGAAATCGCCAAATTCTGGCTGCTTTACGTTCAGAAGCAAGGCTGAGCACCGCCGCTCGGATCGCGCATCGAGGAGGCGTCGGCACCCGCCGGTGCCTCTTTTCTTACCCTTCGAAGTCGTCCACGAGTCTGTCCCGTTTCGGGATGGTTCAGTTGTGCCGCCTTAGCGGCGCGCGCCAGTCAGCATAGAGGCCAATGTTTGGAGGGATCTGGAGGATCGGGTTCTCGGTGCGTTTTGATGATCGTCTGCTCACGGTCCTGAACCAACCGGCCGGTGACCGCCACGACGTGGCGGTGCGCTGGAGGCAACTCGTCGACCTTGTCGCGCGCGCCGGACCGAGCAGCGCCAGCCCCGTCGTAACCCAGGCGCTCGAAGCCATTCGGTCAGAATCTGCGAACGTCGAGGAGCCGCTCCGCGCGGCCGCGGCGCGCGCCGTGGCAGCACTTCCGCTTCCCTTTGGGCTTCTCGAATGTTTCGCGGCCGACCGCTTGTCGGTCTCCGCTCCGGTCCTCGCGGCGGCCAAGCTCGATCCGTCCCAATGGCGGGCGCTTCTCGAGGGCTCTGAAGAAGAGACTCGGCGGTTCGTCGAGACCCTGCACCCTGAGCTCGGGGTTCCACCGGAGCCGGAGTTCACCGAAACACTCGTCGAGCAGGCGCCCGCCCCGATGGAAGAGGGCGTACCGGCAAAAGAGAACATCCCCGGGGAAGAAAGCGTCCCGGCCGAACAAATCGCCCCGCTGGAACCGGCGCTGACGCCGCCTGTGGAGGTTCCGCCATCCTATGTCGCGCCAACGCTGAGCGACGTCGTCGCTCGCATCGAACGCCGGCGCCGAGGCCGCGAGAAGAGGCCGCCCGATCCGCAAGTGCCGTCCGCCACGCCTGTGTCGGGCGCTCCGGCTTTATTCCGCTGGGAATGCAATCCGAGCGGCGAGATCGCTTGGGTCGAAGGTGCGCCGCGCGGAGCGCTCATCGGCCGTTCGATCGCGCGCGCCCACGAATATGGCGGAGAGCGTGTCGATGAAGAGGTGGTTCAGGCATTCGCCATTCGAGCGCCGTTTCGCGATCGGTCGATGACCCTACCAGGCGACGGACTCGTCTCAGGCGAATGGCGGATCAGCGGGGTCCCGGCTTTCGAGCCCAATGACGGCCGCTTTGCGGGCTATCGTGGGATCGCGCTGCGCGAAGCCCCATCGACCGAAGACCCGGAATCGCCGGAGGTCCTCGCCGACCCCGATTCGCTGCGCGAGCTGGTCCACGAGATCAAGACGCCGCTCAATGCGATCATCGGGTTTGCGGAGATCATCGACAACCAACTCCTCGGCCCCGCGGACCGCCGCTACCGGGAACGCGCCACGGGGATCGTTGCCCAGGCGCGCTTATTGCTGAGTGCCATCGACGATCTCGATTTCGCGGCCAAGATCCATTCGGGCGGCAGCGCCGGGCGCCGGGTCGATCTCGGCGACCTGTTGGAGCGCATCGCGGGTTCGGTGCGCGAGATCGCGGAACGGCAAGGAGCAGCGGTCGAAATCGCGAAGGCTCCACGCGGCGCTTCGGCCGCGGTCGAGCCCGAGCTCGCCGACCGATTGATCTTCCGTTTGTGCTCCGCTGCGATCGAGCGAGCCGATCGCGGCGAGCGGCTGCGGCTTTCGCTCGACCAGACGGCCGACCAGTTCAGCTTTTCGGTGAGCCGGCCCGCTGCCCTGAAGAGCCTGTCCGATGCGCGGTTATTCGATTCGAGCGCCGGTGATGACTCCGGATCGGCGGCTTTTTCGCTGAGGCTGGTGCGAGGCCTGGCGCGCATTGCCGGCGGTGATCTCGTCACCTCCCGAGCGGGCCTGACTTTGGTTTTCCCGCGCGCCTGACCCTGGCTTAACTGGCTTTGAGGTCGCAGCTGACTTGAGGGTGCGGCGGCGCGAGTCTATCTCGACGGGACCGGGGAGGGCCTGTAGCTCAACGGTAGAGCCGGCCGCTCATAACGGCTAGGTTGGGGGTTCGAATCCCTCCGGGCCCACTCCTGCGCCGCTCGCCCAGGCGAGCTATGCAGGACCCGGTCGAACGGCTAAGCGGCTCGCCCGCGCAAGCCGTGGGAGCGATGAAGTCGGGGAGTGGCGCAGCCTGGTAGCGCATCTGCTTTGGGAGCAGAGGGTCGCAGGTTCGAATCCTGTCTCCCCGACCACTTTTTCCCTCGGGAACCATCGGTCCTTCAAAGCCCACGGCAGCCCAGGCGGGGGTCGTGTATACGCAGATATGATGGAAATCATACGCCGCTGAACGTCCCAGCGAGCGTGGCGGTTCGAGCGGCAGTGCTGCTCGGGCCTGCCAGTATGGGAGATCGGCGGCGAGCCAGACGCCGTCACGTTCCAGTTTAACGGAACGCCCGGTACGTGAGGTCCTTGGACCCAAGCCAAGTTATACGCCGACAACAGTGCTGCGCGATGCCTATTTGAAGGCGCGTTATTCCCGCTCCTATCGCATCAGCGACGAGCACCTTGCATGGTTGTCCGAGCGGGTTGAGTTTGTGCAGACCATCGTTCGCGAGCCGTGAGAGGCGCGCATCGCCGAGCTTGCTCGGGGGGCCTAGCAGTGGTCTCTTTTTTCGTTTCTCCGGCGCGCGCCACTCGGCCGCCGCGCTTCGCGTTGGTTGCGATATTGCATCATTTCATCAGGGGAGCGCCTGGGATCGGTCCGGGGATTTGGAGGGTGCGGGATAGCGTACCACCGTGAAAATCTGAGTCGGGTCGACGCGGGCCGCGAGCCCGGCCGCTTCCTCCGCTCTCTCGACCAGATCATGATGATCGGGCGAGAGGAGCAGCAGCATCTCCCTCAGCAGCGTGACACCGGCACTGAAATATGGCGGCCCGGCCGCGCATGCCTTGCGCAGAGCGTCGGCGGCGTCCTCGTTGCTGCCAGAATCGTCGGGGCGAAGCATCAGCCGGCGGGCATGCACGATCGCTGCATCGGGCACTCCCGGGAAGAGGCGCATGCAGTTCGCCAGCCAGGCATCCCATTCCTCACGCTCGTTCGGCGGATAAACCGACAGGCCGACGTACGCGGCGGCGCAGGCCGCCAGCGAGTTGCTGACCTTGTCGAAGATCGTCTGCTCGATCACGTTCTCGCGCTCGAGGTCTTCGAGCAGCGGCCGGGCCGCGCTTGCCTGGCCGCGGTCGAGGTAAGCGAGCAGTCCGGCGAGCCGCGGGTCGTGAACCGCGACGCTAGTCGCGGCACCGTCCGAGCGGCGGGGGTCGACCAGGATTTCGGCCGGCGCGAAGGAACCGGTGGCTGTGCAGAACCACGGCTGGGGAACGCTCGCGAGTTCGATATTGCCGTTGGGCAGCTCGACCCGCGCCCAGATCCGCGATTCACCAGTGCGCGGAACGTCATTCGTGTCCTGGATCCGCCAAAGTGCAGATTCGCCGCGGAGATCGGCAGGGGCCTCGGAATTCCAGCCTTCAGCAGAAGGCGGATCGCCAATCACCGATCCGGCGAGGCCCTTGCGGAGCGCGAGCAAGGGGGCGGCTTCCACCGCTCTGGCCGAAGGTCCGATGCCAAGCGCCTTGCGCAAAGTCCTGCCGAGACCCGCCGACCATTTACGATGATCCTGGACGTCGGCTTCGCTGGCGCTCCCGGAGGCAAGCGCGGACTCGGCGAGGATCTCGTGACCTTCGCGGCCCGACGCCTCCTGCAGGCTGAACCCTGCGCCGGGCGCAGAATCCTCGTGAAACTCATAAGTCTCGTTGCTGTAGTCGTCGACCTTCACGTTGCGTTGAAGGATCCGGCCCGACGGCAAGGTGAGTTGCACGTTGTACAGGCCTTGGGGGAGGTCCTGCTCGACGGTTTCCCCTGCCGGGACCACCATTTCGCGCGTGATCAGCTCATCGTCGTCCGCGTTGGTATAGCCGACGATGCGGGCGACGACCGCGCGGCTGTCGCCGGCCACCCCCGGCTTGCCGCCGAAGCTGATCTTGATTCCGGAAGGGGTGACCATCATGGCCGCTTGCTCACGGGAAGCTCGCAGATTCCTTGGGGTGGCATTGCAATGACTTGTTCGCTGCAGTCGAGGAACGTGGAGGCTGGCCCGAAGGAAGCGCGCACGTCGTAGGTGACGTCCTTCGGCTTCCGACCCTGGATCGTCACATGCAGGCCGGGCCCGGTAAATCCGGGCGAGGGCGGAGGCTGGTGGGCAACCTTCTGGACCATGATCGCTTCCCTGAGTGCTTCTATGGTCACGCTCTCCGCCCAGATCGCCGGGTCGGCGCTTTCCACATATAGCGGAATGACCACGCTTCTTGGCTTGCTGACTTTGAAGTCCTGGGTTTGTGCCACCGGCCTTTGCGAGACCCCTTCCTCGCGCGACATCCGGTCTAGATAGGTCGCGAGTGCCGAGTGCAACCGGCTCGTCGTGATCCACCAGTCGGCATCTGAATCGGCACCGCCACCCTGAAACGCGTCGATAAGCGCTTGGGTGAACAGGCTGGGCTGATCGTTCCTTCCCCACGCGACGGAATAAAGCGAGGTCGCAAAATGTAGGCTTTGCATCGCAGGCGCGTTATCCCGGGTGGTCAGGCTGTCGCCGGAGAGAAGGGCATCGCCGGGCGTTGCCGAACCAAGCTGCGAAGCGACCGCGTCGGGAGTCCGGCATGCGTCGACAAACAGCAGCTGCGTGTTCGGCTGCTTACTCGACAGGAATATTTGGAAATTGGCAAAATCGATCGCTCCGCCGAAACGGTTGTTGAGATCCTTCGCATAATCGCGGCACAGCAGCACCGGATTGCCCGACTGAACGCCGTGACCGCAGAATCCGAACACCACGCCGTTGCCGCGCCGCTTGTTCGCCCGTGCGATCCACTTGCTGACCGCTTTCTTAACGTCGCTGATCGTCCCGCGGGGTACCGTCACGGGCTGCGCGAGCTTGGGATGGCTGTATTGCGCGGGCGCGGGCTCGGATAGCAGCATCGCAAGGCTCGCAAGCGGCCGTTCCTGATTTTCGAAGCCGTCCAGATACCAGTCGGCAAGCGCGCGCATGGACCGTGGCGGGGCGCCGAGCTGCCCCAGGCCCATCGCCAGCGCCTTGCGTTCCGGCGTCGTGCACGAGGCGCCCCCCTCGAGCCACGGATAGTCGCCGACGCCGATCAGCAGGATGTGCGTCCCGTCGCGGTTGGCGGGGTCGTTGAAGAGGAGAGCAGGGTCGGCCAATGGCGCCTCAGCTCGGAGCCAGGGCCCGCCCGCGGCCCCGGTCCACCTCGCCGCAGGCAGCGGGAAGCTTGGTTGTGGTTGCCCCTGCAAACATCTTCTCGCGGACTTTGTCGGGAGTTGGCGTTTCGCCGTCGGCCCTGATCTTCTGCCACCACAGCGCCGCCAGCCCGGCGATATGAGGGCATGCCTGGCTGGTACCGCTCATTTCGGCCAGCCCCCCATCGAGTCCGGCCGAAGGGATAGCGACGCCCGGGCCGGCGATCTGCGCGTTGGCGTTGGAGAAGGGCGCGATGTCGTAGCCCGCCCCCTTGCGGCCATAAGCGGCAACCGACACCACCCCGGCTGCGGCGGACGGAAGCGAGGCCGAGATCCGAAAGCTTTGTGCAGCCGCCCGCTGGCTCTCGTTGCCGGCGGCGGCGATGACCAGCATGTTGCGGCCGAACGGCTCGCCGGCGCGAAACGTCGCCATCAGCGCATCGAACCCGCGCAGATTCTGACTGAATGTGACCAGCGCATTGGACACCGCCAATCGTTCCGGCATGCCTCCCGCGACGAACTTGGCGACCAGCCCCGGGAAGTCGAAACCAAGCGACATCGAGACGATGTCGGCGCCCTCGCGGCTGGCCCAGTTGAGCGCATCGAACAGCATCGTGGAATCGCCGGCCTTGTTGTCGGGAATCACCTTGCCGATCAGCGCCCGCTGAATGCCACGGGCGATGCCGATCCGAGTTCCACCGACATCCCGGCCAAAGATCGTGCCGGCGCAGTGCGTGCCGTGGCCGTGGCGGTCCTCCGCCGAACCGCCGGTGTCGGTGAAATCGGCCTTGTCCAGGGTCATGCCAGCGAATGCCGGCTGGTCGGCCTTAATGCCCGTATCGAGCACCGCGACTGTCACACCGTTGCCGTCAAGTGGGCTTTGATCGGCGCCAGTCGCGCTGATCCCCCAGGCGACCGGGCTCGCGTCTGCGGCCGCAACTGGTTGATTCTCAAGCGGCTCGATCAGCGCGAGCGGCATCGCGAGGCCGACGACCTGGACGCCGTCGCGCTTGCGCTCCGACGCGGCCTCGTTTGGGTTGAGCTCGACCGCGCTGACCTTGACCGCGGCCGGCGCTGCAGCTGCAGGGGCGCCCATCGGGGCCGCGCCGAACCCTTCGAGCGCTCCATCGGGAGCGCCATCCTTGTCATGTTCGACGATGAAATAACGGTCCAGGGCCATGGGCTGTCCTTCAGCCTTCTAGCAGGGTCGGCAAGGGCACGCGCCTAAAGCCCTCTGGTGGCGCGCTGCCAGTTGCGAGCCGAGGCGCTTCGTGGACCGGCTGCGGCTGCGGGTCGGTGAGCTTGCTCGCGCGTTTCCAGTCTGTCTCGAAGACCTGCGCATAATAATCGGCCGCGCGCGGGTCATCGATGATCAAGCTGGCGTCGCGGTTGAGAGTCGCGCCCGACTGGCTCCAGTTATGACTCCCGACCAGAACCTGCCTGCCGTCGACAATGATCCCCTTGGTGTGCGTGTTGGCGAGCCTTCGGACCTGCTCGGCGACGTTGATCCCGCGGCGCTTGAGCTCCGCGATATTGTCCCAGAAACCGGTCCCGTCGCTCCTGAGGATTATCCGGCAATCGTCGAGCCGCTGAGCGGCTCGGGCGAGCGCGTCGACCAACGCTCCGAACTTGCCGGCAGAGGCCTTGGTCACGTTGATATACTGGTTTTGGAACAGCAGCTGCCGTTCGGCCGAGTTGATGAGCCTGGCGACCGCGTCGCAGTAGATCCCGCCCTGGTGATCGGGGGTCAGCAGCGGCTGGACTCGGAGCTTCCCTGCGATCTCCGCCGGCTCGAACACCTTGTCTGCCGGAGCCTCGAGCTCAATTGCCTCGAAATGAGTCTCGGGAACGTCGACCATGATGTCCCCGGCGAAGGTCGCCTCGGGATGACCGCCAAGCGCGGCGCACCTCGCGAAGTCCTGCAGGATGTGGTTTTCGAACCGTTCGGCGAGTCCATCGCTTTTGGCGATCACATGCCATTCGCGGTTGCCGGCGCGCGACACTTTGGCCGCGTCGTCCCGATCCGCCGGCTGGATGAGGGGCTGGCTGGTATGGGTCCAGTTGCCGCTCGATAGCCACACATGCTTGCCGTCGCGAACCGTGACCTTGATATGGTAGGCGTTGTCGACCAGCCCGCCATTGCCCTCTGGCACGTAGATATTCTCGAACCGGCCGGTTGCGCGCCACGCATCGAACGTCTCGGATCGGTCGAACTGACCCTGCGGCGTGGCCCCGTCCTTGTCGCGCGTCTGCGGGTCGGTCACCAGCTTCATGGTCGCCACGCCGCCGTGCGGGTCTAGCGCGCCATCGACCGCCTTGCGAATGTGGTCCGCGTAGAATTGGTACATCGAGGACACGAGCTTGTTCTCGGTCGGTGCGAGGAACGCCTTCAGCTCCTCGAACCCACGGTCGGGACCGACATGCAGCCGAAGAGCCATGTCCTCCTTGATCCAGTCGAGCCGGAACGCCGGGTTGCTGCGGGCATCGTCGTCATAGGCAATGACCCGCGGCGCCTCGGTTTCGAACGTCTCCCCGAGTTGATCAGCGATCGAGGCAGGGCGGACCTGCACCAAAAGCCCGCCGAAGCTTGCCGGAGCCCGAGCCTGCACCTCGTCGAGCCTCCGCGGATCAGCGGCGACCACCAGGCAGGTTTCGTCGCGCATGGCGCCATTCTCGACGACGACCCCGGGGCGAACGTCGATCACTCCGGCAGCGCCCAGCTGCCGACCAAGTTCCGAGGCCACGCTTTCGGGGGCCGAGCCACTGCCGGTCGCGTCCGGACCGGGAACAGCCTGGCCGAGCGAGATGGTGAGCGTGAGCGGCACCGTAACGCTCGCCCCTGATCCTGACACGGCGCTCTGCGCGGAGCGGGCAGCCGGCGCTGCCGAATTCGTCGGCTGCGCCGCGCTTTCCAGTCGATAGGGCCAGGGCTTCTTGCCGAGATACTTCCGCAGCGTGGACGCCGGGATGGCATAATTCTCGACCAGATAAAGGCCGGCGAAATGAAGCGCGCAGGCGCTTCCCGTCGCCATGTCGATCACCACCGATCCGGAATTGCCGCCGAGCGTGGTGCAATCGTGAGTGACCCAGCCGCGGCTCGGGTCATCGATCTTGCCGGGAGCTGCGCGCTTCACGTCATAGGTGCGGCCGAACAGCTTCTCCATCCGATCCTGGTCGGGAATGACGTCCGAGGACGCACGGGCCGGATAGCCTACGACGACGACGTCCTGCCCGACCTCGGGATCCTTCTTGGCCAGCGGGACACATTTGGGCGTCGAGCCGTCGGCATGGCGGTTGACCTTGAGAAAGGCGAGATCGGGTCCCGGTCCGGGTGGCTCGATGAACAATACTTCCTGGATATCAATCGAGGGTCCCGCCGGCCCGCCCTGTTCGTGCCCGAGGCCAAGGCTAGCGGTGACGCGCTCGCCAAACCGCCCCATCACGAATTCGTAGCGGTTTGTGCCCCGTTGAGCGAGTAGCTCGGCAACATGTCGGTTGGTGATCACGACATCCTCGTCGATGAGCCATCCGGTGCCGAGAAAGTCGAGCCCGGTTGCATGATTCTTGACGTCGATCCGCCCGATGAGGGGCATCATGGGGTCCACTGTGGCTCGCGCGTCGTCAAGCCGCTTCACCACGATCCTGGCGAGATCATCGATGAAACTGTCCTTGTCGGTGAACTTATTCTCTACGACGTACAGCGCGGGCCGGCCTTCACGTACGATCGTTTCCAGCG
>JBKPON010000200.1:0-10003 GCA_046733135.1 Pseudomonadota bacterium | reverse complement strand
CGGCGAGCGCGGCCGCGATTTCACCGCGACTGAACCAGCGCGCGTCATCAAGTTCGGCCGTATCGATGTTGAGCTCACCGCTCTCCGCTTTCGCGCTGCAGCCAATCATCAGCGAGGACGGAAACGGCCAGGGTTGGCTGGCGACATAGCTCACGTCCCGGACCTCGATTCCGGCTTCCTCCAAAAGCTCGCGGGCGACCGCCGCTTCGATCGTTTCACCGACCTCGACGAAACCGGCGAGCGCCGAATATCGGCCAGGCGGGTATTGAGGCTGTCGGCCGAGGAGCAGCCGGTCCTCATGCTCGGCGATCATGATGACGACCGGGTCGACGCGCGGGAAATGTTCCGCCGAGCAGGCTGGACACTGCCGCGACCAGCCGCCACGAACGACCTCGGTGAAGGCTCCGCATTTGGCGCAATAACGATGATTCGAATGCCACCGCGAAAGGGTCAGTGCCGCGGCGAACAAAGGCGCTTCCTCGGCCGCCAGGATTGAAAGCAGCGGGAAGGCCGCCAAGGCGCTACCGTTCGCGTCCTGAATGGAACAGAAGCAGGGTGTTTCCCCGTTGAGGCCGAGAAAGAGCTCGGCGCCTTTGACGGCGTCCCAAGCGAGGCGCCCCTCCGGTGTTAGTTCCGGCAAACCGTCATTCCACTTCAGCTCGCGAGCGTCCGGTCTGGCGGCCAGGCCGGCGATCGCTTCCTTGTCGGCACGCAGCGCGTCGGCTCGATCGAGACCCGGGCCGCTGAAAAAGGGATCAGGCGGCAATATGTCGCTCGCATGACAGGACGGCCTCAGCCGCTTTGCGGTAAAGAGTTGGCAGTCCGGCTTGGGGAAGCCGATCGACCTCTTCCCACCAGCCTTCCCCAACTGGCGCAGGGTGAGGCGCTACAATCAAATCGAGCGTGAAATGGGTGAAGGCATGACGGACCGTACCGAGAAAGGTTCGGGGCTGGATTGCGCTTTCGCTCCATTCGGTACCGGGAAGCGCGGGCATCCCGCCCAGCAATCCTCGGGCGGGCCGGCGGACCAGCCAGACATGTCTATCTCGTTGGATCCAATAGGCGATGCCATATTTGTGGGGTCGTGCATGCTTCGCCCTCGCCCTGGGAAAGGCTTCCGGGTCGGCGCTTGCAAAAGCGACGCAGTCGGCTCGAAGCGGACAGTGCCCGCAACGCGGGTTCTTCGGACGGCAGATGGTCGCTCCAAGGTCCATCACCGCCTGGACGAAATCGCCCGGACGATCTTGCGGAATCATCATCTCGGCGAGCTTCCGGATTTCGTTCCTATGCCGATTGACGGGCTCTTCCAGGCGATTGTCGACGCCGTGGTAGCGCGAAATCACACGCGTCACGTTCGTGTCGATCGCGGCTTCATGTTCCCCAAAAGCGATCGCGCCGATTGCGGCAGAGGTATAATCGCCGATGCCTGGCAGCTGCCGCAGCTCCGCGGCGGTGGTCGGAAAACCGCCGCGCGAGGCGACTTCACGAGCGCAGGAAATCAGGTTCCGCGCCCGCGCATAATAGCCGAGACCCGCCCATTCAGAGAGGATCTCTTCGTCGCTAGCGGCCGCCAGCGCGTCGATCGTCGGCCAACGTGTGACAAAGCGTTCGAACCGGGGGATGACCGTGGCCACTGTCGTTTGCTGCAGCATCACCTCGCTCAGCCACACGCGATACGGGTCCGGCGGCGGTTCCCCTGGGGGCGAGCGCCACGGCAAGCGCCGGAAGTTATCCACATAATGTTTGAGCAGGCGCTCGGCTGCATTGGCGGTCACCATTTCGCTATGGCATGCTCACCGCCCATGTCGAAGCAAAAGACGAGCAAGGAGGATTCGCCGAGGAGCTGCCGCCCACGTGCCGCGGGCGAGTTGGTTGGCGATATCGGCGGACAATCCTTCCGCCGTTTTGGATTCATCCAAAGCTCGATCGTCAGCCGCTGGGCCGAGATCGTCGGCGAGCGCTACGCCAAGGTTTCATCGCCCGAATCGATCCGCTTCCCGACCGGCAAGAAAGGGGGCGGCGCGCTGACCTTGCTGGTTGACGGGGCTTATGCACCGCTGATCCAACATTTGACGCCGTTGATCATCGAGCGGGTGAACCGTTTCTTCGGCTATGCCGCGGTCAACCGGATCGTTTTCCGCCAGGGCAAACCGCCGGCGCCACAGCCGAGACCGCAGCGGCCCCAGCTCCGTGCCGTTCCCAAGGATCTCGGCGAAGGCTTGCGCGCGATCGGCGATCCCGAGCTTCGTGCCTGCCTGGAGTCGCTTGCCGCGCAAATTGCCGCTACCAGCGGTCCGCCGTCGCTCGATCCCTCGGACGACGAACCCATTCCCGTAATCAATCGGAGCAAGTAAGCCCAATGAAGCCTTCTGTTTTTCTGGCCGCGGCGACCGTCATCGTGGCGCTCGCCGGCTGCAACAAGAACCAGGGCAATGTGACCAGCAGTGAGCCCGTCAAGCTTCAGCAAGTCGCTCCACCGCCGGGTGGCGACTGGACTGAGGTCGTCAACGCGACTGCGGCCGGCTTCATGATGGGCAACCCCGACGCGAAGGTGAAACTCGTCGAAATCGGCGCCCTGACGTGTCCGCACTGTCGCGAGTTTGATGAGAAGGGCGTACCGATCCTCGTCGACAAATATGTGAAGTCGGGACAGGTGAGCTGGGAATTCCGGCCTTATCTGCTGCATGGCCTCGATCTTCCAGCCGTGATGATCGTCCGTTGCAACGGCGCGAAGACCTTCTTTCCGCTGATGCGCGCCCTGTACAAGGACCAGAACGAGTGGATCGGCAAGGTCCAGGCAGCGCCCGAAGCCCAGCAGGAACAGGTACAAAATCTTCCCATCAAGCAGCAGTTCGTGACGCTCGCGCAGATGGCCGGCTTGCAGGATTGGGCTGCGATACGCGGCGTTCCGCAGGCGAAGAGCAACCAATGTCTGAGCGACGAGAATGAAATCAACAAATTGGTCCAGCAATCGGGCGACGTAACGACCCAATTTCCCGATTTTCAAGGAACTCCGTCATTCATCATTAACGGCACGATGCTCAAGGACACGGCCACGTGGGACAAGCTCCAGCCACAGCTCGATGAGGCACTGCGGTAATGCGCAAGGCACGGGCATTCGCATTGCTGTTTGCCGTTGCGATCCTTCCGTCGGCGGCAGCGCCTTCAACACCCGGCAAGAAGGCGGCGGTGAAGCGTGACTGGACCCGATCGGTGGTCGTCACTCCAGAGGGCGGCTTTCGGATGGGAAACCCGACCGCGAAAGTGAAGTTGGTTGAATATGGATCTCTCGCCTGCCCGCACTGCCGGCACTTTGAGGAGACTGGCTTTAACCCGCTCGTGCAGCGCTATGTCAGCACGGGGCAAGTGAGTTATGAATTTCGCAATTTTCTCATCAATGCGCCCGACATTTCGGTGAGCCTGCTCACCCGTTGCGCCGGCGCCGCCAAATTCTTCCCGATGTCGGAAATGGTCTTTGCCGCCCAACCCCAGTGGGAACAGAAACTCGCGGAGCTTAGCGACGCCGACAAAACTGAGCTTGAGAAGATGACGAACGAACAACGAATTGTTCGCATCGCCGAGATCACGGGCGCTCAGCAGATCGCGGCGCGCTTCGGAGTGACGCCCGCGCGGGCTCAGCAATGCCTTGCAGATTCGAAGGGGCTGCAGCGACTGCTCGACATGACCAAGACTGCGATGGACAATGGGATCAGCCATACGCCGACCTTTCTGATCGACGGTAAGGTGACGGACGCCTCGACGTGGGAGGACCTTGAGCCGAAGCTGAAGGCCGCACTTGGCGGGCGCAGCTAGCCGGCGTTAGGGGGAGAAGGATTTGCGCCTAAGACGGCTCAAGCTCAGCGGCTTCAAAAGCTTCGTCGAGCCTGCCGAACTGAGGATCGAACCGGGCTTGACGGGAGTCGTCGGACCCAACGGCTGCGGCAAATCCAATCTCTTGGAAGCGATCCGTTGGGCAATGGGCGAGTCGAGCCCAAAATCGCTTCGCGGGGGGGGCATGGACGACGTGATCTTCGCCGGCACGGCAAGTCGGCCGGCACGCGATTTTGCGGAAGTCTCGATCCTGGTCGAGCGTATGGCCGGCGACGAAGGTGGCGCCGGCGAGAGCGAAGTCACCCGCCGGATCGAGAGAGGGGCTGGTTCGGCATATCGGATCGACGGTCGGGATGTACGGGCAAAGGACGTTGCACTGCTCTTCGCCGACGCGGCCACCGGAGCGCATTCCCCTGCCCTCGTCAGCCAGGGCAAGATCGGTGCGGTAATCGCCGCAAAGCCCGTCGAACGGCGCCTTTTGCTAGAGGAAGCCGCGGGCATCTCCGGCCTCCACGCGCGGCGCAAGGACGCCGAGCAAAAACTTCGTGCCACAGAAGCGAACTTGGCGCGGCTCGGCGAAATCTTGAGCGATCAGGAGCAACGCGCCGCCCAGCTGCGGCGACAGGCGCGCGCGGCCGAGCGGTACCGCAAGCTCACCGATCAGATCCGCGGCGTCGAAGCGCGCGTGCTCCACGCGCGCTGGGTGGCCGCCGAGCGGGCGGCCGAATCGGCGAACGCGGAAGCCCGCGCAGCGGCTGAGGAGGTTGAGCGCATCCAACAAGCGATCGCCGATGCGCAGGCGGCGCATGATCGCGCGACGGAGGCGCTGAGTGCCAAGCGCGCGGCGCTCACCCAGCTTCGCGAGCAGGGTCACGACCTCGCGCACCAGCTCGCCACCGCCCGCGCTCGGCGGGACACAGTGACCCGGCGGCTGGCCGAGCTCGATCGCCTCGACGTGGCGCTCAACGCCGACATCGGGCGCGAGCAAGCCCTGAAGAGCGATGCGGCGCAGGCGATCGCCCAACTGGAAGAAGAGCGGGAGGCGATCGCGCAGCGGCTGGAGGATGCCGAAGCACATTCGTCACGGATCGCGTCCGAGTTAAGTCACACCGAAGCCGCCTCACGCGAAGCTGAGACAGCGCTCGCCGAACTGCTCGCACGCCAGGCGGCGATGCGCGCCGAGCGGCGGGTTGCCGAAGCTGCGCTGGAAGCCGCTCGGGCGCACCTCGCGCGCACCGAGCAGGAAAGCCAAAAACTCGCGGAGCAATTGCAAGCGCTTGGCGATGGAAGCGACCAGGCTCGCGCTCGAGAGGAAGCCGAGCGCAAGGCCAATGATGCGTCGCAAGCGCTCGCTGAATCGGAGAAGCAGCGGGTCGCGGCTGAGCAGGGCCGCACCACCGCCGCTGAGCAGCGCGATGCCGCCGAGAGCGGTCTTGCCTCCGCGCGCGCCGCATTATCCGCGGCGAGATCGGAGCATGACGCCCTTGCTCGAGCGCTGGAGCATGGCGGCGGGTCGGCGATCGCGAGCCTCAAGGCCGAGCGCGGCTACGAGCGGGCGCTGGCGGCGGCGCTGGGGGAAGATGCGGATGCGGCCATTGGCGGCGATGGGCCGCGCCGCTGGGCCGGTAGTGCCGCTTCGCCCGACGATCCCAAGCTTCCGGAAGGTGCCGCGTGCCTCGCCGATCATGTCAGCGCGCCGGACGAGCTGAAGCGGCGACTGAAGCAAGTTGCCGTGGTCGATGAGGACATCGGACAGAAGCTGGCGGTCGGCCAGCGTCTGGTCACGCGCGATGGGCGGTTGCGGCGCTGGGACGGCTTCGTCGCTTCGGGCGGGGGCGCAGCGGCTGCGGAGCGGTTGCTGCGGGCCAACCGTTTGGCGTCCTTGGCGCAAGAGCTCCCCGGCCTGGAGAAAGCCCTCGAGCGCGCCGCCAGCCAGCGCGATTTCGCCCTCTCCACGCTGGAGCAATGCCGGGAGGCGGCGGAGCAAGCCCGGCACTCGGCGCTCGCGGCGGAGCGAGAGGCGCGTGACGCGGCGCGGGCGATCGACGCAGCTTCAGCCGCGCTTGAGCGGATCGAGGCGCAGCGCAGCGGACTGGCGCAGCGCCAGTCCGACCTCGAACCCGTGATCGAGGCGTCGAACGACGCCGTCGCGGCCGCCGAGCACTCGCTCGCGGCATTGCCGGAGCCCACCGCACTCGAGCATGACGTCGAGGGCGCGCGAACCCGCGCGGCGACGACCGCAACCGCGGTTGCCGACAAGCGCGCCGAAGCTGCAACAAAGGCGCGTGAGACTGCCGCCGACCGCGAGCGGTCGAGCGCCGCGGGTCGCGAGCAGAGTGAATGGCGCAAGCGGCGGGCCGATGCGGAGCAGCGGCTCGCTCAAGCGGTTGATCGTCAGAAGCATCAACTGGCCGAGCGAAAGGAGCTGGAAAAGGAACCGGCCGACCTGGACGTCGGGATCGCCGAACTGGAGCACGCAAACGACCAGAGCCAGGTCCACATCGGGGAAGCGTCGGCCGCCGAGCGCGAAGCCGAAGAGGCGGTCGTGGCGGCCGCCCACGACGTTTCCGCAGCGAACGAGCGGTCCGCCGACACACGCGAGCGCCGTGCAACGGCCGCTGCTCGGGCTGAGGCGCAGCAGGCCCGCAGCGCCGAGTTCGCCCGCGCTTCGGTCGAGAAATTCGAATGCGTTCCGCAGCGCCTGCCCGAAAAGCTGGGTTTCGATGCCGACGAGCCGCGTGATCCGGACTCGGAGGCCGCATTGCTGGAGCGCCTCACCGCCGAGCGCGAGCGGATCGGACCCGTCAACCTCGTCGCCGAGCAGGAGCTGGCCGAATTGGATGCGGCGCGGACCAAAGGTGCTGAGGAAGCCGAGGAGCTGACGCAGGCTATTCACCGGCTCCGCGGGTCGATCGGCAACCTGAACCGCGAGGGCCGGGTGCGGCTGCTCGACGCTTATGAGAAGGTCGACGCCCATTTCCGCCGGTTGTTCACGACCCTTTTCGACGGTGGGCAGGCGCATCTCGAGTTGGTCGAGAGCGACGACCCGCTCGAGGCCGGCCTCGAGATCATGGCGCAGCCGCCCGGCAAGCGCTTGTCGACCCTGACGTTGCTTTCAGGCGGCGAACAGGCACTCACGGCAATCGCTTTGATCTTCGCCATCTTCCTCACCAATCCGGCACCCATCTGCGTGCTCGACGAGGTCGATGCGCCGCTCGACGACGCCAATGTCGAGCGCTTCTGCGAGTTGCTTGACCGAATGACCCAGGAGACAGACACGCGCTACCTGATCGTCACGCATAATGCCGTGACGATGAGCCGCATGCACCGGCTCTACGGAGTGACGATGATCGAGAAAGGCGTCAGCCGCCTCGTCTCGGTAGACCTCGGTGGGGCGGAGACTTTACTAGCGGCGGAGTGAGCGACCGCTTCGTCCCGACCCATCCGCCGCGCCGCCCGCGGCCGGTTCACACATTGCGCGGGCTACTGGGCGAACGGGCGCGAACCGCAGTTTACGGTTGGTCGGAACTCGCTTTCAACGCGTGGCACATCAAGCGCAACGTGCTCGGCCACACTGTACACGTCGTGCTCAAGCCCGAATGGGTGCAGCGCGTGCTGCTCGACAACGCGGCCAATTACGAGAAGCCGCGGCTGGTCAAGCGCATCCTCGCGCCGACTATCGGCCGCGGGTTGCTTAGTTCCGACAATGAGCTGTGGCGAGCACAGCGCAGGATCGTCGCGGCGAGCTTTGCCCCTCCGGCGGTCGACGCGCTGGTGCCGGTCTTCGCAGATGTGGCTGTGCGCATGGCAAACAGCTGGGAGGCCGGCCCGCGCGACATGGCGCTCGAAGCGACCGCCGCGACCATGACGGTGATCTCGCAGGCGCTGTTCAGCGCCGACCCCCGGCTCATCAGCCGGAAAGCCATGGATCATATCACTCACGCGATGGAGGGCGTCAGCGACGCGCGCATCCAGGTCCTGCTCGGTCTTCCACTGATCCCCTTCACGCCGCGTGGCCGGCGCGGTCGGCAGGGGCAGCAATACCTCCGGCATACGCTCGGCCAGTTGGTGCGCGAACGCCTTCAGCCCGGCGCGCCCGAGGATTTCGTCACCAGCGTGATCCGCGCGCTCATGGACCGTTTCCCCCGAGAGGAAGCCATCGAGCTGGCGGTCGACAATGCTGCGACTTTCTATCTCGCCGGGCACGAGACGACTGCGAATACCACCACCTGGACTTTATACCTGCTGTCAGAGCAGCCCGAACTCCAAGAACGGGTCGCAACGGAGGCTACAGTTGCGCTCGCCGCGGGAATGGATGCCGATCTGCCGGATCGCCTGCCGCTTCTTCGGGCCGTCCTTGAAGAGGCGTTGCGACTCTATCCGCCAGTGCCCCGCTTCGACCGCGAAGCCCTCGCCGACGACATGCTGGGCGACCATGAGATCCGCGCCGGGGAGCTCGTGTCGATCTGGCCATGGATCATTCACCGGCACAAGAGACTTTGGGGCGATCCGGATGCATTCGACCCCGCGCGCTTCGCCACCGATGGCGAGCACGGCCGTCACCGGTTTCAGTATCTGCCCTTCGGTGCCGGCCCACGGACGTGCGTCGGCGCGCGTTTCGCCATGGCGGAGGCGCTGACCATCCTCGCCGTCTGGTTGAGCCGCTGGCGGTTCGCCCCGGTTCCCGGCCGGCAGGTACAAGTTTCCGGACTGGTCACCCTCCGCCCGAAAAACGGCCTACAGCTCCTGCTTTCCCCTCGGTAAGGCGCATTGTTTTTCTGCTATTGCGAATGACTATCAATAACACTAGACCTACAGGCGTTCAAAGGGGAAAAGATGGATCGCCTGCTGAAAATCCCGCTCGTCGCGGTACTCCTCTGTGGCTCGGCACCGCTCCGCGCCGCCGACTCCGCCGCCTCTTCGGCTGACCAGGGACAGATCATCGTCACCGGCCAGCGGTCCGAATATGGCGTCCGGAAGACAAGCACAGCAACCAAGACCAACACCGACGTGCGGGACATTCCGCAAGCGTTGAGCGTCATCTCCGAGGGGCAGATCGAGGATCAGCAGCTGCGCTCGATTGCCGACCTGCTCAACTTCGTTCCGGGCGCCTCCTGGGGGACGGGCGAAGGCAATCGCGATACCGTCGTCCTGCGCGGCAATAGCAGCACGGCCGATTTCTTCGTCGATGGCGTGCGCGACGACGTTCAATATTTCCGCGACTTCTACAATGTCGACAGGGTCGAGGTGCTGAAAGGCCCGAATGCGATGATCTTCGGCCGCGGCGGCGGTGGCGGAATCGTCAATCGTGTGTTGAAGCGCCCCAGCCTCAACCCCTATCGGGAGTTCACAGGCTCCGGCGACCGCTTCGGTGACAAACGCTTCACGGTCGATCTGGACCAGCCCCTCAGCGATGGCCTGGGTGTTCGTCTCAACGGCATGTTCGAGGACGGGGGCAGCTTCCGCCGTCACGTCGATTTGAAGCGCTACGGGATCAATCCAACCGCCGCGATCCAACTCGGCCCCGACACGCGCATCGACTTGTCCTATGAATATTTCCACGATCGCCGAACCGCCGACCGCGGCGTGCCGGCAGATGGCGACGAGCCGATCCGAGGCTTCGCCCGGACTTTCTTTGGCGATCCGCACGACAGCTTCGTCAAGGCCAATGTGAACGTCGCCACCTTCGCCATCGAACATCAGTTCGGCGAGGGCTTAACGCTACGCAACCGGACGGTCTTCGGCGATTACGATAAATTCTATCAGAACATCTATCCGACCGGGTTCAATCCAGCGACGGAACTGGTCTCCCTCGGCGCCTACAATAACCGCAACGACCGGCAGAATCTGTTCAGTCAAACCGATCTCATTTGGGAGACGCGCCTCGCGGGCCTCGATCAGACATTGCTGTTCGGCTTTGAAGTCGGCGGCGAAAAATCACGCAACTTCCGGCAGACCGGAACGATCGTCGGAGGCAATACGACACCGATCACCGATCCGACGGTGGAGGTCGATGTCATCTTCGCGCCGGCCGCAAGCGATGCCAACAATCGAACGAGGGCAAATGTCGCAGCCGCCTATGTGCAGGACCAAATCCGCCTGTCCGACATGTTCGAGATCGTCGCCGGCCTGCGTTTCGACAGCTTCCGGCTTCGGGTCAACGACCTGCGCC
>JBKPON010000199.1:0-1948 GCA_046733135.1 Pseudomonadota bacterium | reverse complement strand
ACGTAGGAGCCTGCGGCCTGGAAGTCCTCCTCCAGCTCCGCCACATAAGATTTCGTGCGTTGGTCGATCCAAGCCTGGTCGACCACGCCTTCAGCGATCAGTCGTTCGCCGTAAATCTGGCTGATCAGCGGGTGCGTCTTGATCGCCGCATACATCAAGGGCTGCGTGAAGCTCGGCTCGTCGCCCTCATTGTGGCCGAAGCGGCGATAGCACCACATGTCGATGACGATGTCGCGATTGAACGTCTGGCGGAACTCGATTGCGAGCTTGCAGCACCAAGTGACGGCCTCGGGGTCGTCGCCGTTGACGTGGAGGATCGGCGCCTGGATGCCCTTGGCCACGTCTGACGGATAGGGGGACGATCGAGCGAACTGAGGGCTGGTGGTGAAGCCGACCTGATTGTTGACGATGAAATGGATCGTGCCGCCCGTCTCGTAGCCGGGAAGACCCGAGAAGCTCAGGCACTCCCACACCACACCTTGGCCGGCGAAGGCCGCGTCGCCGTGGAGAAGCATCGGCAGCACGGTGTCGCCCTGCTTGTCGTCCTTGTAGGTTTGCGTGGCGCGCGCCTTGCCGAGCACCACGGGGTCAACCGCCTCCAGGTGCGAGGGATTAGGCAATAGCGACAAATGGACTTTGACGCCCTCGAACTCGCGATCCGACGAGGTGCCGAGGTGGTATTTGACGTCGCCCGAACCACCAACGTCGGCCGGATTCGTCGCGCCGCCCGCGAATTCATGGAAGATCGCCTGCGGCGACTTCCCCATGACGTTGGAGAGGATGTTGAGGCGGCCGCGATGGGCCATGCCGACGTCGATTTCCTCGACGCCCATCAACCCGCCGTACTTGATCACTGCCTCCAGCGCAGGGACTGCGCTCTCTCCGCCGTCGAGTCCGAAGCGCTTGGTCCCGACGTACTTCTTGGCGAGGAATTTCTCCCACTGTTCGGCATCGATGACCTTGGCGAGGATCGACTGTTTGCCTTCGGGCGTGAATTGGACGGTCTCTTCCGGGCTTTCGATCCGCTCCTGGATGAAACGCCTCTCCTCGACCTCGTTGATGTGCATGTACTCGAAGCCGATGTGGCCGCAGTAGGTCGCCTGGAGAACGCGCACGATCTCACGCACTGTCGCTTGCTCGAAGCCGAGGACTCCGCAGATCCATATCGGCCGGTCGAGGTCGGCGTCGGTGAAGTGGTGGTAAGCCGGCGTCAAATCTGCCGGGACCTCGCGGTGGAGGAGTCCGAGCGGGTCAAGGTCCGCGGCGAGATGCCCGCGCACGCGATAGGTGCGGATCAGCATCATTGCCCGAATGCTATCCTCGGCGGCGCGGCGGATTTCGTCGGGGGTTGCGCCGGCGGTCGCGGCTTTCTCGGCGACCGCGGCCTTGAATTTCTCGATGCTCGCCTGGGTTGGATCGAGGCCGAGGTTCAGCTCATCGAGCTCGGACACAGGCCAGTTCGGCCGCGTCCAGCTCGGACCTTTTTCCCGTTCCACAAACCCGGTGGCGACGTCGTTCATGCTATTTCGTTCCCCGGCGAAGGTCGGGGTCCAGGCCCGGCGCAGCCGGGATCAAACAGGCTGGCGTAGAGGTCGTTCCAGTCAAGATTCCGCTCCTCGATCCTCTTCACTTTCCACGAACGCTTCCATTCCTTCATCTGCAGCTCGCGCTGCCGAGCCTGCTGAATGTCGTCGAACGCTTCGAACCATACCAACCGTTTGCAGCCATATTGCCGGGTGAAACCAGCGACCAGACCCTCCCGATGCTCGTACACTCGCTTTGCGAGATCGCTTGTAACGCCAAGGTAGATCGTCCCGTTCTTGCGATTGGCCATGATGTAAACGTAACCAACCTTCATCCAATCCTCACGAAGCCTTGGCTCCTGGGCCCCGGCCTCCGCCGGGGAGCATCATGACGCGACAAGCAATTCCTTCAGAGTCCTGCCCCT
>JBKPON010000198.1:0-8186 GCA_046733135.1 Pseudomonadota bacterium | reverse complement strand
CGCCCCGCCCGCCGGCGCCCCGGGGGCGCCGGCGGCCGCGCGCCCCCCGCCCCCGCCGGCCGCCCCCCCCCCCCCCCCCCCCCCGCCCCCCCGCCCCCCCCCCCCCCCCCCCCCCCCCCCCCCCCCCCCCTGGCACGCGGTGGGGGGGTGACGCGCCCCCCCCCCCCCTCCGCCCTTTTCGGAGACGTTGCAGCCCCCTCACCCTGCCCTCTCCCCGACGGGGAGAGGGTTCCAACAATCCCCGCCTCTACCAACCACAGCGCGAGCTTGGTTACGCGTTCGACCTTATCCGCAACTGTTCCGAGCTTCTCGTGGAAGACGATTCCGTCGAGCTTCTTCGCCTGCTCCTCCAAGGGAATCTTCAGGTCCTGTTCCCAGAAAAAGCGCGCATCCGCGAGGCGTGCGGCGAGCACCCGCCGGTTGCCCTCGACAATCGCCTCGCCGCCGTCGCGGGCGCTGACGTTGGCGAAGCAGACGAAGGCTGGCGCTAGATCGGCGCTCTCGTTGAGGCAGGCGAAATATTTCTGGTTGGTGCGCATGGTGAGGACGATCACCTCGCGCGGCAGGTCGAGGAATTCGGGATCGAAGCGGCCGAGGAGCGCTTCCGGCCATTCGGTCAGGCCCGCATTCTCAACCACCAGGCCTTCATCCGGAAGCAACGCGAGCCCCGCCTCCACCGCGGCCTTTTCCGCACCTTCGCGGATGAGCCGCTCGCGCTCGTCCTGGTCGACGATCACATGGCAGGCGCGAAGTTTCTCGACATAATCCTGGGCGCCACCGACCGTGATGTCGCCCGGGTGATGGAACCGATGGCCGACCGTCGACGCTCCACTGACGATTCCATCGATTTCGATCGGTACGATCTCCTCGCCTAAAATAGCGATGATGCCGTGCAGCGGCCTCACCCAGCGGAGCGAGCCTTCCCCCCACCGCATCGACTTGGGCCAGGGGAAATCGAAGACGATGCGTTTCACCCCGTCCGCGATCACTTCCGCGGCCGCCCGGCCCGACCGCTCGACCACGGCGAAGAGAACACCGGCGCGATCCTCGACCTGCTCTCTCGAAAGGCCCGTCTTGCGCAGGAACCCTTCGATCGCCTGCGGCGGCGCGGAGGAGCGCGGGCCCTTGACCTCTTCGCGGCTCGTCTGCGTCTGGTCTGCTACGTCGCGCGCGATCAGCGCCAATCGACGCGGCGTCGAGTAGACCTCGATCGGGCCGGTCTCGAGCCCTGCCTCGTTCACGCATTCGGCGAACATCCGGGCGAGGTCGTTGCGTGCTCGCGCCTGCATCCGCGCCGGAATTTCTTCGGACAGAAGCTCGAGCAGGAAATCGGCCATCAGGAGCTGCGATCCAGCCAGGCGCCGCATGCGCCCTTCGCCAAATCCCGCACGCGTCCGATATAGGCCTGGCGCTCGGCAACGGATATGACGCCCCTCGCTTGGAGGGTGTTGAAGAGGTGGCTCGCCTTGATTGCCTGCTCGTAGGCAGGGATCGGCAGCTTTTGCGCCAGGCACTTCTCGCATTCGGCGGCGGCCTTGCGAAACGAGTCGAACAACGCGTCGGTGTCCGCCACCTCGAAATAATAGGTGGACATTTCGCGCTCGTTTTCGAGGAACACGTCGCCGTAGCTCACGCCGGCGTCGTTGAACTTCAGGTCGAACACATTGTCGACGCCCTGGATGTACATCGCCAGGCGCTCCAGTCCGTAGGTCAGCTCCCCGGTTACGGGTCGGCACTCGAAGCCGCCCACCTGCTGGAAATAGGTGAATTGCGTGACTTCCATCCCGTCGCACCAGACTTCCCAGCCCAAGCCCCAGGCGCCGAGTGTCGGACTTTCCCAATCGTCCTCGACGAAACGAATGTCATGCTTGAGCGGGTCGATGCCGATCTCGATCAGACTAGCTAGATACAAGTCCTGCAAGTCATCGGGATTGGGCTTCAGAACGACTTGATATTGATAATAATGTCCGAGCCGATTGGGGTTTTCACCGTAGCGGCCGTCCGTCGGCCGTCGGCAGGGCTGGACGTAGGCGGCTCGCCACGGCTCGGGCCCTAGAGCACGCAGCACCGTCGCGGGATGGAAGGTCCCCGCCCCCATTTCCATGTCGTAAGGCTGCAGGATTACGCAGTCGTGCGCGCCCCAGAAGCGGTGGAGCGTAAGGATCAGATCCTGGAAGCTCAGGCTCAAGCGAAGCGCCCCATTGCTAGCAAGCTCATTCGAGCCGGGGCTTTGGCCGATGCACTGACGAGGGGCAAGTAGACGTTAAGCTTTCCGTACCTACATCTTCCGGGAACGCTGGTCCAAAAGGCTCCGAAAACATGCTGAAATCGATTGTTCACCGTATCTTCGCCGCTCTCGGCATCTCCCTCCTGCTGGCGGGCTCCGCGGAAGCGAAGGCGCCGATTGCGAACCCGGCGCTGTGGGCTGTGTCGGACGCGGACACCACGGTCTATTTGTTCGGAACGATCCACCTGCTGCCCAAGAATTACAGTTGGCGCTCGCCCAAGCTGGACCAGGCAGTGGACGGCGCGCAGCAGCTGATGGTCGAAACCATCGTCGACGAAAACAAGCCGCAGGAAATGCTTGCCGCCCTCACCAGCCTGGCCTTTTCGCGCAATCTGCCGCCGATCGCTCAGCGCGTGCCGCCGGCGAAGCGCGCCGCTCTGGAGGCCGCAATCAAGCAGAGCGGCGTCCCGCGGCCGATGTTCGACCAGATGGAGACCTGGGCGGCCGCCTTCATGCTGCTTGGCAATCAGTTCCGCGCGATGGGCCTCAAGGGCGGTGAGGGCGTAGAGGCTGTGCTACGCGGCAGCTTCACCAGTCGGGGCAAGCCGATCGGGCAGCTCGAGACCAACCGGGAGCAACTGAGCTTCTTCGACGCACTTCCCGAAAATGCGCAGCGGCAGCTGCTCGAAGGCGCGATCGACGAGCCCAAGAACATGCAGAAGGATTTCCACGGGATGCTCGCCGCGTGGACGCGTGGTGACGTCGCCGAGATCGCAAAGACCTTCAACCGCGATCTCTCGTCTTCGCCCGAGCTCAAGGATGCGCTGATCCAGCGACGCAACGCCAATTGGAGCCGTTGGATCGAGCAGCGGATGGCCACACCGGGGTCGGTGCTGATTGCCGTCGGTGCAGGCCACCTTGCGGGCAGCGATTCCGTGATCGCAATGCTGGAGCGCGACGGTTACCAGGTCCGCCGCGTGCAGTGATCGACTCGGCGGGGCCGAACCGTGCTGACCTGTGGATAAAAACTCACCAAGGCCCGGATTCCGCTAGACTTTTGTTAATATCTCAGTGACCATAATCACCGGGTATCGGGCTGGGGGGTCTGATGCGAAATGAGCGTGGGCGGGCATAATCCGCTGGGCAAAGTGTGCCGATCGTTCATCAGCCATCGCTTCCCCTAGCGCCGCAGACCGCGTTGGAGGTGATGGATGCTGAACGTGCTGGCCGCTGCAGCGCTTGCCGCCGCAACACCGCTGCCGTCGCCCGCCCTCGCCATAGCGGGGCAGTCCACGGTCATGTCCACCGCAAATGCGGACCCCGCCATCTTCGTCGTCCACGACGCCGACACGACGGTCTACATCTTCGGGACGTTCCATGCTCTCGACGGGAAGGCGGAATGGTTCAACGACCAGGTCAAAACGGCATTCGATCAGTCGAATGAGCTGGTGCTCGAAACATTGATTCCCGACGGCCCGATCAACCTGCCCCGTCCCACGCTGACGCCGGGCACGATGTCGGTCGCCCCTTCGGCCTCGTTCCTCGCGACCACGCGAATGGCAATCAAGGCCGGCCGCTCGCGAGGGATGAGCGTCGGCAATGGCGCCGACGTGATCCTGCTCAAGGCGGCCGAGCAGCAGGGCAAGCAGGTTGAGGGGCTCGAAACGCTCGAATCCCAGCTCAACATGTTCAGCAAGATGCCGCCGGCGCCAGCCGCCGCGCACGGGCCAAAGGCGGGCGATCCGGTCGAGCCGGTCAATAGCTTGTCCAAGACAATGACCGATCTCCAGACCGCGTGGAGACACGGCGAGTTGAACGTGTTCGTGCGGATGCTCGGCCAACTCGAGAAGGGCTCTCCGGATACTTACCGGATGATGTTCACCGAGCGGAATGCTCGCTGGGCTGACTGGATCAAGGCGCGGATGCAGATGCCGGGCACGGTTTTCGTGGCCGTCGGCGCTGGGCACCTTGCCGGGAAGGACAGCGTGCTCGTACGCCTCGCCGAGCACGGACTTCCATCCAAACGGGTGAACTGAATACCCGCATTCTTCATTTCCGCGAAAGCCGGATTCCCGCTCGTTCTCGAAAGCAGCTGGATCCCCGCCCGCGCAGAGGTGCCAGGGCGTTGCCTAATTCCTCCTCCTCCCCTATAGGCGCGCCCTTCCCCGGCCATGATCATCCCTGGAGGCGTGGCGGGGTTTCTTTTGGAGAATGCGAACATGAGCGAACAGCTGACGCTGCCCGCCGAAGCGCGCGACCGGGCTGGCAAGGGAGCCTCCCGAGCATTGCGTCGCGAAGGTCGGGTACCCGCCGTCGTCTACGGCGAAAAGAAGGAACCTCTGTCGATCCATGTCGAGGAGAAGCTCCTGACCAAGATGCTTCATACCGGTCACTTCATGAACTCCGTGATCATGGTCGACGTCGACGGCAAGCCGCACCGAACGCTGCCCAAAGCGGTCGATTTCCATCCGGTCACCAGCCGGCCGATCCACGTCGACTTCCTGCGCATCGGCGAGCACACCAAGGTCACCGTCGGGGTGCCGGTGCGCTTCGACAATGAGGAAGCTTCGCCGGGCCTGAAGCGCGGCGGCGTTCTCAACGTGGTCCAGCACGAGCTCGAGCTGGTCTGCGACGCGGCACACATCCCGAACGAGATTCACATCGCTCTCGATGGCCTCGAGATCGGCGATTCAATCCACATCAGCGAGGTGAAGCTGCCGGAAGGCGTCACCGCCGCGAACCAGGACGAGGATTTCACGGTCGCAACCATCGTCGCTCCCTCGGCAATGAAGGCCGAGGAGGAAGAAGCTGCGGCGGCCGATGCGGTCCCAACCGTCGAAGGCGAGGAAGGCGAAGGCGAAGCCGAAGCAGGCGAAGCCGAGGGCCAGAGCGAAGAATAGCCTTCGCTACTTCGCGAACTCATCGAACCGCTCGCCCGTAAGGGCGGGCGGTTTTTGTTTGCCCGCCGTCCCTGCTAGCGAGCCCCGATGCAACTCTGGGTCGGCCTCGGAAACCCCGGTACGAAATATGCGCTGCACCGCCACAATGTCGGCTTCATGGCGGCCGACATCATTGCCGAGGTGCATGATTTCGGCCCGTGGCAGAAGAAATTCCGCAGCTTGATCGCGGAGGGCCGGATCGGGCCTCACCGCGTCCTGCTGCTGAAGCCCCAAACATATATGAACGACAGCGGCGACGCGGTGCAGCAGGCCCTGCATTTCTACAAGCTCGACTTGGACGCTCTCACCGCCTTCCACGATGAGCTCGACCTCGCGCCGTTCAAGGTGAAAGTGAAGGTCGGCGGCGGAACGGCGGGGCACAACGGCTTGAGGTCGATCGACGCCTGCCTCGGGCCCGACTTCCGCCGAGTCCGAATCGGCATCGGCCACCCGGGTCCGGGGCGGAAGGACCTCGTTACTCCGCATGTGCTGGGCAATTATGCGAAAGCGGAGATGGAGCCCCTGTCAGAGGTCCTTGCCGCAATTGCCGCGGAAGCGGAATGGCTCGCGGACGGAGACGATGCCCGCTTCATGAGCGAAGTGGCCCTCAGGTCGCAGCAAGACTAGCGGCAGCGTCCGATTTCAGTCCGCGGCGTTTCTTGGCGTCGGCCAGGATCTTCTGGAACCGCGGATTGTCGCGGATGCTGTCGAGATCCGGATCGAACTCGATGTTGCCGAGCGAGCCTTTCAATTTCGGAATACAGGATTCGAGCATCCGAAGCGCCGCCTCGCCATCGTCCAGATCGCGGGCGAGCGCGCACGCGAAATTGTAACGCATGTTGAGGTTGTCGGGGTCGACGAGAAGCGCCCGTTCCATCCATTCGCGAGCCCTTTCCCGCTCACCGAGAACCGCGAGCGCGCTGACCCCGAAACTGACCGCCGCGCCGTTGCTTGGATCCTGGGAAAGGACTTGCTCCACCTGCTGGAGCGTATTCTTCGCGGCGTGACGGCCGCGCTGCTCGTCGCCAAGCGCGAAGTGGCAGCTCATGAGCATGCCCCAAGCGTGATAGTCGGTCTCGATCACCGCCGCCGCTTTCTCGAAATGCGGGATGGATTCGGCGACTTGCCCCCTGAAAGTGAAGAAATTGCCGAGAGCCTTGTTGAGCTCCCACGATTCCGGATTGATGCTGAGGCCCTTGTGCAGTTCGGCCAAAGCGTCGTCGATCCGCCCTTTTTCCTCGAGGCGCCTGGCCAGGACGCAATGCGCTTCGGCGATGCTGGGATCGATGGCCAGCGCAGTATGGGCAGCGGCATAGCCGTCGTCGATCTCGTAACCGAAGCCGTATCGCAGGTTGGACTGGGCGATCGCCAGCAGAGCCCAAGCCTGGGCGTAGTAAGGATCAATCTCGACGGCGCGCTTGCAGATGCGCATGACGCGCTCCTCACGGCGCATGTCGCCATGATTGCCGGTCACCCAATATTGGCGCGCCAGCAGATAGAGATTGTAAGCTTCGACGTTCGTCGTGCCCCTCTGCTCGATCGCCTTCTTCTCTTCCGGCATCAGCTTGACTTTGAGGGCGGCGACGATCGCTTTTGAGATTTCGTCCTGGATCGCGAAAATGTCCGTGAGATCGCGGTCGTAACGTTCCGCCCAGACGTGACCCCCGCTTCTGCCGTCGATCAGCTGAGCGGTGATCCGCACCCGACTGCCGGCCTTGCGCACACTGCCTTCCAGGACATGGGTAACGCCGAGCCGACGCGCGACGTCGCATACGTCGACCGACTGACCTTTGAAGGTGAAAGCGGTGTTGCGCGCGATGACCTCCAGTGCGGAGACCTTCGACAGGTCCGTCGTGATATCCTCGCTGATGCCGTCGCTGAAATATTCCTGCTCGCTCTCGCCGCTCATGTTGGCGAATGGCAGCACACAGATTGAGAGGTCGCGCAGCGCTTCCCGGCGTTGGTCCTTGTCCTCACCGCGTCCCGCGAGCGAAGCGACGCTCGAAGTGAGCTTGCGCCAGCCCGCCGCTCCGTTGTCGCCGTCCCAGTCCTTGAGGTCAGCGCATTGGATTTGATTGAAGGGCATGGGCGGCAGCGTCCCGTCGAGGTTCGCCTGGACCAGCTTGCCGGCGGCCCTTGCCGTGTCAGCTTCCGCCCTCACCCACTGCGATTTGGCTGCCTCGGCCGACCACAGAACCACCACCGCATCGGCCGAGCCCAGGCGTTCCTGGATGACGTCGGCATAGGCCCGATGCGCCGGAAGCTGGTCGTCGCGCCAAACGTTATAGCCCATCGCCCGCAGCGCCTCTGCCACGCGCTCCGCCTGCCCCTCATCAGGGCGCGCATACGAGATGAACACGTCCGCCATGCCAGCCCCTTTAGGCCTTGGATATCAGGACTCTACGTGCGAGTCATGAGGACCAGGGGATAAGCGCGCTTTATCGCTACCGATCCACACGTGATTGGCCCCCTGGGGTCAGTTCGGCCTAAGCAGACGCCGCAATGACGGACACCATCGACCCCCTCGCGCTCAGCCGCGAAGTCACCGACCCATACCGCAACATCTCCCTCGCCACGGTCAACGACCACGAGATCCGGATGAGCGTGATGACCTCCCAATTCAGGTGGCACCGCCACCCGGATTCCGACGAGACATTCTACGGCGTCGACGGAGAGCTGATCATCGAATTCCCCGACCACGAAGTTGTCGTGCGACCCGGCCAGTTCGTTACGGTTCCCGCAGGCACGCTCCATCGCACCCGGCCTGCCGGGCAGCGTTCGGTAAACCTGACCTTCGAGCGGGTGGGCGCACAGACGATCTTTGAAGAATGATCGGCTATGTCTAGGGCGGTCGGGTGACTGTCCGCACCCTGTTCGCGACGCGCCTATACGAAGCTGATCTCGGAGCTCCCGAGCTCCTGAACGAACTCGCATCTTCAATTCGCGCGTTGGCTGAAGAGGATAAAGCCGGTCGCGGCTGGAGTCGCGAACATCGCTATCCGGGCTATACCAGCTACGCC
>JBKPON010000197.1:0-35745 GCA_046733135.1 Pseudomonadota bacterium | reverse complement strand
GGCAGGAACTCCCCGTGGGGGACTAAACCGATGTCCGGGTCCGCTGCAAAATATTCGAGTGAGCCGAAGGCACTGACCTTGACCTTGTTCGTCGGCGACCAACGCCCCACTAACCCGCCGCCACCGTAATCGCCGCTGGCGCCGTTGGCGTAATGTTGGTGTGGCCAAAGATCGGCGGCGGTCACGAGCCCAAACTTGCCATCGCGACTTCCCAGCGATCCGATGACTTCGGCGACTGGCCCATTGTAAGATCGAGTTCCAGCCTCGACGCTCAGCTTCGTTCCGGGCGCGGCGTCGAGCAGATTGATGTCGACCACTCCGGACGGGGCGGGGAAATCATAGCGCAATGCATTGACCCCGATGCGGGTCACCGTTGAATCGCGGATGATGTAGTTCACGGGGGCGGATCGGGCGTAATAAACGTCTTCGACCCGAAAATTGCCGGCATTTTCCAGATTGAAGCCGCGGACCTGGCTAGCGGAATAGAGACCGATCGATTCCGTCCCCACCAGGCGACCAAACGCATCGTCGGAGGATCCCTCGCCCGTCGACTGAGCCGAGGCGCCAACGGAGGCGCAGGCCAGGACAAGGGCCGACGTCGGCGTCAACTTGCGCATACCGAACTCCGATCCGCAACCGGATGCGATTTGGAATGCGTTGGCTTGGGTCCGCCATGGTCGAGGGACGTAAATTCAGTGGCTGGGACGAACGGGTTCGTCCAAATCCGCCGGCGCGCATCAGCTCAGGGCTGTGAGTGGCCATTAGGCGCTTGCGCCTCCAACCGCCCCTCCCTAAATGCCAGCCCCGAGTGGGCGTGTAGCTCAGTGGTAGAGCACTGTGTTGACATCGCAGGGGTCGCAAGTTCAATCCTTGCCACGCCCACCATTTTTCTCACTTTTCAGTAGTTTATGCAGCTCAAGCGATGAGCCGATAGCCAACGCCCGGCTCGTTCACGATCAGCGACGGCTGCGACGGCTCAGCTTCGAGCTTTTGGCGCAGCGCGCGGATGGCAACGCGGAGATATTCCGTTTGGCCGACATGCGCCGGGCCCCAGATGGAGCGCAGCAGATATTCGTGGGTCAGCACTCGGCCCGGATGCTTGGCAAGCTCGGCGAGCAACCCCCATTCCTTGGGCGTGACGTGAATCTCCGTGCCGTCGCGACATACGATCCGGGCGAGGAGGTCGACCGTGACCGAGCCCGCTTCCACGATCTGCCGCTCGGTTTCAGAGGTGAGGCGTTGGCGCGGTGAAGCCCGCACCCTGGCGAGCAATTCCTCGGTATCGAACGGCTTGGTCACATAATCGTCCGCGCCGAGATCCAGCGCCGCAACCTTCTGTTCGGTTTGATCGCGCGCGGAAACGACGATCAGCGCCGAGCGGGGCTCGCCGAGCATCGGCTGGACCAATTCGAGCCCATCGCGGTCGGGAAGCCCGAGATCGAGCAGCACGAGGTCGGGCTTGTCGATGCTCTTTGCGTTGAGCGCTTCACGACCGTTCGCCGCTTCGATCACCGAATAGCCGGCGCGACCCAGAGTGGCTTTAAGCAACGTGCGGATATGCGGCTCGTCATCGACCACCAGGATCTTGGCTGGTCTAGCGGGCATCCGCTCCCTCTTTCGCGGAAAGGACGAGCGTCTCGGGAAAGCGCAAGGTGAAAGCGGCGCCCGCGCCCTCGAGGCGATTGGCGGCAACGACTTTGGCACCCATCGCTTCCGCAAAAGCCTTGACGATGGCGAGTCCGAGGCCGGCCCCGCCTTTGCGATCTGACCCTTCAATGCGCATGAAGGCGTCCAGCGCCCGCTCTTGATCCTGCGGCAGCCCCGGGCCTTCGTCGTCGACCGTCAGCCGCACTCCGCCATTTTCCGGCGCTGCGGAGAGCCGGATCGCACCTTCGCCGGAATAGCGCGCGGCATTGTCGATCAAGTTGATCAGACAATGGTGAAGGAGCTGCGGATCGGCCCGGACAAGCGGCAGATCGCAGGGCACATCCACTTGAACTTCGCGCTGCGCCAGGCCGGCTCGAAGGTCTTTGAGCGCCGCGGCCACCGCATCAACGAGATCGACCGGCTCCGTCTTGAGCTTGACGGCTCCGGCTTCGATCCGCGCCATGTCGAGCAAGTTGGAGATATAGCGTTCGAGCTTGCCGGCCTCGCTTTCCAGCGTCATCGCCAGCGCCGTGTCGTGGCCGCCTTCCCGGCGAATCTCGGCCGCCGCTCCGATGATGGCCGTCAGCGGAGTCCTAAGATCGTGCCCGACCGATGACAGCAAGGCCGACCGCAGGCGGTCGCGCTCACGCAGGGAGGTGACTTCCTGTCGGTCAGCTTCGGCGCAAACTCGCTCCAGCGCTAAAGCGACCTGGTCGAGCAGGTTCGTGAGTAGCGGAAGTTGCTCTTCCTCGACGGGCGGTGCCCCGTCGTCGCGCGCGAGACCCGCGGCGGCGAGGATCGATCCACCGGATTGAACAGGGTGGAATAGCCACTCCGCGGGCTGGATACGCGCCGTTCCTCGTCCGGCAGCTTGACCGGACTCGAGCGTCAGCGCGGCAGCCGCGACGTCGCTCGGGGTCAGACGATTCCCCTGTGGGACGGCGGCGATGATGTGCGGCTCGGGAAGGCCGGTGAGAAGCATTGCATTGCTATCGAACAAGCCGTGAAGCTCCTCGCAGGCTGCTCGGGCGATCGCCTCCTGGGAGCTGCAGGAGAGCAATTGGCGCGCAAAGCCGGCGATCGTCGCATTGCGCGCCGCATGGGCCGCAGCCAGCCTCGCTTGGGATCGGATGCCCGATGCAAGGCGGCTGGTGACGAGCGCGACGATGAGCAGGACGACGACCGTCACCACGTCGGTGAGACGGTCCATCCGAAACGTGTGGATCGGCGCGGTGAAGAAGAAATTGTAGGCAAGAGCCGCCGCGATCCCTGCCGCGAGCGCCGGGCCGAGGCCCCAAAGCGCGGCCGCAGCGAGAACGGCGGGCAAATAGATCATGTCGACTGGTGCCGTGCCCCATCGCGGCGCAATCCACAGACCGACCAGGGTCGATGCCGCGACCATCGCGACCGAACCGGCATAACTCTGCACCTGCGTCGCGAGGGGCGCGCGCATCTGAACTGCTTGCACGTTCGCCATGGCCGTTAAGTGCTCCGCGCGGTCCAATTCGTCGAGGGGCGAACCGTCGAATTAATGCTTGGGCCATGTTCAGTGCGCGCAATCCACATGGAATCTTTACGCGCCTGCACCGCACATCCCGTGGATGGCTACGACCGTATCCGACATCGCGTTTCATCCGGACAAATCTCCAGCCCACTATGGGCCGAAGGAGGCGCTTCCGAAGCTGATGCTTGGCGCAGTCGGGGTGGTCTATGGCGATATCGGCACGTCGCCGCTCTACACGATGAAGGAGAGCTTCCTCGGTCCGCACCCGCTCGCGGTCGATCCCCTGCACATTTTCGGCGTGCTGAGCCTCATTTTTTGGTCGCTGATGCTGGTCGTGACCGTCAAATACGTCTTCGTTGCAATGCGCGCGGACAACAAAGGCGAAGGCGGATCGTTCGCGCTCCTCTCGCTAATCTCGCGCAATGTCGGTCACAAGAAATGGGCGCCCACCCTGGTCACGTTGGGCGTTCTCGCGACTTGCCTTTTCTACGGTGACGCAATGATCACGCCGGCCATTTCGGTCCTTTCCGCGGTCGAAGGGCTGACCATCGTGGAAGCCGGGTTCCAGCCATTGGTCATTCCCGTTTCCATCGGCATCCTTGTCGGCCTCTTCCTCGTGCAGTCGCGCGGGACGGCGAAGGTCGGCGTGCTCTTCGGACCGGTCGTCCTCGTCTATCTCGCGGCGCTTGCGGGCCTGGGTCTCATGAACATCTTCGATCATCCGGAAGTGATCGGCGCGCTTAGCCCGCACTGGGCCGTCGAATTCTTCGCGGCCAACCCGAAACTCGCGTTCCTCGCTATGGGGTCGGTATTCCTTGCCGTCACTGGAGCGGAAACGCTCTATGCGGACATGGGTCACTTCGGCCGCAGGGCGATCGGCTTCTCCTGGCTCCTCCTCGTCTATCCTTGTCTAATGCTCAACTATCTGGGGCAGGGCGCCTTGCTGCTGGGTACGCCCGCGGCGGCGGCGAACCCCTTCTATCTGATGGCGCCCGACTGGGCTCGGTTGCCGCTCGTGTTCATTGCGACCGCGGCGACGATCATCGCCAGCCAAGCGGTCATTTCCGGAGCGTTCTCAGTCACCCACCAGGCCGTGCAGCTGGGCTTCTTGCCGCGGCTGAGGACCGAGCACACCAGCGAGAAGGCCGCCGGGCAAATCTACATTCCGGCAATCAACTGGGGCCTGCTGGCAATGGTCATCCTGCTCGTCGTCGGCTTCCGCGAGTCCGGCCGGCTGGCCTCGGCCTACGGCATCGCGGTGACCGGCACGATGCTGATCACGACCCTGATGCTCGGCGTCCTGTTATTCTACGTCTGGCGGTGGAACCGGATCATTGCCACGGGAACGGTCGGCCTCTTCCTATTGGTCGACGGCACCTATTTCGCCTCAAATATTACCAAGATCCCCGATGGCGGATGGTTCCCGCTGCTGGTGGCCGCGGTAAGCTTCGTCGTGCTCACCACTTGGGCCAAAGGCCGGAAGATGTTGCGCGAGCGGTTACAGGAATCTGCACTGCCTTTGTCCGTGTTCATCAAATCGGTGGCGACCTCGGTGCATAGGGTGCGCGGCACGTCGGTCTTTCTGTCGACGTCGGCCGAGACGGTGCCCGCGGCGCTATTGCACAATCTCAAGCATAATCAGGTGCTTCACCAACGTGTCATCATCCTCAACGTGAAAGTCGAGGAAGTGCCGCATGTCGAATGCGGGAAGCGTATCGAGATCCACGACGCCGGTCAGGGCTTCTATCGCGTGATCCTCCATTACGGCTTCATGGAAGAGGTCGACATTCCGCGCGACCTTGCCGGCATCAAGACCTGCGGAGAGCCGTTCAACATGATGAGCACCAGCTTCTTCCTCGGCCGGCAGAAGCTCATACCGTCTAAAAAGCACCCGGGGATGGCCTTGTGGCGCGAAAAGCTGTTCGCCTGGATGCTCAAGAGCTCGGAAAGTGCGATGGAGTTCTTCAAACTTCCTACAAACCGCGTCGTTGAGCTCGGAAGCCAGCTCCAGATCTGACGATCTCGTCATCCAGCCTTCTCTAAACAGTCACGAAAACGACCCGTTGGCGGGGAACAATAGCCTCGTACCGACGGGGAGGGTCCAATGGCCAAACCGAAAACCGACGGGCGCGCGAAGGCTGCGGCACGGCTTTTGTCGCAGGCCAGCACCGCCGGTTGGATCGAAGAGCCGATCCATTTCGAACCTCACCGGGCGAAAGTCGCCGTGCGCACCGCGTGGATTTCCGACACGCATCTCGGAACCGCCGGCTGTAATGCGGAGTTGCTGCTCGATTTCCTGAAATCGGTGGACTGCGAAACGCTCTACCTGGTCGGCGACATCGTTGACGGCTGGCAACTGAGGAAAGGGTGGTACTGGCCGCCGCGTCACAACGACATTGTCCGCTGCGTCCTCAAGAAATCGAAGCACGGGACGCGCGTGATCTACGTGCCCGGCAATCATGACGAGATGTTTCGTGACTATTGCGGACTGAACCTCGGCGGAGTCGAGTTGGCGATGGAGGCGATCCATTCTACCGTCGACGGGCGCCGGTTGCTTGTCCTCCACGGCGATGAGTTCGATGGAGTTATTCTTTACGCCCGTTGGCTCGCCTTCCTCGGCGACAATGCGTACACTTGGCTGCTTCGGCTCAACCGCATTTTGAATTGGGTTCGCCGCAAGCGCGGACTCCCCTATTGGTCTCTAGCCGCGCACCTAAAGAAGAAGGTCAAGAACGCGGTTCAGTTCATCTCCAGCTTCGAGCAAGTGGTCGCCCACGCGGCGCACGAGCGCGGCGCTGACGGCGTCGTTTGCGGCCACATCCACTCAGCCGAAATCCGCCAGTTCGGCGACGTTACCTATTACAATGATGGTGATTGGGTGGAGAGCTGCACGGCGCTTGTGGAGCATGTCGACGGACGGATGGAGATTATCGACTGGGCTCAAGCGAAGCGCGACGAGGTGCGACAGGGGCGCGGCGCGCGAAAGGAAGCGGCTGCCGCGTGAAAATAGCCCTCGCCACTGATGCTTGGCATCCACAGGTCAACGGCGTTGTCCGGTCGCTATCAACGACTGTCGAGATCATGAGACGCCGCGGGCACGAAGTGATCCTGCTCGACCCCTCCCGATTTTGGACCGTGGCCTGTCCCACCTATGCGGAAATTCGGCTCGCATTGGCATGCAAGCGATCCGTGTATCGCCTGCTGGACGAGCTCGACGTCGATGCGATTCACATTGCGACTGAAGGGCCGATCGGATGGGCAGTTCGGGGCTGGTGTCTCAAGCGCGGACGGCCATTCACGACGTCGTTCCACACACGCTTTCCTGATTATGTCTCGCTACGTACCGGCATTCCGGCCGACTGGGCCTGGGCAGCGATCCGCCGGTTCCATACTCCAGCGGAGCGGACGTTTGTCGTTACTTCCTCACTTGCTGCAGAGCTAGAGCGGCGGCGAATCGGGCCCACGCATCTCTGGCAGCTCGGCGTCGATCTTCGGCAGTTCAACCCCGCCGTCCCTCCGCACCCCCTCATGGTCGATCTGCCGCGGCCGATCCTGCTCAACGTCGGCCGCGTCGCGGTCGAGAAGAATGTCGAGGCGTTTCTCAAACTCCATGTCGCCGGCACCAAGGTGGTGGTCGGCGACGGTCCGGCGCTCGATACGCTGAAGTCGCTTTACCCGGACGTCTTGTTCCTCGGCGCGCGGCATGGTCCGGAGCTTGCTTCGACCTACACCGCTGCAGACGCGTTCGTCTTTCCGAGCCGGACCGACACGTTCGGCCTCGTGAACATCGAGGCTTTAGCTTGCGGCTTGCCTATTGCGGCCTTTCCGGTCGCTGGGCCGCTGGACATTCTGGGCCCTCTCGGTCGCGGCACCCACGGCGGCCGATTGGCTATCGGCGCGATCGATGGCGACCTCGGGCGAGCCATTGAACGCGCCCTTCAGGCGGACCGCGACGCTGCAATGATCGAGGCGTTCAACTACGGCTGGGAGTTTTGCACCCATCAGTTCATCGCGGGCCTCGCCGCGGAAGCGAGGGGCGGGCCGCTGCGGAAGGCGGCATGACCCGCCGAAGATGGGAATTCTGACGGGCTACAGGCAGGCTTCGAGGTACGGCTGGTCGAAGCCGAACTGCTTGGCTTTCTCGAGCGTGTAGGGGCGCAGGCCCATCGAGCGGAATTCGCCGAGGATTTTCCCGTCGGGTGTCTCGTCCATATACTCGAACTTGAACAGCTCCTGCGTCACAATCACGTCGCCTTCCATGCCGATCACCTCGGTGATGTTCGTCGTGCGTCGTGAGCCGTCGCGAAGACGCTTCACCTGGACGATGAGGTCCACGGAATCGGCGATCTGGCGAGAGATGGCTTCCTTGGGAATCTTGATGTCCGACATCATCACCATGTTCTCCATGCGCGCGAGGCACTCGCGTGGGGAGTTGGAGTGAAGTGTCGCCATCGAGCCATCGTGGCCGGTGTTCATCGCGGCGAGGAGATCGAAACATTCCGATCCGCGAATTTCGCCCAGGATGATGCGGTCGGGACGCATACGCAGGGCGTTAATGACAAGGTCGCGGATCGTGATTTGACCTTGACCCTCTAGGTTTGCGGGACGGGTCTCGAGTGGCAGCCAGTGGGGCTGCTGCAGCCGAAGCTCGGCCGCGTCTTCGATGGTAATCACGCGCTCGCCCGGGTCGATCATCTTCGACAAGGCGTTGAGCATCGTCGTTTTACCCGAGCCGGTACCGCCGGAGATGATCACGTTCATGCGGCTGGCGCCGGCGATCTTCAGGATCGTCGCCATCTTCTCCGACATCGAGCCGAAGCCCTTCATCATGTCGAGCGTGATCGGCTTCTCGGAGAATTTGCGGATCGAGATGGCGGTGCCGCGAAGCGAAAGCGGCGGGACGATGACGTTGACGCGGCTGCCGTCCTGAAGGCGCGCGTCGCAGAGCGGAGTGGTCTGGTCGATGCGGCGGCCGACCTTATTGACGATCCGCTGGGCGATTTGGAACAAATGCTCCTCGTCGCGGAACTGGATCGTGGCAACCTCGAGCTTGCCCTTACGCTCAACATAAGTCTGGTCGGGTCCGTTCACCATGATGTCGCTGATGGCCGGGTCGGCGATCAGCTCCTCGAGGGGGCCAAGGCCGAGCAGCTCGTCGACGAGCACCTTCTCGAGCGCGAACTGCTCGCGACGATTGAGGTTGATCTTGAGCTCGGTCAGAACCTCCGAGATGATCGGTCGGAACTCCTCCGCAAGCTCGTCCTTGCTGAGCGTGGCGGCGGCTTCAGGGTCGACGCGCTCCAGGAGGCGCGGAAGCACCTGCTCCTTGATGCGGTGGACCGAAGCCTCGAAACCTTCTGCCTTGCTGCTCGCTTGATCGCCGCTGCCGTTCTGGCGCGCCGTGAGGCGGTCCATTGCGGCGCCCGCGGGCGCGCCGGACTCTGAGACCTGGGCATCGACGGTTGGAGTGAGCTCTTCGAGCGGCGGGAATTGGTCCCCACCCTCGGGCATTGCCGGACTAGAGGACCCCGAGCCGCCTTTCATCGGCTTGGCGACGCCGAAGTTCGGCCGTCCACCGCTCATTCCGCTACGCTTTCCGAATGCGCTCATGCCACCCCGTCCAATGCGGTTTCCGCTTAGTCGGGGTGGTGAATAGAGCCGAAACTTTTAGAAAAAGCTAATTGCGTTAATCGCCCGATGGACTGCGATTGATTACTCGCCAGCGCTCTCCGCAAGCACGGTCAGGCCCTTATCGCTGACCTCGGCAAAGCCGCCGGTCACCGGAATCCGCTCCGGTTGAGCTCCTGCGCTCCGATACACGGCGATTTCCCCGTTCTTCAGGGTGGTCATATAAGGCGCGTGCCCGGCCATGATTCCGGATTCGCCTTCAATTCCAGGGACGACGACCATGAAGACGTCGTCGGACATCACCTGCCGCTCCGGCGTAACCAGCTCGAAATGCAGATCGGCCATTAATCCTTACCTTCGATTGCGGCGTCGAACGCGCGCGTCGCGGCCTCGAACTTGTCGCGGCAGCCGGTGTTGCAGAAGCCGACGACCTTGCCTCGGTACCGCGTCAGGCTGTCAGCGCTGACCGGGTCACCCGACCAGGGACAGCGAGTGTTGACGCACTCTTCGAAAGGAAGATCGTCCGCCAAGGCTCAGGCCTCGTGCGCCAGCTTTTCGGCCTTGGCTACCGCCTCGTCGATGCCCCCGACCATATAGAAGGCTGCCTCCGGGAGGTGATCGTATTCGCCGTCGACGACCGCTTTAAAGGAACGGATGGTGTCCTCGAGCTGGACGAACTTGCCGGGGATTCCGGTGAAGACTTCCGCAACGTGGAACGGCTGCGACAAGAAGCGTTGGATCTTCCTGGCGCGGCTGACGGTCAGCTTATCCTCTTCCGACAACTCGTCCATGCCGAGGATCGCGATGATGTCTTGCAGGCTCTTGTACTTCTGCAGGGTCGCCTGGACCGCGCGGGTGGTCTCGTAATGCTCCTGGCCGACGACTCGCGGTTCGAGCACTCGGCTGGTTGAATCCAGTGGATCCACAGCGGGATAGATGCCGAGCTCGGAAATGGCGCGCGAAAGAACGGTGGTCGCGTCGAGGTGGGCGAAGGAGGTGGCCGGGGCTGGATCGGTCAAGTCATCGGCCGGGACGTAGATGGCCTGCACGGAGGTGATCGACCCCTTGTTGGTCGAGGTAATCCGTTCCTGCAATGTGCCCATGTCGGTCGCGAGCGTGGGCTGGTACCCGACGGCCGAGGGAATGCGGCCGAGCAAAGCCGACACTTCCGAGCCCGCCTGGGTGAAGCGGAAGATATTGTCGACGAAGAAGAGCACGTCCTGGCCTTCCTGGTCGCGAAAATATTCGGCGATGGTGAGGCCGGAGAGCGCAACGCGCGCGCGGGCGCCCGGCGGCTCGTTCATCTGGCCGTAGACCAGCGCCACTTTCGAACCCTCGGGCGTTGGCTTGCCGTCCTTATCCTTGGCAATGACTCCAGCGTCGAGGAATTCGTGATAGAGGTCGTTCCCTTCGCGCGTGCGCTCCCCAACGCCGGCGAATACCGAATAACCGCCGTGACCCTTGGCGATATTGTTGATCAGCTCCTGGATGAGGACGGTCTTGCCGACACCGGCGCCCCCGAACAGGCCGATCTTGCCGCCGCGGGCATAGGGCGCGAGCAAGTCGATGACCTTGATGCCGGTGACGAGGATCGACGCTTCCGTCGATTGATCGACGAACGGTGGAGCTTCGGCGTGAATCGGTGCGGTCATGTCGCTGCCGATCGGGCCCAGTTCGTCGATCGGCTCGCCGACCACGTTCATGATTCGGCCGAGGGTCTTCGGTCCAACGGGCACACGGATTTGCGAGCCGGTGGCATTTACCACCTGGCCGCGCGTCAGGCCGTCGGTCGAGTCCATCGCAATCGTACGCACGACATTCTCGCCGAGATGCTGGGCCACTTCGAGCACCAGGCGGTTGCCCTGATTGTCAGTCTCCAGCGCCGAGAGGATCGGCGGGAGATCGCCCTCGAAGGCGACGTCGACGACTGCGCCGATCACCTGGGCGACACGGCCGGTGAGATTACTGGTCTGCGCGGGCGACTTCGGCGTCTGGACCGCAGCCTTCGGCGCGGCTTTCTTGCGGGGCTTGGTTTCGGCGGCGGTTGCCATGTCTTACTCTTTCCTTCGTTCCCCGGCGCAGGCCGGGTCAGTCCTAAACAACGTTCGGCGCAGGAGCGCCGCCTGGCCCAGGCCTTCGCCGGGGGCAGATTAATTAGAGAGCCTCGGCTCCGGAAATAATTTCAACCAACTCAGTCGTAATGGCGGCCTGGCGACTCCGATTGTATTGGATCGTCAGGCGGTTGATCATGTCGCCGGCGTTGCGGGTCGCATTGTCCATCGCGGTCATCTGCGAACCGTAAAATCCGGCCTGGTTCTCGAGCATTGCGCGGTAGATTTGCACCGCGATGTTGCGCGGCAGCAGGTCGCTGAGGATCTCCTCCTCGTCCGGCTCATATTCCACGGCCGCGAGTGAAACGGGACTCTTGGCCTCCTCCGTCTCCGTGCGAGGCCGGACGGGGATGATCTGATCGACGGTCGGTTCCTGCACCAAAGTCGACCGGAAGTTCGCGTAGGCGAGGTGGACGACGTCGATCCCGTCGGTGGTGTACCGATCGACGATATCCTTCGCGATCGCTTGCGCGTCGGCATAGGTCGGCGCCTTCATTTCGCTCGTATCGTATTGGGCGATGATGCCCTTTGGGTAGAGCCGCTGGATGACCGGACGACCCTTACGTCCGACGACGTAGAAAAAGACAGTTTTGCCGTCGGCGATCAGCTCGTCCGCCTTGCGCCGCGCGGCGCGGACGATGTTGCTGTTGAAAGCGCCGGCGAGGCCGCGATCGCCGGTCGCGACGATGATAAGGTGCGTATCGTCCTTGCCGGTGCCGGTCAGTAGGCGCGGGCTTTGGGGTCCCGGAGTGATGCGGGACGCGAGCGACTCGACGACGTCCGTCATTCGCGTCGAATAAGGCCGCGCGGCCATCGCGTTTTGCTGTGCGCGACGCAGCTTCGACGCCGCGACCATGTTCAGCGCCTTGGTGATCTTCTGCGTCGACTTGACCGAGCCGATGCGGATCTTGAGGGCCTTGAGTGAAGCCATTTACGCGAAGGTCTTCCCGAACTCGGTGAGCGCGTCCTTCAGCGCCGCCGCGGTGTCGTCCTTCAGCTCTTTGGTGTCACGGATGGCCTTCAGGATCTCCGGTTTCTCCGAACGGAGAAAGCTCAGCATCGCTGCCTCGTACCGGACCACGTTGGTGGTGGGAACGCTGTCGAGAAAGCCCTGGGTTCCAGCGTAAATCGAGGCGACCTGCTCCTCTATCGGCATCGGGTTGTACTGCGGTTGCTTGAGCAATTCCGTCAGTCGGGCGCCCCGGGCCAACAACTTCTGGGTCGAGGCGTCGAGATCCGAACCGAACTGCGCGAAGGCCGCCATCTCGCGATATTGGGCGAGCTCCAGCTTGATCGAGCCAGCGACCTTCTTCATCGCCTTTGTTTGAGCGGCCGAGCCGACGCGGCTGACCGACAGACCGACGTTAATCGCCGGGCGGATGCCCTGATAGAATAGGTCCGTCTCCAAGAAGATTTGGCCGTCGGTGATCGAAATCACGTTGGTCGGGATATAGGCCGACACGTCGCCTGCCTGGGTCTCGATGACGGGGAGGGCGGTTAGCGAGCCCGCCCCATGATCGTCGTTCATCTTCGCAGCCCGCTCGAGCAGTCGGCTGTGGAGGTAGAAGACGTCGCCCGGATAAGCCTCGCGGCCCGGGGGACGGCGCAGCAGGAGCGACATCTGGCGGTAGGCGACGGCCTGCTTCGAAAGGTCGTCATAGACGATCACCGCGTGCATGCCATTGTCGCGGAAATATTCACCCATCGCGCAGCCGGTATAGGGCGCCAGGAACTGCAGCGGTGCCGGTTCCGACGCGGTCGCGGCGACGACGATGGAATATTCCATAGCGCCATTCTCTTCGAGCGCGCGAACGATCTGGGCGACAGTGGACCGCTTTTGGCCGACCGCGACGTAGATGCAGTAGAGCTTTTCGCTCTCTTTGCCCGACTTGTTGATTTCCTTCTGGTTGATGAAGGTGTCGAGCGCCACGGCGGTCTTGCCGGTCTGGCGGTCACCGATGATTAGCTCGCGCTGGCCGCGACCGATCGGGACCAGCGCATCGAGTGCCTTGAGGCCGGTCTGGACCGGCTCATGCACCGACTTGCGCGGAATAATACCCGGCGCCTTGACCTCGACTCGGCGACGCTCCGTGGATTCAATCGGACCTTTGCCGTCGATCGGATTGCCGAGCGCGTCGACGACGCGGCCGAGCAGGGCCTTGCCTATCGGAACGTCGACGATCGTGCCCGTCCGCTTGACGGTCGATCCCTCGGAAATCTCGGCGTCCGAGCCGAAGATCACGACTCCGACATTATCGGCCTCGAGGTTGAGCGCCATGCCCTTGGTGCCGTTCGCGAACTCGACCATCTCACCGGCCTGGACGTTATCGAGGCCGTAGATGCGTGCGATGCCGTCGCCGACCGACAGCACGGTGCCGACTTCGGAGACTTCTGCGTCGGCGGCGAAATTCGCGATCTGGTCGCGGATGACGCGGGAGATTTCAGCGGCGCGGATGTCCATGGTTCTTGCTTAGCCTTTCATCGAAGCTTTTGGTCGAGCCTTAGCTCTTCATTGCCTGTGCGAGTCGGTTGAGTTTGGTGCGGATGGAAGCGTCGATCTGCTCGCTGTCCAGCTTGACGACGATTCCGCCGAGGATGGTTGGGTCAACCTCAGCGTCGATGAGCACGTCGCGGCCGGCACGGGTGCGAAGCTGAACTTTGAGCGCCGCGAGCTGGTCGTCGTTGAGCGGCCGCGCCGTAACGACTTCCGCCGTGGTTTCACCGCGATGCTCGGCGGCGAGGCGGCGGAAGGCGCGGATCACCGGGCGCAACTCGTTCTTGCGTCCATTGCGGGCAAGGACGCCGAGAAAGTTGGTCGTGATCGGATCGAGCTGGAGCTGGGGGGCCAAAGCGGCAAACGCCTCGCCGGCGTCCTTGCGCGACACCAAGGGGCTCGAGATCAGCTCGGCGAAATCCTTGGAATCGAGCAGGACCTGGTTCAGTGCATCGAGGCTGCGGCCGACGGAATCGGTCTGTCGACCGTCACGAGCAAGGTCGAACAGGGCAGATGCGTAGCGCCCCGCTAAGCTGGCCCGAATGCCGCCGGATGTCTCCACGCGCGAAAAGCTCCAGAAACGGAAATGTGCCCCCGATGCAAAAAGTGGGGCGATGAAACGGGTTAACCCCGCACGCCCCCATCGGTTGGCGCGGCCCCTAGCAAGGGGTGCGCGGGGATGCAAGGTGGTGGTCGGCTGGCCTATAATTCGCGAGTGAGAAAGCGCGTGAATGGCGTGTCCGAATAATCACCGAACGGGCCGCAGGGAAGGAAGCCCTGGCTTTCGTAAAGGCGAAGGGCAGCAGCGAACGATTCGGTGCTTCCTGTCTCGAGGCTTAGGCGAGAATAGCCGCGACTGCGGGCCTCGACGATAAGTTGGTTGAGGAGTGCTCGGCCAACGCCTCGTCCGAGCGCGGTCTGGGCAGTACGCATGGATTTGATCTCTCCGTGATCGGGCGCCAGCTCCTTCAGGGCTCCGACGCCGACCAACCGGCCATTTTCGCGTGCCGACCAGAAGGTCACGGCCGGATCGCGAAGGGCGTCAGCGGGCAGGACATGACAGGCCTCCGGCGGAGAGGTGGAACGCATTTGCTCGAAATGGAATGTGAGTAGTTCCCGCACATCCGCGCTATCGAGATCGCCCTGGCTGAAGGTGATGGCCATGTGCAGTCCTTACTTTGGCCGCAAGCCTTCGGAAGCGTGAAAAGTTGGCGGCGGCTAATGACTCCCCATGACCTACCGAATCAGAGGATTGGATCCCGCCCCCTATCGCCCGCTTTTCGGCCTTCCGGACGAGGAGCTGGCGAACCGCGGAGTGCTTCGCATGATCGTCGATGAAAAGCCGAGCTTCCCTTGTCGCGTGAGCCTTAAAGACCGCGAGATCGGGGAAAGCGTGCTTCTTCTCAACCACGTCAGCCACGACGTCGCGAACCCCTATCGCGCCAGTCACGCCATCTTCGTCTCTGAAGGCGTCGGGAAGGCGGCGGAATATGTCGACGAGGTTCCCCCCGTCTTCGTGTCTCGCACGCTCTCGCTGCGCGGCTTCGACAAGGAAGGGATGATGGCGGACGCGGTGCTCGCCCCGCCGGGCGAGGCTGATTCGGCGATCCGCAAATTGTTCGAAAACCCTGAGATCGCGACTATCCACGCCCATAATGCGGCGCGCGGTTGCTTCTCGGCCAAGATTGAGAGGACTTAAGTGATGGCAACGCTTGCACGTGACATTCGGCCGCCTAGATCGGAACCTATGGACAATGTGGCGCGCCTAGATCCCGATACGGCCTGGGCGGCGTTCATGCGTCGCGACCGAAGCTGGGATGGACGAGTCATCGGCGCGGTCAAGACGACCGGCGTCTATTGCAAACCGAGCTGCCCTGCACGGCGGCCGAAACGAGAGCATGTGAGCTTCTTCGCCAGCGGCGGGGAAGCCCGCGCTGCCGGCTATCGTCCATGCCTGCGCTGCAAGCCGGATGAAGTCGGCCGTGACCGCGAAGCCGTGGCGCAGGCGGTGAGGCTGATCGAGCAGGCCGAGGAAGCACCAACGCTCGCCGAGGTCGCCGAAGCGGTCGGTTATGCGCCGCACCACTTCCAGCGCATCTTCAAACGCGACCTGGGGGTTTCGCCCGCGGAATATTCAAGGGCGCTGAGGAACAAGCGCGCCGAGGCCGCTCTGAAGGAGAACGGCCGAGTGACAGACGCTATCTATGACGCGGGCTATTCCGGGCCGAGCGGTTTCTACAGCGATGCGAAGGAGAGGCTGGGAATGACTCCATCGGCATGGCGCGATGGCGGGCGCGGAGAGACGATCCGCTGGACGACATTTGACAGCCCGATCGGAGAGATGCTGATTGCCGCCACATCCAAAGGCATTTGTCGGCTGACCTTCGACGATAGCGAGGAGTCGCTCAAGCGCCTGTTCCCCCGCGCCACGGTGGTGAAAGACGATGGCGGCCTGAAGGAGCTGATTGAAGGCGCGCTGGCGGCGATCGAGCGCCCCGCCGCTGCACCGCACCTGCCGATCGATGTCGCCGGAACCGCGTTCCAGGAGGCGGTGTGGCGCGAGCTTCGCAAGATCCCACTGGGGGAGACGCGCAGCTATGCGGAGATAGCCGCCGCGATCGGCTGTCCTAAGGCGGTTCGGGCGGTCGGGACGGCCAATGGCGACAATCACGTGGCCGTGCTCATCCCGTGCCACCGAGTGATCCGCAGCGACGGAACGCTCGGCGGTTATGCCGGCGGGCTCGATCGTAAGCTCAAGCTGCTCGAGAACGAGAAAGCGGGCGCGCAGGCCAACCTGCCCCTCTAGCCGGCCTTCGCCGGACGGCCCGCCTTTTCGAGCTCGGCCCGAAGCTGCGCCATCCGTTCGCGAGCGGCCTGGCGCAGCGGCGATTCGTGAGTGTCGTTCGCGATTGGCGCCAGCGCCCGCATCGCATCCGCCCAGCGACGCTCCGCCGCATATTCGTCAACCAGCATTTGACGGATGCCGGTGTTCCCTGGGAGGGTCGCGACTGCTGCTTCGAGCCCCTCGAGCGCATTCCTGGGCACAACGACACCGTCACCGTGGTAGCTTTGATAGAAGGCGACGAACGCCAAGGGTTCGTTGGGGTCCGCCTTGTTGGCGGCGACCGCCAGTTGTCGTGCCCGGACCGCCCTCTCATGCCTTGCCGGTCCGCTGAGCTTTGCTGCCGCCTGGGATAGCAGAATCGATTTACGCACCATGCCGCGAACGTTGCCGGGCTGGACCGCCAAGAGCCGGTCCACCGCCGCTTCCGATGCTGCGAAATTTCCGGACGCATTTTGCGTCTCTCCCAGGAGGTAGAGCGCATAGGGATCGTTGGGATATCGGGCCACTTCGCTCTGGATGTGGGCGAGGACGCGGGTGCGACGCCTGCGCTCTTTCTCGCGATCGGAATCTTTGCGGTATTGCGAAAGATTGTCGTCGTTGAACGCGATTGTGTCGGGAATCAGGGCTGCTTCAGCGGCAGACACCGCCTCGACGCGTTCGACCACCGGATTTCGGATCGGAACTTCAACCGGTCGATAATCGAATTGCCCGCGCGACAAATAGGCGTGAGCCTCGCGATTGAGCTGGTCGAGATCACCGAAGGCCGTGGCGGCTTCTTGCGGGCTTCTGCCGGCGTTCAGCATCGCCAGATATTGCCTCAGCTGCTGCGATCGACCCTTCGCGAAGGTCAGATAATGGGTCATCGCCCAGCCTTGGCCGTACCAGTCCATTTGCAGCTTCTCTGGAGGCTTCAGCAGCACGTCCCTGATGGGCACCCACTCGAAGGCGATGGCGTCGCCGCGGTGCTTCGCCGGCCAGCCATAGGCGATACGGCCGTCCGGCAGGATTTTGCTCGATCCGATAAGCTCGGCGAAACCCTCGACGTACCAGCCGGGGTAGGTCGCCGGGAAATATTGGAACATGAAATGGTGCGCATATTCGTGATGCAGCACCAGCTCGCGGGTGAAGTCTCCGTCCGACGCCGAATAGGCCTTGCGAACCGTGACCGCGAAGGGCCCGAGGATGTTGCTTCTGTAGAATCCGGCAACGCCGCTGTTGTGTTCCCCGATCGCGGCCTCGACCGCGCCTTCGTCAGGCATTTCGTAGATGCGAACCTTCACCGGCTCCGTGTCGGCGGGCAGGCCGGTCGCCATGCGCATCAGTCCGTCCGCGCTTTCCAGCCCGGTGGCGAGCTCCGTAACCTGCTTGTCGCTGCTCTGGCTGTAGATGGTGAAATGCACAGTTTCGAAACGCCGCCACTCGGCCTGGGCGCTGCTTGCCATCCCGAGCAACGCCAGACCCAACAACATCTTCCTCTTCACTGCCTCACCGTCCCTCCTTCGGCTCAGCTAGGCTAGCACCCGACGTTTCCAGCGCAAGTTGCCGATATCCCGCGTCTTTTTTGGGGCCGTTGCAGGAGGCTGGTTTTCGTTGGACAAGCCTGGGGCGAGGGAGGGTGTGAATGAACGAAGCTCATGCGATCGGAGGCGAGCGGCCGCTCTGGCGGAGAATCGTCGATTTCCCACTAGTCGCGATGACGATTGGCGTCGTCCTTTTCGTGCTCTGCGTCATGGTCGCGGGAGTCATCGCCAAATTCGCCCTTCCCCCGATCCCGGGCCTCACCTTCGAGGCGACCTTCAACCTCGTGGCCCTGCCGCTCCTCATCATTGTCTACGTTTTCGTCATCGCACGGCTGGGCGAGATTCCACGTAATGATTTCAAGGACCCAAAGGCGCTTCAGCACCTGTTCTGGGGCCTGGTGGGTGGCGCCGCCATATTCTCCCTGGCCGTGCTCGTCGCCGCGGCTCTGGGCATCTATCGGATTGTCGGTATTGGTGATTTCAGCGGCATGCTGGCGGCACTGATCGGGGCCGCCCTGTTTCCGGCCGTGTCCGAGGAGATGCTCTTTCGAGGGATCCTTTTCCGTTGGCTCGAAGATTTCGGGGGGAGCTGGCTCGCGCTCCTTTTAACCTCGCTGTTCTTCGGCGCGGCGCATCTACTCAACCCGCACGCGAGCATGATCGCAGCGGTGGGAATCGCGTTCGAGGCCGGGGTCATGCTGGGCGCAGCCTACATGCTGACACGAAGCCTGTGGCTGCCGATGGGACTGCACGCCGCGTGGAACTTCACCCAGGGCGAGGTCTATGACATTCCGGTCTCCGGAACGCAGGTTCACGGCTTGGTCGATGCTCGCTTGAGCGGGCCACCGCTGCTGACCGGCAACGGCTTCGGACTGGAGGCGTCGATCATCGCGATTATCGTCGCCACCGGGTTTGGTCTGGGGCTGCTCTGGCTGGCGATCCGCAAGGGCGAATTGGTGCAGCCCTGGTGGGTTCGGCGACGGATCGCCCGCCCGCGGACCTAGAGGAAGCTGTACGGATCGACGTCGACGCTGACTCGCACCTTCGCGCTCCAGTCGATGTCAGCCAGCCAATCCCGAATCACGTCCTGGACGTCGAGGCTCCGGCGAGCATGGATGAGCAGGCGTTGGCGGTGGCGGCCGCGGAGCATCGCCAGGGGCGCGGGGGCGGGGCCGAAGACGGCCATACCCTCGACTTGGGGTGCGGCGTGGCCGATCCGGCGGGCCACAGCCTCTGCCTCAGAAGCATCCTCTGCCGAGACTACGATCGCGGCGAGACGGCCGAACGGCGGCATCGCCGCCTCGCGCCGAGCTTCCGTTTCGACAGCGTAGAAGCCCGGCGCATCGCCTGACACCAGCGCCGCGATGACCGGCGCGTCGGGATCGTGGGTCTGGACGAATACGCGCCCCGGCTTGTCGCCCCGACCGGCGCGCCCGGCGACTTGCTGGATCTGCTGGAAACTGCGCTCTGCTGCACGCAGATCGCCCCCGGCCAGGCCGAGGTCGGCATCGACCACTCCGACGACCGTGAGGTTTGGGAAGTGATATCCCTTCGTCACCAGCTGGGTGCCGATGACGATGTCGATGTCGCCTCTCTCCATCGCCGCGACGAACTCGCCGGCGCGTTGCGGCGACCAGATGGTGTCGGAGGTGACGATCGCGGTACGCGCGTCGGGAAACAGATCGGCAACCTCGTCTGCGATCCGTTCCACGCCCGGACCACAAGGGACGAGTGTCTCCTCCTCGCCGCATTCGGGGCAGACCTTTGGCGGCGGCATGACGTGCCCACAATGGTGACAGGCGAGACGATGCATGAGCCGATGTTCGACCATCCAGGCGGTGCAATTGGGGCACTGAAAGCGATGCCCGCAATTGCGGCACAACGTCAGCGGCGCGAAGCCGCGGCGGTTCAGGAACAGGAGGGACTGCTCGCCGCGCTCGAGATTGGCCTCGAGCTCCTGCACAAGCGCCGGCGCCAGCCAACGACCGCGTGGCGGCGGATCCTCGGTAAGATCGATCGCGGTCATTTCGGGGAGGCTGGCGCCGGCAAAGCGCTGCGGCAGCGACACTTCGCGATATCGGCCAAGCTCGACCATGTGCCGGCTCTCGATTGCCGGGGTCGCGGACGAGAGGATCACCGGAATGCCCTCGAACTTCGCGCGCATCACAGCCGTATCGCGCGCGTGGTACTGGACTCCGTCCTCCTGCTTGAAAGTCGGCTCATGGGCTTCGTCGACGACAATGACGCCGAGCCTGGGGTAGGGGAGGAACAAGGCGGAGCGGGCACCAACGGTAACTTGCGCCTCCCCGGACACGATTCCACGCCAGTTGCGCCTCCGCTCCGACGATCGGAGACCCGAATGCCAAGCGACAGGTGCGCAGCCGAACCGCGCCTCGAACCGTTTCAAGAAAGGCTCGGTAAGCGCGATTTCAGGCAGGAGAACCAGCGCTTGCTTGCCCTGTCGCAGGCATTCGGCGATCGCTTCGAAATAGACCTCGGTCTTGCCGGACCCAGTCACTCCGTCGAGCAGGACGGGATCGAAGCCTTGGCCGATTGCCGACGCGAGGCTTGCGGCCGCGCTCCTCTGGTCTTCATTGAGATCGGATGGGGCATGAGCCGCGTCAGGGCGCGGAAGCGGGCGGTCCGCATCGACGGTCACAGCCTCGAATGCGCCGGCATTGACCAAGCCGCGCACCACCGCATCGCTGACTCCACCCTCAGCGGCCAACTCGCGAACCGTACCCTGTCGGCCTTCGAGCGCCGCGAGCGCCTTTTGTCGCTGCGGAGTCATTCGCTCCGGGACAAGCCCCGTGGGACGATATTCCGTCAGCTGCCGAGGGCCGTCGAGCGCGGCGGAGGAAGGAAGCGCCATGCGGAGAACGGATGCTAGCGGAGCGAGATAATAATCGGCGGTCCACTCGCACAACCGCCGAAGCGGCGGGGCGAGGGGCGGTACATTGACAATCCCGACTAGCGGCCGAAGCCGGTCGTCGGGCACTTCCTGGGTCGGGAGCCGGTCCGGCTCCCACGCCACACCGAGTAGCTGGCGCGGACCGAGTGGCGCTATGACGATCGAACCTGGCGAGACGTCCACGCCATCTGGCACACGATAATCTAGCGGTCCTAGCGCGGCATTGAAGGTGACGACACGGGCGCGGTTCATGCTAAGAGGACTGCCGGGGCTGAAGGGGCTGGGACGTCTAAGAAAAGGACGTTCGCGATGATTGCAAGACGCTGGCACGGCCGGGTCCCCGCCGACAAGGCCGAGGAACATCTCCAACTGACGAAGGACGTTGGGCTTGCCGACTACCGATCAACGCCGGGCAATCTCGGCGCCTGGTGCCTTCATCGCCGCGAAGGCGCATTGGTCCATGTCGAGACTTTATCCTTCTGGGAAAGCGAGGATGCCATCCGCCGCTTTGCCGGAGACGAGATGACTAAGGCGAAATATTACGATTTCGACCCCGATTTCCTGCTCGAGATGGAGCCTCAAGTGCTCCACTTCGAGGTGATCGAGGGTTGACGGCGAACCTTAGCGGCCGCGTTTCTTGCGGTGCTGGTCAAAGTCGAGGACCGCGACTTCCTCGTCCTCGCGCAATAGGCCGAGACGGCGAGCAACTTCCTGATACGCTTCCTCGACTCCGCCAAGGTCCTGGCGAAATCGGTCCTTGTCCAGCTTTTGGCCAGATTTGATGTCCCACAGCCGGCAGCCATCGGGGCTGATCTCGTCGGCGAGGATGACGCGGCTGTATTCGCCGTCCCACACGCGGCCAAACTCCAGCTTGAAGTCGATGAGACGAATGCCGATCGCCGCGAACATGCCGGAGAGGAAGTCGTTGACGCGGATCGCCATGTCGGCGACGTCGTTCATCTCCTCCTGGCTTGCCCAACCGAAGCAGGCGATATGCTCATCGGCGATCATCGGATCGCCAAGCGCGTCGTCTTTGTAATAATATTCGATGATCGTGCGAGGGAGCTGTGTTCCTTCCTCTATGCCTAGCCGCTTGGACAGCGAACCTGCAGCGACGTTCCGCACAACCACTTCGATCGGAATGATTTCGACCTGGCGGATGAGCTGCTCGCGCATGTTGAGCCGGCGGATAAAGTGCGTCGGAACGCCGATCGCCGAGAGCGAGGTGAAGATATGCTCGGAGATGCGGTTGTTGATCACGCCTTTGCCGCTGATCGTTCCGCGCTTCTGCGCGTTGAACGCCGTGGCATCGTCCTTGAAATATTGGATGAGCGTGCCCGGCTCCGGACCCTCGTAGAGGATCTTGGCCTTGCCCTCATAGATCTGGCGGCGGCGAGCCACGGTTCAGCGTCACTCCAACAGTCAAGGAAAAGGAGCGGCGCCTATAGGCGAGCCGTCGCCCCTCCGCAATTGAGCAGCTGAGTTAGTGAGGGAGGAGCCGCGTTGTCGCCAACCGCGGGGAGGGGGGAAGTGAACGGGCGGAACGCGCGAACAATTTTACGAGAAGAGAGGCGGGATGCGTGCAATTTCCCGCCTCTCAAGCCTTCATCATTTGTGTGCGCTTCTGCGCATGGGCGCCCAAGGCGCATTATATTCAATGCGATTCAACACATCGAAAGCGTTGCCGATCGCGTTGCCCAAGCGCTTCAGAGCCCGGTCGAAGCTCGCGTTGAGCTCAGCACGGCCTTCGCGATAGTGGCGATCGAAAATCTCATCCACCATGATGACCATTCCTTTCCTGATCTGCTGCATTCAGAGCGCCAGGGGGAAGGCGTCGATGCAGTCGTTTGCTGGGTTCAGCGCCCGTTCGACGAGCGCTAGCCTCCGCGCTTCATCGAGCACGTGCCATGCTCTGGCCGTCGAGCGGGCCGCACCCGCCTTGGCAACCTGCTCTGCAGGGCCGTCTTCGATGAACGCACTGGTCCCGAGGCCATAAGTCATGGCTTATCTCCTTTCCCTTTTGTGGGCCGCCGGCGGAGGGGGCTTGATAGGGGAGGGATCGTCCTCGCCGGCGGTTAGTCAGTATCTATGATTCCGGAGCTCATTTCGCCAATCAAACGCTCGACAGCGCCCATAAATTGCCCTTATGAGTTCAGCCGATGAGACGGTTGCCCCCACTAGCCGCGATACGGGCCTTCGAAGCGGCTGCCCGTACCGAGAATTTCACCGCCGCGGCGGCCGAACTTGGCATGACCCAGGCGGCTGTCTCCTACCAGGTGAAAAGCCTCGAGGAGCGGCTTGGCTCGCCCCTATTCGTTCGCGAGAAAGGGAGGGTCCGGTTGACTCCGCTCGGTGCCCGCCTGCTGCCGGCACTGTCGGGAGCGTTCGACGCGCTCGAAGCGGCTTTCGCTAGTCATCGGCAGGAGGACGAGTCGCTTCTGACTGTCTCCACGACGCACACCTTCGCCAATACCTGGCTCGCGTGGACGCTTGGCGGCTTTCAGATGGAACATCCTGACCTCGCCGTCAGGATGACGACCAGCAATGAGTTGTGCGACCTCAGAGCCGGCGACGCCGACGTCGCGATCCGCGCCGGCCGGGGGGATTGGGAGGGTCTCGAGCAACATCGGTTATTCGAATCCGCTTTCACTCCGATGGCGAGCCCCGAGTGCATCGCTGAAGTCGAGGGGCGCCTTCGACGGGCGTTGCAGCCGGACGACATCCCGCACCAGCATCTGATCAATCCAAGCGATGAATGGTGGCAGCAATGGTTCTCCGACAACGGCGTACCGACAGACGAGGCGGTGCTTCGTCGCCCCGGCGTCCGGCTCGAAAACCAGGCGAACGAGGGCCATGCCGCAATGGCTGGTCAAGGGTTCGCACTGCTGACACCGCTCTTGTGGAAAGGCGATGTCGCTGCTGGTCGGCTGTCGGTGCCCTTCCCCGAACGAGTTTCGGCCCGCGGCTGGGCCTATTGGCTGGTCTATCCCACCGAGCGGCGAATGGTGCCGAAGCTGAAGCGTTTTCGCGAATGGCTCCTGCCCGAAATGGAGAAGGCGAAGCTCGATTTGACTGAGAACTGGGCAAGAGAAGCGGCCGAGTAACGCAAATCCTCCAATCACCGATGGCCGGTGCCATTTCGCCTTGCTAGGCAGGCGAAATGGCTGATCCCGACGTTTCCTCGGTTATCGAGACCCCTTTCGACGCCGCTCTCTCAGAGCGCTATCTCGTCTACGCCCTGTCGACCATCACCGCCCGGTCGTTGCCCGACGTCCGCGACGGACTGAAGCCGGTGCACCGTCGCATCCTGTGGGGCATGCGGCTTCTCCGCCTGGACGCGACCGGCGCATATAAGAAGTGCGCCCGCATCGTCGGTGACGTGATGGGCAAGTACCACCCACACGGCAATCTGGCTTTATACGATGCGCTGGTCCGCCTGGCTCAGCCCTTTTCGTTGCGCTATCCCCTCGTCGACGGGCAGGGCAATTTCGGCAACATCGACGGAGATAATGCCGCGGCGGAGCGCTATACCGAGGCGCGCCTCACCGCGATCGCCACGCAACTGATGGCGGGGGTCGATGAGGGCACGGTCAATTTCCGCCCCACCTATAATGGTGAGGAAGAGGAGCCGGAGGTATTCCCGGGGCTGTTCCCGAACCTCCTCGCCAATGGTGCCAGCGGGATCGCCGTGGGCATGGCTACGTCGATCCCGCCGCACAACCTGGGCGAACTGATCGACGCTGCGGTTCATCTGATCGACAATCCCAAGGCCGAGGACCGGGCGCTGATGGACTTCGTCGCCGGGCCGGATTTCCCGACCGGCGGAGTGTTGGTCGACAGCCGTGAGGCAATCGCTCAGGCCTATGAGACCGGACGCGGCGGGTTCCGGCTCCGCGCCAAGATCGATGTCGAGCGGGAGAAGGGCGGCGGCTGGCACCTGCTGGTCAGCGAAATCCCTTACGGCGTTCCAAAAGCCAAGCTGATCGAGCAGATCGCGGCCCTGATCGCGGACAAGAAACTGCCAATCCTCGCTGATGTGAAGGACGAAAGCGACGAGCAGGTCCGCCTGATCCTGGAGCCGCGAGCGCGGACCGTCGACCCCGGGCTCTTGCTCGAGAGCTTGTACCGGCTCACCGACCTCGAAATCCGGTTTCCGCTGAACCTCAACGTACTCGACGCCAGCCGAACCCCCGGAGTCATGAGCCTCAGGCAGTCGCTCACCGCCTGGCTCGCATTCCAGATCGAAGTGCTGGTGCGCCGCAGTCAGGTGCGGATCGGCAAGATCGATGAGCGGCTGGAGCTTCTCGACGGTTTCCTGATCGCCTTCCTCAACCTTGACCGAGTGATCCAGATCATTCGGGAAGAGGACGAGCCGAAGTCGGTCATGATGGCGGAATTCAAGCTCTCCGAACGGCAGACCGAAGCGATCCTGAACATGCGCCTACGGCAATTGCGTCGGCTCGAAGAGATGGAGATCGCCAAGGAGCGCGAAGCACTGGCGAAGGAGCGCGACGAGCTCACCAAGCTGGTCGAGAGTCCCGGCCGCCAGCGGACCCGGCTGAAGCGCGATCTTGCGGCGCTAAAGGAGAAATTCGGTGACGAGCGACGGACCCGGCTCGAAGAGGTCGCCCCGGCGCGCGAGATCGACTGGTCGGCGATGATCGAGAAAGAGCCGATCACCATCATCCTGTCGCAGCGCGGTTGGATCCGCGCGATGAAGGGGCATTTGGCGCTAGAGCAAGTCGCCGACCTGAAATGGCGCGAGGGCGACGGACCGTTCATCCATTTCCATGCCCAAACCACCGACCGGCTCGCTTTGTTTGCCTCGAACGGGCGCGTCTACACCCTCGCCGGGGATAAGTTGCCAAGCGCCCGCGGTTTTGGCGAACCAGTACGTCTGTTCATCGACCTCGATGCTGAAGTGGAAATCGTCCAGCTGCTGGAGATCAAGCCCCAGCTGAAGCTTCTCATCGCGTCGAGCGATGGCAAGGGCTTCGTAACCAGCGGGGACGCGACGCTTGCGGAAACCCGCAAGGGCAAGCAACTGGTGAACGTGCGGCCGGGCGCGAAAGTGGCGGTAGTTCGTTCGATTCCGGACGGGTCGGACGCTGTCGCCGTGATCGGGGAGAACCGCAAGATGCTGGTGTTTCCGCTTGCCGAGCTGCCGGAGCTAACGCGCGGGCAAGGCGTGACGCTGCAGCGCTACCGCGACGGGGGTTTGTCGGACGCCACCGCGTTCCGCCTCGCCGAAGGCCTAAACTGGGCATTGGGTGGAGAGAGCGGCCGAATGCGGACCGAGACCGACTTGACTTCATGGCGAGCAGCGCGGGGAGCCGCTGGACGGATGCCGCCGATTGGTTTCCCCCGGAATAACCGCTTCGGCTGACCGTTAACCACCCCGGTCAATCGACGCTGCTCAGAGGTAAAAAGATACTCCGAATTAACTCCTCTGCGGCATAGACGCTCGCCATGCAGGCTGCAGCGCACCGCCTGCCGCGCAGCGAGGGCCGGCGGCAAGCGGATAATCCGGACGCAAAACCGCCCGTTGCGACGGCGGGCGACACGGGCTTGCTCGACGCCTTGCCGATCGCCGCGGCGATCGTCGAGCTCGGCAAGGGTGGCGCGCTCAAGATCAACGCTCACAACAGCCGCTTCTTCGACACCATCCAGCAATCGACCTGCAACGCAAAGGACTGGAACCGGGCGGAATGTCTTAAATCCGGTCCGATAGCCGACCTGCTCCGGCGCTTCTTCGACGGAAGCGACGTCGCGGCCGAGCTGGATCTGAAAGACGGTGAGGGCGTCGCCGCGCGCTATCTGCGAGTGAAGCTCGCGCCGCTGCCCAAGACCGACGCGAAGTTTCCACGGTGCCTCATGAGCGTCGTCGACCGCACGGTCGAGGTTCAGGCCGAACGAACGCTTCGCGCGGAGATGCTACGCGACAGTTTGACCGGCCTACCCAACCGGCTCGCATTCACTGAAGCGGTCGAGCACGCCGGCGAACGGGTCGCGCGCGACCTTGAGCACGCGGTGCTCGTGGTGGACATGCTGCGCTTCTCGCGCATCAACGAGTCGATGGGTAGCCTCGCCGGCGACGAGCTGCTGATCACTTTTGCGCGGCGGCTGATCCTCGCGCTTCGTGGCGGGGACGTACTCGCGCGGACAGGCGGCAACGAGTTCGGCGTACTCGTCTCGCTCCGACGGGGCATCGCGGACGCGCTGAAAGCGGCCGAGCGCATTCAGCAGGTGATGGCGGCGCCGTTCAAAATCTCCGACCTGGAGATCCGCGTCGAATGCGCCATCGGGGTGGCCTTGATGAACGCTGGCCAGGACCCGGAAGAGCTGTTTCGCAACGCGCAATTCGCCGTCAAGCAGGCCAAACTGGTCGGGAAGCCGCAGGTTTATGAGCCGAAGCAGGCCACCGAGGCGCGGCGCCGCTTTTCGATCGAGACCGAGCTTCGGCGGGCGCTCGACAAAGACCAGCTCAAACTCTTCTATCAGCCGCTGATCAACTTGAAATCCGGCGAGGTCGCGGGCTTCGAGGCGCTGGCGCGTTGGACGCATGATGATCGGGGCGAGATCAGTCCAACCGAATTTATCCCCGTCGCCGAGGAATCGGGTCTCATCCTGCAGCTCGGCCGCTGGGCGATGGACAAGGCGGCGCGCACGCTGGCCGATTGGGATCGCGAAACCGGTGAGAAGCTGCCGCTCTACGTCGGGGTCAATCTCTCGGCGATCCAGGTCGCGCGCGACAATATCGCCGATGTGGTCGAAGGCGCGCTCAAGTCGAGCGGGCTGAGCGGCGATCGCCTGACGCTCGAACTCACGGAAAGTTCGATCGTCCAGGATCCGGCACGCGCGACACGTGTATTCGATGCTCTGAAGGCACTCGATGCAACTGTTGCGATGGACGATTTCGGCACCGGCTATTCCAGCCTCGCCTACCTGCAGCGGCTGCCGATCGACGTGCTCAAGATCGACCGCAGCTTCGTGTCCGGTATGATGGTTGACCCTGACAGCGTCGCCATCGTCCGCGCCGTTCTGAGCCTTGCCGACGCGCTGGGTATGTCGACGACGGCCGAAGGTATCGAGACCGTCGAGCTGGCGACGACACTCGCGACGCTCGGCTGCGCATCAGGGCAGGGCTATTATTTTGCCAGGCCGCTCGAGGCCGACGCAGCGCTCGAATATTGGAAATCGCGTCGGCGTTAGCGTCTCACGACTATTCGGATGCCGCCTGTCATCCTGAGGGCTGGAACTTCCTTTCGAAATCGTGATTAACTCCCCTGGGGAACAGGGGAGTCGCGCGACTTTGATGGGTTTGCTCCTGATTGCGACCGGATCGTCGTTTGCAGCGGCGCCGGCGGCGCAACCCGATTTGCGGGGCCTGTTTCCCAACTCGGTCGCGACGATAGCGAAGGAACGGGTGCTCGATCTTCGCCTTTCCGAAGAGCTCGGAAACTCTCGACGCCTAACTTTTTCGCCCGGGATGATCTTCCGGCGGGATCTCGCGCCAAACGCAGCGATCGGGCTAGGCCTCGCCAGCATGTATGGGAAGAAGAAGGCCGCTTCCGATTCGCGTGTCGACAGCCGCCCTGGCCGTTCGCGCCGACCCGCCGTGACCTTCGTTCTGAAATTCTGAATATGTCATGTTTGCAGCACCGCTCGCGGTGCGTGAGTCGTGGCCCACGCCATTACGAAAGCTTCACTTGAAGTTCATGGCGCTTGGCGGCCTTTCGCAAGGCCGATGCGGATCGTCGACGTTTGCGCCTTCTACACCCCGGCAGGGGGCGGAGTTCGGACCTATATTGAAGCCAAGCTGAGGGCCGCAGCCCGTCACGGCCACGAGATGGTCGTCGTCGCCCCCGGCGCGCATCATGAAACGATTCAACGCGCGCCCGGTACATTTCTGGTGACCGTGCCGTCGCCCGAGCTTCCGGTTGACCGGCGGTACCGTTATTTCGATGACGAGCGGGCGATCCACCAAGTACTCGACGCCTGGCAACCGGATCATGTCGAAGCGTCTTCGCCCTGGTCGAGCGCAACGATGGTCGGACGCTGGCAGGGAGCTGCATCGCGGTCCTTGGTGATGCATTGCGATCCGCTTGCGGCTTATGCTTATCGCTGGCTCGGAAACATCGCCTCTCGCGCGACCATCGACCGTCTGTTCGGATGGTTCTGGTGTCACCTGCGCGGTCTCGGGCACATGTTCGATGCCGTGATCTGTCCCAACCGGCAGTTCGCCGATCGGCTCCGATCCGGCGGAGTCCGAAATGTCGAGACGAACCGACTGGGAGTCGAAGCGGATGTCTTCTCTCCATCTCTGCGGTGTGCGGAACTTCGCTCCTCCATCCTCTCGTCGCTTGGTCTCGATTCTCGCGCAATATTGCTGATCGGGGTGGGCCGGCTGTCGGCTGAGAAACGATGGGACATGGTCCTGCGCGCCGTCCGGGAAAGTTCGAAACGGAATAACATTGGCTTCCTACTTATTGGTGACGGACAAAGACGCCGGAGGCTCGAACGATTGGTCGGGCGATGTTCGAACGTCGCGCTCTTGTCCGCGCTTCAGGACCGCAGTCAGCTTGCGCGGCTGATGGCCAGCGCCGACGGGCTGGTTCACGGCTGCGAAGTCGAAACCTTCTGCCTAGTCGCGGCCGAGGCGCACGCCAGCGGCGTCCCCCTCATCACGCCGGATCGCGGCGCTGCTGCCGGCCACGTCTCCTCTGGTGCAGGGGTCACTTATCGGGCTGGCGACGAACGGTCGCTAGAGGAAGCGATCGAAGCGTTCACGCGCCTCAGGCGCGATCTTCAGCGGAGCGCGGCTATCCGCGCCAGCACCGTGCGCACGATGGATGAGCATTTTGTCGAACTGTTTGAGCGCTATGGCAAACTCCTGCCCGGGCCGCGACCGATATGGTCCGCAGGAACTGGTCGCCCGGTGGATGCCGAGCAGGTCCCGGGACTTGCCCTGGCCAGCTCGACTTACTGCGGTCGCCGCTAAGTCACGGTAATTGCTGTAAGTTATAGCCAAGCTGTCACACTTGGGAGTTATTGAAGAGCGGAAATCGAGAATGATGTTCGGGTGGGGTGAATGATCGATCCACAGTCCGCTGACTATTTCCGCCGGCGTGAGCTGAGAGAACGTGCCGCTGCCAAGAACGCAATCTCTGCCGCCGCGCGACGCATCCACCAGCAGCTTGCGCAGGAATATGTTCAGCTGCAGTTGCGCGGGAACTAGCTTCGGACGGCGCTCGCTAGTGCCTCCTCTACGACCCGGTTGAAGGCCTCACCCGCGGGAAAGCCTAACTCGATCCATCGGTTCTCAATCGTCCTCAACGTGCGGGCGACGACGGGTCCTTCGGGCAAGCCGCGAGCGATCAATGTTCCGCCGCTGATCGGCAAACGGGGTGCCGTCCAACCTGCAATCGCTCGCGCCTGATCGATCTTCCCGGCCAGCAATAATCGGTCGGTGGCGCATGCGGTGCCGACTCGGTAGGACAGCGCCTCCGGCGTGGAAGACAAGTCGGCGAGTGCCGCGCAGGCGAGACGCCTTCGGCCCTTGTTCGATAGCCTCAGCCGAACCGCGATATCGTCGGCGACTTCCGGTTGGCGGGGGAGCAAGGCGCTCAGTCGCCTGAGTGGGTCGGGCTCGGCTCCGGCCTGCCGTTCGGCGAGGATTAGCGCCTCGAGGTTGCCGAGGTGCTTCGGCACGATTTCGGGGAGCACCGGCTTCAAAATATCATGCTGAAGCATGATCTCGACTGTCGGTGCCGGGTCGGCGACCGCGAGCAGCTTCAATAGCTCGTCAGCGATGCGCTCGCGTGAGAGCGCCATCAGGTCGTTTGCGCGCGCGGTGCAGGCCTCGAGCGCGGCAGAGTCCGGTTCGTCCGCGCCGAAGCGGGCGTGGAAGCGGAAGAAGCGCAGGATCCGCAGATGATCTTCAGCGATGCGTTGCAGCGGGTCACCGATGAAACGGATGTGGCGCGTCTTGAGGTCTTCCAATCCGCCAAAATAGTCGAACAGTTCACCAGTGAGCGGGTCTGCCGAAAGCGCGTTGATTGTGAAGTCGCGCCGGGCCGCATCTTCCTTCCAGTCGTCGGTGAAGGCGACGGTTGCGCGCCGTCCGTCCGTTGAGACGTCGCGGCGGAGCGTCGTCACTTCGAAGGGATGACCATCGCTGACGGCCGTAATGGTTCCGTGGTCGATCCCCGTCGGTACGGCCTTGATCTTCGCCGCTTCGAGCCGCGCCATGACTTCTGCCGGCTGGAGGCGTGTCGCAAGGTCCAGATCGTTCACCGGCAGGCCGAGCAGGTCGTCGCGAACGGCACCGCCGACATAGCGGGTCAAGCCTTCGCTGGCGCCGAGCGCGCCGAGGACGCGCGCCGTGCCGCGGATCTTGCGCCACTTGGTCGGGTCGAGCTTCAATTCCACCGGAGCCGTCGGGACAGATTGATAATCATTGCTGCGGTCGCCCCCCAAATCCTGCGCCCCTTCCACATGATCTCCCAATAGTGGCGCTCGCGTCCCTGGAACAGCGCGCTTTGGCGACACTGATGTGCCGGATCGAGGAGAAACGCGAGTGGGGCCTCGAACCAGTCGGCGACTTCATCTTCATGGGGCTCGAGCGGCAAGTCGGGGGGAATGACGCCAATCACAGGAGTGACGATGTAGCCGGTGACCGTGCTATAAGGCTCGAGCGTGCCGACAACGTTCACAACGTCCGGTGGCATCACGAGCTCCTCATACGCCTCACGGACCGCCGCCTCGGCCGAATCTTCTCCGGGGTCGAGACGTCCGCCGGGGAAGGCGATCTGTCCGGCGTGCGTTCTCATGTGCTCGCGGCGGACGGTGAGGATTACCCCAGGCTCCGGCCGGTCAGTGATCGCGATCAGAACTGCGGCCCGAACGTTGGCCTGAGACCGCAAATCGGGCAGATCGCCGGAGAGCGGCGGCTCGGCGGGTTCTGAATCGAGGGCTTTCCGCAGCCGCTCGGCGAGCGCGATGTCGATTGAGCTCAAGCGCCCTCCTCCAGAGTGAAGAAGGTGCCATCGCTCCAGATTCCGGGCGGATCATGGCCTTCGGCAAGCGCAATCTCGGCAAGCTCATAATAAAGCGCGCGTGTAAGCTCCGCCTCAAGCCCATGCCGGATAAGGATGCGCGGCGAGGGCCCGCGCTCGGTTTCGATCACCGACAACGGGTGGTCGGCGCCGAGGATCACTGCGTCGCCGCTGTCGAGCCCGAATGCGATGCGCCGAGATCCGTCTTCCCCCTCGCTCCGCATCGCAACGGCTTTGAATGCAGTCGTTTCAACGTCGATCGTCAGCTTTTCCGCGGGCGTAACCAGGACATGAGCGCCGTCGGGCTCGCGGCGAAGGATGGTCGAGAATAGGCGAACCATTGCAGGCCGCGCGATAGGAGCGCCCTCGTGATACCAGACGCCATCGCGACCGATGCGCATGCCGGAATGGCCGCAATGCGTCGGATTCCATTGATCCACCGGTGGCAGGCGCCGCCCTTCGATCAGTTTCTCCAGATCGGCCAGGCTGAGAGCGCGCAGCTCGATGGGCGGACATGGCTCGGGCATCGGGCCCTCTGTCATCGCGACCCTTGCGAAGGCAAGGGAAAGCAATCCAGCGCTTGCTTTGATGTGATTGCTTCGTCACTCCGCGCCCTCAATGACAACGAAGCCGAGCCGCACCGCCATCGTCACCGGCGCCGGAAAGCGCGTGGGCGCCGGGATCGCCCGGGCGTTGGTCGAGGACGGATGGGCAGTCGTCGCTCACGTTCATCATGAGGTTGATGAAGTGTCGCCGGGAGCAAAGAAGATCGTCGCCGACCTCGCCGATGCCGAATGCGCCGATCGCATCTTCGCAGCTGCCGCCGATGGTCCTCCGGTGCGCCTCCTCGTCAACAATGCGGCTCGGTTCGCCTGGGACGGCTTCGGTGGATTCAACCCGACCGAATTCGCGGCCCACATGACCGTCAATGTCAGTGCGTCCGCGCTGTTGATCGACCGCTTTGCCGCCGCGCAAGACGGCGTCGACGATGCGTTGATCGTCAACCTTCTGGATTCGAAGCTGGCGTCGCCGAATTCCGATTTTTTGAGCTATACTTTGTCTAAGCAGGCGTTGGCGGGCCTGACCGACCTCGCCGCGCGGGCCCTTGCGTCGCGGCGTATCCGGGTCAATGGCATCGCGCCCGGCTTGATGCTGCGCTCGAGCGGGCAGACCGAGGAGAATTTCGAAGCGATGCACGCGAACAATCCACTGCGCCGAGGGGTGGAGCCGCAAGATGTAATCGGTGCCCTGCGTTATCTGGTCGGTGCTCCTTGCGTCACCGGTCAGGTGCTGGTGATCGATTCGGGCCAGCGATTCCTAGCGCTGGACCGTGACGTCCAATTCCTCAGGAACGCATGAGCACCGATATCACCCTTGCCGGGCTGGTACCGGAGCGAATCAAGGTCCGATCCGCACGAATCATCTTGGAATCGCTCGAAGTGACGACCGACATCGGCTTTCACGATTTCGAAGTGGGCCAGCCGCAACGGTTGATCGTGTCCGTCGAGATTTGGCTTGAGGATCCGTCGCTTCCCCCGGACGACGATCCGGCGCGGGCGTGGAACTACGACTTTCTCCGCAACGAGGTCGAGGAGATTGCGTCAAGCCGCCGATTCAACCTTCAGGAAACGCTGGCTCACGCGGTCTTCCAACGCATTGGAGCCTTCCGTGGGGTGAAGGAACTGCGGGTTCGCACCTCCAAGCCCGACATCTATCCCGATGCTCAGGGAGTGGGTGTGGAAATTGCTTCTTTTCCGGGATTGTGGCCGATCCTCTGACCCACCGTTGCCCGCCTACGGAGTTTCACGCCTTCCGGATGTGGAACAAAATGGATTGCGCGACCTTTCAGCCAGTTATAAGGAGGCGCGCTTGTCGCCGATGATACGTTGAAACATCGACGATCCCATCCGAAGACAGGGCGCGCGTCCATACGCCCCGTCTGGCCGTGGACTAGCCACGGCGTATCGAGGAGAACCGCGGGTTAATGTCCTACGCCCAACGCAAGGAAATCAGCGGCAACCGGACTTTGGCGATCATCATGGTCGTCGTCCTCCAGTTCGCTCTGGGCTATGCGATCGTCACTGGCCTTGCCTACAACGTGATCAAGAAGGCCGCTCAGGACCTCAAGACTTTCGACGTGGAGGAGGAGCCGCCGCCCCCGGAGGAGCCGCCGCCACCGCCGAAGGACATGCCAAAGGTCCCGCCGCCGCCGGTGACGCCACCGCCGCTGGTCAGACTTCAGGCTCCTGAGCCTCCGATCCAGACGGTCACGGCTCCGCCGCCCCCGATGATCCCGCCAGTCGCGCCCGCTCCGCCGGCGCCGCCGCCGCCGCCGCGTAAGGTGCAATCTGCGACCAGCGCCAAGGGCGATCTCAGGTCGTTGTTCAGTGGCGACGATTATCCGGCCTCGGCCCAATCCGCCGGCGCCGAGGGGACCGCTCGGGCGAGCCTCACGATCGGCACCGACGGCCGGGTGGTTGGCTGCAACATCATCCAGTCGACCGGTAACGGTGCGCTGGATTCAGCAACCTGCAACATTCTCCGCCGCCGCGCCAAGTTTGTCCCCGCGCGCGACAGCAACGGCAACGCGACCACGGACACGATCACCACACCATCGATTGTGTGGCGCCTGGAAGGTTAGTTTAGGACCACATTTTCTACACGGAATTTCAGAAGGAAAGTAAGTTATGCAAGCAGCACCCGCAGGCGCCAACCCCTATGGCCTCGTTCCCGCTCTCCAGCAGGGCGGCATCATTGCCATTTCGGTGTTCGCGATCCTGGTCATCATGTCGATCGGCACCTTCTACATCCTTTTCACCAAGCTTATGCAGCAACAGAAGATCATCGCTCAGGGCCGCAAGGTTCGGGCGAGCTTCTGGAACTCTCCGAGCCTGCGTGATGCCGCTCAGAAGCTCGAGGCGAAGAGCGCTTATCGCGCGATCGTCGACGATGCTCTTCTCGCGCAAGAGCAGCACAGCAAGCTGACCGACCCGATCGACCAACACGATTGGATGGCCAACAGCCTGGCCCGCAGCCAGGGCGCCATCGGCGCCCGGCTCGGTGAAGGCCTCGCCTTCCTGGCGACTGTGGGCTCGACGGCTCCGTTCATCGGTCTATTCGGCACCGTCGTCGGCATCTACCGCGCGCTGATCAAGATCGGCGCTTCCGGTCAGGCGTCGATCGACGCCGTCGCCGGTCCAGTCGGTGAAGCGCTGATCATGACAGCGCTGGGTCTCGTCGTCGCGGTTCCGGCGGTGCTCGCCTACAACTGGCTGATCCGCCGCAACAAGTCGATCATGGAGGACCTTGCCGCCTACACGAACGACCTACACGGCTATCTGATGTCCGCTGGCGCTGTGAAGCCGCGCATCGGCGGCGCTGGTCCGGCGGTGAAGGGCGCTGCCCCGAGAGCAGCGACAGCGCCGACCCAGCCGGGAAGCGAGCCGGTTCGGACCCCGACGACCGCGAAGTAATGACGAGCGGAGGCCCGGCTCTCGCTGGGTCTCCGATCGGTTGACGTTTAGAAAGAGACCAGCCGCATGGCAGGACAAATCATCCAAGAAGGCGAAGAAGAAGCGCTGTCGGACATCAACGTTGTGCCGTTGACCGACGTGATGCTGGTGCTGCTGATCGTCTTCCTGATCACCACGCAGGTGATCAAGCAGGCAGTTCCAATCAAATTGCCGAATGTCCGGTATGAGCCGACCATGACTAAGCCGGAGAATGTGTCTCTCACGGTGCGCAACGGTCCCGGCGGCACCTGCGAGGTGTATTGGGGCGTGCAGAAGGTCACCCAGGCGGACCTGCTCAATCGGGCAGTGCAGAAGCTAGAAGCGCAAATCAAAGCAGTTGGCGGTGTTCAGAACATCAACGAAGAGAATATGCCCGAGGCGCACATCCGCGGCGACGTGAACGCGCAGTACAAGTGCATCGGCGCAGCGATCATCACCATGCAGCAGGCTGGGTTCCAGCGTGTCGGCTTCATTTCCGAGCCGCCGCCGCTGGCCGGCTATCGCGCCGAATAGGAG
>JBKPON010000196.1:0-1266 GCA_046733135.1 Pseudomonadota bacterium | reverse complement strand
GCGCTCAGGTCCGGGTCGAGCGCCAGGACCTCGACGAAATGATCGGCAACCTGGTCGAGAATGCCGCCAAATACGGCCATGGCCGCGTTTTCGTCACCGTCGAGCCAAAGGGTAGGACCGTGGACATCGAAATCGAAGACGACGGCCCTGGCATTCCGGAAACCGAGCGCGAGAACCTGTTCACCCGCGGCGCGCGGCTCGACACCACCGGCAAGCCCGGCACCGGTCTCGGACTCGCGATTGTCCGCGACGTCGCGGAGATTTACGGCGGAAAAATTGCGCTGGAGGAGAGCGAGGATCTCGGCGGCCTGCTCGCGAGGCTCACGCTCCCGGCCGGCTAGGAAAAGCGGCACATCCCAGCTAACGCGACGCCGTGACCGCCTCCGTCCATCCCATTCGCAGCAATGCGGCGCCCTCGCTCGACCCGCTGATCGAGCTCGTCGCGAGCGGCATGAACGGAGTCAATGCCGTTATCCTCGAGCGGATGCAGAGCAAGGTCGCATTGATCCCCGAGCTCGCCGGCCACCTCATCGCCGGCGGCGGCAAGCGCATGCGACCCATGCTCACCCTCGCGTCTGCGGCACTGTTGGGGTACCCCGGCACCCGCCACCACAAGCTCGCGGCCGCAGTCGAGTTTATCCATACCGCGACCCTTCTTCACGACGATGTCGTCGACAATTCCGGAATGCGCCGCGGCAGGCGCACGGCCAACCTCATTTGGGGAAATAGCGCGAGCGTTCTCGTCGGCGATTTCCTCTTCTCGAGGGCCTTCGAGCTGATGGTCGAGGACGGCAGTCTCAAGGTGCTGAGCATCCTCAGCCATGCGTCCGCGGTGATCGCCGAAGGCGAGGTCGAGCAACTGACCGCGCAGCGACGCATCGACACCGACGAAGAGCAGTATCTCGCCATCATCAGCGCCAAGACCGCCGCGCTATTCGCCGCCGCCTGCCGCGTCGCCCCCGTTGTTGCCGAGGCGAGCGAGGAGGCGGAACTCGCGCTCGAATGCTACGGCCGGAACCTCGGTATCGCCTTCCAGCTCATCGATGATGTCATCGACTATGCGTCCGACGGGGCGACCATGGGCAAGGACACCGGCGACGACTTTCGCGATGGCAAGGTGACCCTTCCGGTCATCATCGCTCACGCGCGGGCGAGCAGCCAGGACCGGGACTTCTGGCGCTCGGCCATGACCGGCGAGCGTGTGTCGGACGCCGATCTCGCCCGCGCCGTTTCCCTGCTGCGTTCGACCGACGCTCTATCCGACAC
>JBKPON010000195.1:0-3639 GCA_046733135.1 Pseudomonadota bacterium | reverse complement strand
GCGCCGTCGACGAACGACGCTTGCCAGTCGGGAAACTTGCGCGGCCCTCCCTCGTCGAGCGAGTAAGCGTAAGGAGCCGCCGTTTCCGGCTCGGCCCCGACAACCGCGACTTGTGGGCGGCGCGCCTTGATCGCGCTGCCGACGCCGGTGATCAGCCCACCACCACCAATCGCCGTGATCACCGTGCGCACCTCTGGAAGATCTTCGAGAATCTCCAATCCCATGGTGGCGTGGCCGGCGATGAAATCATGATTGTCGAACGGATGGATGAAAGTGCTTTCGAGGCCCTCGAACTCGTGCGTCTCGGCGGCGACCCATGCCCGGTCGTACGACACTGGCACGATCTCCGCGCCTAATGCCCGCATCCGATCGAGCTTGGTCTGGGGCGCAGTCTCGATGGCGACGACGGTGCAGGGAACGCCATATTGCCGGGCGGCATAGGCGACACCCTGACCCGCATTCCCGGCGCTGATCGTCCACACACCTCGAGCACGCTCTTGGTCGGAAAGATGCGCGACGGCATTGGTCGCTCCGCGGATCTTGTAGGCATTGGTCGGCTGGAGGTTTTCAAGCTTGAGCCAGATCTCGGGTGCGACGTCGCCCAATTCCAGCTTCACCATCGGCGTTCGCCGCACGGTTCCGGCGATCCGGGCGCGCGCCTGCTCGATATCCTCGATCGCAATCGGGCGGATCGGTTCGATCATTGCTTCCCCCTGTTCAGTCGCCCCTCTGTCATGCTGAGCTTGTTTCGGCATCCATTTTCTTCATTAGAGCGGAAGCGCGCTTAGAAATGGACCCTGACCAGCTCAGGGCAGCAGGTGGAAATATGAAAACCCCCCAGCTCCTCAATTACGAACGTGATCGCTGGATCGCCGGCGATGGCAATCTTGCGGAGATCCCGAGCGCCATCGACGGGTCGCCGGTGGCGCTGACCGGCTCTGGCGGGATCGATTTCGGCGCCATGCTCCGTCATGCGCGCGATGTGGGCGGACCCGCGTTGCGCAAGCTCACCTTTCACGAGCGGGCACGAATGCTGAAAGCGCTCGGCCTTGCGATCATGGCGCACAAGGAGGAGCTGTACGAACTCAATTATCTGACTGGCGCTACCCGCAAGGATGGCTGGATCGATATTGAGGGAGGCGCGGGCACGCTTTTCTCCTTCTCTTCGAAGGGCCGCCGCGAGTTGCCAAATGCGCACGTCCTGCTCGACGGTCAGCTCGAAGCGCTCTCGAAGAAGGGCACCTTCGTCGGCCAGCACATCTACACGCCACTCCAGGGCGCGGCGGTGCACATCAACGCGTTCAATTTCCCGGTGTGGGGGATGCTCGAGAAGCTCGCCCCGACCCTCCTCGCGGGAGTTCCGGCAATCGTGAAACCCGCGTCGGCTACCGCATATCTCACGGAAGCCGCATTTCGGGTGATGATCGAGGCGAACATCCTCCCACCCGGCGCCATCCAGCTCATCGTCGGCCATGTCGGCGAGCTGTTCGATCACCTCAGCGGCCAGGACATCGTTAGCTTCACGGGATCGGCATCCACCGCACTCAAGCTCCGAACGCACCCGAGGGTGGTCCGGGATTCGGTCCGTTTCGTTGCCGAGCAGGACAGTCTCAACGCGTCCGTTCTCGGACCCGACGCGGCGCCGGACACCCTCGAGTTCGACCTGTTCGTGAAAGAGGTTGCGACCGAGATGACGGTGAAGGCGGGTCAGAAATGCACCGCCATCCGGCGCGCCATGGCTCCCGCGGACTATCTCGACGCGGTCCAGAAGGCGCTTACGGAGCGACTGGCCAGAACCAAGGTCGGTGATCCCCGTGCTGAGGACACGCGTATGGGCGCCTTGGTCAGCATCAGCCAGCGCGAGGACGTCCAGCAACGCATCGCCGAGCTTGAGGCCGCCGGCGCGAAAATCGTTTCGGGCGACCCGAACGCTCAGCCGCCAATCCCCGGCGGCGCCTTTCTGCCGCCCGTGTTGCTGCGCACTGACGATCCGTGGGGGACCGAAGCGGTGCACGATGTGGAGCCTTTCGGTCCGGTGTCGACGATCATGCCTTACAAAGACATGGGCGACGCGATCGAGCTGGCCAATCGGGGACGCGGGAGCCTTGTGCTGTCGCTCTTTACGCACTCACCCGCCGCAGCACGCGAGTTCGTCCAGGGCGCTGCGGCTTATCACGGACGGATGCTCGTCATCGACCGCACCAATGCGGCGGAGTCGACCGGCCACGGATCGCCGCTGCCCGTGCTGGTCCACGGCGGCCCCGGCCGGGCCGGCGGGAGCGAGGAAATGGGCGGCGTCCGCGGTGTGAAACACTATATGCAGCGGACCGCGCTCCAGTCCTCGCCGGCGATGATCGCGGCTATCACCGAACAGTATATTCCGGGCGCCCCAAAGCAGCAGATCGACGGCCATCCATTCCGGAAGAGAATGAGCGAGCTCCACATCGGCGACACGCTCAAGACGAAGAGCCGGACGGTGACGCTCGAGGACATCGAACATTTCGCCGATTTCACCGGAGATATGTTCTACGCCCACATGGACGAGGAGGCGGCGAAGGCCTCACGGCTGTTCGAGGGAAGGGTCGCGCACGGCTATTTGATCCTCAGCTTCGCCGCCGGCCTGTTCGTCGACCCGGATCCGGGGCCGGTCCTGGCCAACACCGGTCTTGAGAACCTGCGCTTCCTGACCCCGCTTTATCCCGGCGATTCGATACGGGTCGAGCTGACCGTCCGCGGCAAGTCGATCAAGTCGGAGGATACGGGCCAGGTGCGCTGGGCAGTCGAGATCTTCAATCAGCGGGACGAGCTGGTCGCGACCTATGACCTACTGACGGAAAACGTTCCGTGAGCGCATAGGTCGCCGCCCTAGTCGGTTGCATCTTCGTGACCAGCCGATCGGCGCCGTTCGGCGAGCGCAACCTGGTCCCCTACCATTCGTTTCAAGGTCGTGATTCAAAAAAAGGGAGAGCGACCATGAAAGTTAGTGAAGTGATGACTCGCGAAGTCCAGACGATCCGCCCTGATCAGCCCGTGCAGCAAGCCGCGGACTTCATGCTCAGCGCCGATGCCGGATCGATCCCGGTAACGGAAGGCGACCGCCTGCTCGGAATGATCACCGATCGTGACATTGCGGTGCGCGGAGTTGCCAAGGGCTACGGACCGGACACTCCGGTGCGCGATCTGATGACCGGCGACGTCATCTGCGTTCGGGTTGACGACAGCGTCGAGGAAGCGGCCACAAAGATGAGCGAGGCGCAAGTGCGGCGGCTGCCAGTCATCGATAACGACGAGAAGCTGTGCGGCATCGTCAGCCTCGGCGACCTCAGCCGGGAGACCGACGACGAAACCGCAACGCAGGCGCTGGAGGGAGTCAGTCAGCCAGGCGACGTGCATCGCCAGTAATCACTGCTCCTCGGCGGGGGCCGGTATCCCGGAAATGCCCTTCGCCGGTGTCTAGGTCAGCGGAGAGATTTCTCCAATCGCCTGATCGACGAGTTTTGCGTCCGTGGTCGCGTCGTGACGTTCGGAAATTAGCTTTGCGGCGGCCCTTGCGGCGGCATCTGCGGCAGCTCCGCGCAGCTGCTCGATCGCAGCGCGCTCCTCGGCGGCGATCTTGTCCTCGGCCATGCGCGTGCGGCG
>JBKPON010000194.1:0-19732 GCA_046733135.1 Pseudomonadota bacterium | reverse complement strand
TCGCCGTAGGTCAGGCTGCCACCCTCATCGAGCGTGCTGTCGACGTGGACATGGTAGTCGCCCTCGGGAAGCGCCTCCAGGACGCGATGCGGGAGGCAGAAGCCCCAGGTGCGCCGATAGTAAGACGTTCGGTACGGCGTCCACTCGGGCCGCTCAGGCAGCGAGAAGAGGTGCTCCCGAAGCTCGGCGAGCGGAATGGTAGCGTCGATGGGTTCGCTATAGCCGAGAAGTGCCAGGGTCGAGTGCTCAACGTCGGCAATGACCGAACCGTCCGGTGCCGTAAGCCGCGCCGATCGCACGTTCCACTCGGGCGGTACCGTCCAGTCGAGTACTGGCGTTCCGCTCGCGACTTCGTGAATCTGTAGCGGTATGTGCTTGCCGATCGCCGCGAGTGTCGCGCGCACTCCGTCACCGGTGATGCTGCGCAGGATAGGGAACAGTTCCGTCGCAAGTGCATGCATGGATGCGCCGTCGAACGGCCGCCCCTGCGTTCCTGTGCCCGTCACTGCCATTTCAGTCTGGTGATTTCTCTGCGCGGACTTCATGATGACCAAGTGGTGAATGGGAGGCGATCATAAGAGTTATGAATGGCACACCAGGACGGCCTATTGAAGCCCACCGCAAGACCCCCGTTGGAGCCCAGTCCGGCGAGGATGAAGTTGTAAACATCGAGCACTGTCGTTCATGCGGCAGTGCTCAGATCGAACAGGTCCTCGACCTTGGTCGACAGCCGGTCGCCAATGCATTGCTAACGGACCAAATGCTTGCGCTCCCCGACGAACTATTCCCGCTTTCCCTTTATTTTTGTGGCGAGTGTGCGCTTCTTCAGGTCGGGACGACCATACCACCTGATCTTCTTTTCAAGTCCGATTATCCATATTTCTCATCGCAAAACCCGGCCTTGCTGGAACATGCTCGCGAGCACGTCGAGCAGCTCATTGCCGATCGTGAGCTCGACGCCGGCAGCTTTGTCGTCGAGGTGGCGAGTAACGACGGGTACCTGCTTCATAACCTGGTCAAGCGCGGCATTCCCGTGCTCGGCATCGATCCCGCCGATGGTCCGGCCGCGCGAGCCAACGAAATCGGTGTGCCAACGCTGTGTGAGTTCTTTTCCAAGGCCACCGGTGAGCGATTGGCTGCTGAGGGAAAGCGGGCCGACGTCGTGATCGCCAACAACGTCATTGCCCATGTCGACCAAATCAACGACTTCGTCGCGGGATTCGAAGCGATTTTGAAGCCCCAAGGCATTGCCGTTTTCGAATTCGCGTACGCCGTGGATATGGTCACTCATTGCGAATTCGATACGATCTACCACGAGCATCTCTTCTACCACACGCTTCATGGGCTTGCGCCCTTATTGGAGCGGCATGGACTGCATATCGTCGACGCTGAGCGGTTGAAGATTCATGGCGGAAGCTTGCGAGTGCGCGTGGCCAAGCAACCCGGACAATCGGCGCGGCTCGGACGGCTCTGGCAGGAAGAGCGCGAGCTGGGAGTTGGCCGCAGGGCCTTCTATCGCGATTTTGCTCAACGAACCGAGAAGCTACGCGAAGAGCTTAGGGACCTCCTTTGTGGCTTAAAGGAGCAAGGAATGCGCATTGCCTGCTACGGCGCGGCGGCAAAGGGTTCGACGATGGTCAATTACCTTGACCTCGGCCGCGGGTTCTTCGACTTCGTCGTCGACCAAAGCGTTCACAAGCAGGGCAAGTACATGCCCGGGCAGCGGATACCGATCAGGCCTGCCGAAAAGCTGCATAATCAAGCACCTGATTATGTGCTCATCCTGGCTTGGAACTTTGCTGACGACATCGTCCGGACCAACGCCGCTTTCCGCGCCTTGGGAGGGCAGTTCATCATCCCGGTTCCAAGGCCGAGGATTATTTGAGACGGCGAGAGCGGGGAAAGACCTTGTTGTCCGATTCTGAGATTGTGGCGCCTGGTTCGATGAGGAAGGCCCTGAACACCCCGGACATCACGCTGTCGTTCACGCTGGCTGAGACTGTCGCCTTGCCGTTCCTTTTCCCGAACGCTTTCACCCCCGGACCGCTTGCCGGGTCCTTGATGACGGTTCGAAGCAGAGTGATATGCGGGCCGACGTCCTTGAAATCCGTGTAGATCAGTACGGACCCGTGACCGGTGATTTTTCGGGTCACGCACCCTTCAAGATAGTTGTCCTGCAGATCGAGGTTGTCGGAGGGACCGGTGTCCCAGAGCTTTTGGGAGGCGATTCGAATGGCCGCCACACCGGAGCGGTAAATGCGGTTGCGATAGGCCTTCCCGCCATTTGTCCCCTCGAAGGAGACTCCTCCCCCCCACGATCCATCGCGGGCCACATTGTCGAAGAATTGGATGTTGCGGTTGATGTCCTCGCCATAGCCGATCGAGGCGAATCCATCGTCACCGGCGCCCTCGGCGAGATTCCCCTTCACCACGATGTTCGCTGATCCCCCGGTGATGTGGAAGGCGTCGGCGAGGCTCTTGACCACCTCGCTGTTCAGGACCTTCGAGTCCCGGGTTTCAGTCAGGAATATCCCGGCTCCGGCGACTTGGCGCACCCCAACGCCATCGAGGACAACGCCGACGGACTTGCCGATCATGAACCCTTTGGAATTGGCATCGCTCGTCCGTTTCATTCCCGTCGTGTTGGGCGAATAAACCTGGAAGCCCCCGATCTGCACGTTCGACGAGAGTCGGACGATGAATGAGCTGTGGAGCGGATCCGTTGCTTGAAGGATCGTCCTCTCCTTCCCGGCTCCCACTACGGCGACATTGCTCTTGCCGGCCAAGCGGAGCTGATGGGAAATAAGACAGGTGCCCGCCGGGAGCTGCAGCGCCTGACGATCGCTGAGAGCATTCAGCGCGTTCTGTAGTGCGAGCGTGTCGTCCTTGGCCCCGTCGCACCGCGCGCCGAACGAGCTGGCCTGGCGCACGAGATATCCGGGAGGCACGGCCGCCGCGGCCGCGCGGTAAATCGCGGTCTGTGCTGGTGCTGGGCCGGGTCCTGTCATCAGCACAGCCAAACTCGCCAAGAGAGGCAGCCTAGGGAGGACAAGCATTCGCTGCTCTTTCTAAGATCCCTCTCATTGTACCCTCGCTTGGCAGATGCAGATACGTTGCCACGGACCGGGAGTGTCCTTTTTCGAGCCATCCTCAGGCGTAAAAAGCTCGCCTGACGGGAGCCATATCGCTAAAGACTTTTTCTTAATCGCATTTACGTAAACGATTGTGAGTCATCAACATGCCAACGGGCACTCCCGGCAACGATCTCTTCACGGCGTCCAAGGGGAATGAAAGTTTTGACGGCGGTGCCGGGGTTGATACCGTCAGCTATGCCAACTCCGGGACGGGCGTCTACGTAAACCTTGAGACTGGCGAGAGCACGCCGCTGCTCAAGGTGATGCCGTTCGGAGATTCGATCACGTACGGCGTGATTTCGGCCGGAACCGTGTTGGACGAGGACAGCGGCGGCTATCGGACCTATCTATGGAACAGTCTCCAAGCCCAGGACCTCGCGATCGACTATGTCGGGAGCATCCAAAGCGGGCCTTTGGATTTTGCCGACCGTGACAATGAAGGTCTGCGGGGCAAGTCGATCGGTTATCTGAACTCGGTGGATGAAGGGTTTCTCAGCACTTACAAGCCCGACGTTATCCTCCTGATGATTGGCACGAACTCGGGCACCCAAACCGCCGATCAATTGATCGCGGATTTGCGCAGTCTAATTATCAGTATCGCGACTGCCGCGCCCAACGCGACCATTTTCGTCGCCGAGATTCCGCCGAAATGGGATTCCGACAAGAATGAAATCACCCAGCAATACAATGCGATGATCCCCGGGCTCGTGGAGGAGCTCAACGATACGTACAAGGTCGTCCTTGTCGACACGAGTGATCTGACGCTTGACGACATCACCCCTCCGCCGGGGGATATCGGCGTTCATCCGACCTTGGAGGGATATGCAAAGATCGCCGCCGACTGGTTCAACGCGATCATGAATTCCGGCATATTCGAAGATGAGCGAGACACGCTGAGCTCGATCGAGAACGTCACCGGTTCCGCATATCACGATCGGCTCGTCGGCGATGGTCAGGACAATGTACTCACCGGCCGCGGCGGAGATGATGAGCTGATTGGCGGCGGGGGTAACGACACGCTCAACGGCGGAATCGGCAATGACACGATGGCCGGAGGCACCGGCAACGATACGTATGTCATCGATTCCAGCGCGGACGTCATCGTTGAAAATGCCGGCGAGGGTTCCGATACCCTTCAGGTGAAGACCAGCTACTCGCTGGTGAATCTGCCGAATGTCGAGAACCTGACCTACACGGGAACCGCGGCAGCGATACTCACCGGCAACGCGGCCGCCAACCAGATCAACGGCGGTATCGGCAACGATACGATCGATGGCGGCGCTGGTGCGGACACGATGGCCGGCGGCAATGGCAACGACACGTATCTGGTGGACGTTGCAAACGACCTGGTCATTGAGGCCGCGGGCGCCGGCACTGACACGGTCAAGGCGTCGGTCTCGTTCACACTCGGGGCAAATGTCGAGACGCTGGTCCTCACCGGCGCGGCTGCAATCGACGGAACCGGTAACGATCTTGCCAATACGATCACCGGTAATGGGGCCGCGAACCACCTGTACGGCCTGGGCGGCATCGACACGCTTGTTGGCGGAAGCGGCGACGACTATCTCGATGGCGGCCTCGGCGGCGATACGCTCCGCGGCGGTGCAGGTGCCGACACTCTCATCGGCGGCTCGGGCCAAGACAAGTTCGACTGGGATGCCGTCAGCGACACCGGCGTGGGTGCCGCGCGCGATCAGGTGCTCGATTTCAAGCATACGGTCGACAAGCTCGACCTTTCCACCATCGACGCGAAGAGCGGGACACAGACGAACGACGCGTTCAAGTTTATCGGCGCCGCGGCTTTCTCCGGGACGGCCGGGGAACTTCGATCCCAGGTGATCCACGATGCTTCGGGCGATTACACGGTGGTCCAGGGTGACGTGAACGGCGACGGCGTAGCCGACTTTGAAATTGCGCTCGTCGGCTACACGGCGAGCCTGCTGGCGAGCGACTTCATTCTATAGCGCCTACCGCGACGTGCGGGCCGCCGGCTCTTCGAACCGGGGCATCTCGCGCGGCCGGGGGCCGAACAGCACTTCCAGGGCAGGGGCCAGGCGCTCCGACTCGGCGCGGCTGAGATGATCCCCGTCCCGGTAGAGTAGCGAGCCGTTCGCTCGATACATCGGGCACATCGCCCGTCCGCACATCCGCCACAGTACCGGGACATAAACGACGTTGCTGTTTGCCGCTGCCACGGACTTCAGGATCGGCTCATAGGAATTTCGCTGCGCATCGGCGACCGCCCGTGACAGTCCGGGGGGAGGGGCGGAACCGGACGCGTAGAGGATACGGGCATACTCCCGCAGATCGAGTTCCTTGCCCGCGGGTATGTCGTCCAGCAGGATCAGGCGTCGGTCGGGAAAGCTTTTGACAAAGCGCTCCAGTGCATGGCGAAAGGCGATGGGATTGTACGCCATTCCGGAGCCGTCATAGCCTTGGTCGACGGTGACGCGCTCGAAACCGGTGTACGTTCGTCCAGTAGCTTCCTTGGTCCACCAAGCGGTCATAATGATGGTGCGAAGTTCCGGATGTTGCCGCAGATAGCGCACAAAAGCCGGGCCTAGCGGGTCAGTCGGCCCCCCCTTGAGCCCCGCCCGCCCGAGCAGAAAGGGGACGGTACCCGCACCAGTGATTTGCACGCCGGCCACGCCCCGGTTCCGCGCTGCGGCAAACAGCCCGTCGCTTAAGGCATCGGCATGACTGTCACCGGCCAAAACGAAACTTGGCGGAACGCCAGATGCACCGCGGACGCAAGTGCGAGGGACCGCTATGCGCTCCGGGGTGAGGCACTCTGGGCGCTCGGTGGGGATTGTCGACTGTTCCATCAGGGTTACGAGTTTTCCCGCATGCCTTTGCGGCAGACCGTTCCAGAAATAGAGCAGCAGACCCACGCCGACGGCCACCGCCGAAGCGATGGCCGCACCGCGGAACAAGGATCCCGCATCCGGCAGAAGACGCCGTGTCCGGAAGGGACGTTCGACATAATATAATGAGAACACCGCGAGGACGAACGAGACCAGGACAGCCGCCAGCGACTTCCAGGTGGTTATCGGAGCCGCCGCTCCATAGGTGAAGGCCAGGATCACGGGCCAGTGCCACAGATAGAATGAGTATGAGATCTTGCCCACGAAAGTGAATGGCGCGGTGGCCAGCAGGCGATTGACGATTGCGCCGGAACGCCCCGCGATCAGGATGGCGGCGGTGCCGATGGTCGGAATGGCGGCGTGCCAGCCAGGGAAGGGGGTGCGACTGGAGAATTGAAATACCGCGAACAGAATGGCGCCGAGCCCGGCTAATGCCAGCAATTCTCTTGCCAGCTTGTTGCGCATTTCGAACGCGCCGATCGCAAGCAACCCGCCCACGCCGAGTTCCCACGCCCGCGCCGGGAGCAGGTAGAACGCGGCCTGCGCATGGCCTCGAGTCATCCACACGCAAAGGACGAAAGAGGCCAGCGTAACCATCGCGATTACCGGCACATGCCAGCGCCGCGGCGCGCCCCAGGCGAGCGCGAAGACGGCGAAGGGCACGACGATGTAAAATTGCTCCTCGACGGCGAGCGACCAGGTATGGAGCAGGGGTAGGGTCGCCACGTCCTGATGAAAATAACCGCGGGTTACGAAGTAGAAATAGAAGTTCGAGACGTAGGATGTCGCCGCGGCCAGGCTCGCGCCGAAATCGCGCAGGTCGAGCGATATCAGGTAGACGGTGGACCAGACGGCGACCGCGAGCAGCATGACGAAGAGCGCAGGAAACAACCTGCGGATGCGCCGGTCGTAGAACTCAACGAACGAGAATTTCCCCTCGATCACAAGGGCATAGATGATCTTCGTGATCAGGAACCCGGAGATGACGAAGAATATGTCGACACCCACGAAGCCGCCCGGAAAGCCAAGCCCCGTGTGGTAGAGAACGACTGGCACGACCGCGAGGGCGCGCAGTCCATCGATATCCGGCCGATAACGCAGATGTGCTTGATTGTCGGGCAATCCGCTTGCGCGGTCGGCCGCCTGCTTCGCAAGGGCCGTTGCCTTCCTACTACCCTTTTTGATGGGCCTGGCCTTGGCCGAGTCCGCCAAGCTTAACTCGCTCGCTTGTGTTTCACGTGTGCCTCTGCATCGCCATCGCCTCGCAAGCGGGAATATCATCAACTATCTGTTAAATGACTGCAACATAATATTAAGTTACTTACGATCTGTGCTTTTGAAGCCGTTGCACCAGCGCGGGTGGGAGGGCCTCCTTCAGCCGCCGCTTGAGGAACTGTGCACCCCGACCGGCCAACCTAGTGGCGCGGTCCCTGATTGGCACGGGATTGACCGGGAACTTTAAGAGACCCGGCGCGAGATGACGAATGACTTCGCGCTGCAGGCGACCGCTGACACGGTCAGCCTGGTCCGGCGTGATCAAAGCTGAAAGGATCCGGCCGCAATTGGCTGCCGGGAGCGAGATGCCCGGAACCATATCGAGGCCGTGTTCAACCGCCGAGAGCCATCCGCCCAGCCGCTGATCGAGGTAGAAGGCGTCGACAAGATCAAGTCCATTGTCGTGCTGCCGCCTCCACTCGAGCCAATCATCAAACGCCATGATGGTGGGCTGGTCCGGTGGTCCGGCTTCAAATCGCGACCAAAGCACGGGGCCTGTCGCGGTGGCGAAATCCAGGCCGTTCAGGACCGATGCATAGAAGCGCCGACCAAGTTCGAAGCAGCCGCCACGCACCAGAACATCGCTTCCCTGCAGAAAACGATACTGGTCTTGCGGCAGGAGATAAAAATTGTCCGTTTCGCTGTAGGTTTCGGCGCTATGCTCGCGCCATGCGCGGTAGACGCGTTCGTCGCGCTCCCCCGGCTCTATCACTTGGTGCTTCAACCCAAGATGGCGGCAAATCCTGCGCGCCAGCTCAACGTCGTTCCGTTTCACGCCGGGGAAGCTCTGGGTGATGCATTCGAAGGGAACGTCAGCGGCCAATAGCGCGGCCAGCAGGGTACGCGAGTCGAGCCCGGCCGTCAGCGCGAGGTAAATTGTTCCCGAACATTCTTTCAGGACGCCGGCGATGGCGGTGAGGTCTGCGGCGAGCTCGTCCCTTGCTGCTTCAAACGATCCGCGCGGTCGGAGCGCCCGACCGATATATTCCGCTCGAGCAGTCGGAATGTGCAAGCGCTGATCCCGCAGGAGCTTCTGCATGCCACCCAGCGGCGTTGCCGTCGGCGTCCAGTTGAGACCGCGGCGGCTGATGGACCGCTGCCTTATCGTGACCCCAGTACGCTCCGCTGCCAGCGAAAGACTGGAGGTGATCAGCGGTCCCTCCGGCGTCCTCCCGTAATAGATCGGAAAGAGGGCGCTCGCATCGGGGTAGAGATAGGGCCAGTCGATCCAGCCAAAGCGCCCGGTGAGCGTCTCGGCGAGATCGTCTGAGGGCGTCGCGGACGCAGCGAGAGCATGACCGAAGAGAATTAACGAGCGGCCGTCGCGCTTCAGGGTCCGGACCGACAGGTCTGGGTGATGAGAAAAATGGAATCCGTCTGCGATAGCAAGGCTGTGCCAGTCCGGCTCTCCCGGAGAGGGCCCGGATGAGAGGACGAATTGCTTGCGGTGAGCAACGGCAGAGTTCGCCACGCGCAGTTCCCTTGCCACGGAATCCGACCGAAAAAGGCTTTAGCATGCCGTCTGCCCCAGACCATGCTTGCTGCACAGTGGTCCAAAATGGACAACCCACTTGATCTTGTTGCGCAACCTCCGCAGTCTATTTTTTCCGGGAGTAGCTGAATGTTTATAACTGAACTGGACCCAGCGGATCGCCAATATCCCGTGGTGGTCGTCGGAACAGGTTTCGGTTCGCACTTCTTCGTCCACCGGCTTCTACAGCTGCGGCCAGACACCAAAGTATTGATGCTCGAGAGGGGAGCATTGCGCCGGTGGGATCAGCAGATCGAGGAGGGTCGCAACAGCGACATTTCTTCCGACGACACCTTTGCCCGCACCGGCAGAGGGAAGAAGTGGCACTTTTCCATCCTGTACGGTGGTGGAACGAATTGCTGGTCGGGGAATGTGCCGCGGATGCATCCGAATGATTTTCGGCTTAAGACCCGCTACGGCCGCTCCCAGGATTGGCCGATTTCCTATGACGACCTCGAGCCTTTTTACGCAATGGCCGAGGAGATCATGTCCATTTCCGGCCCGGATGATCTCAATGTCATCGGATTCCGCAGCCGGCCCTATCCGCAGCCGCCGCACAGGCTCGCGTCAGCCTGCCAACTCATGAAGAAGGCGCAGCCGGATCTCCACTTTGCCCAGCCGTCGGCACGCGCTCGAGTGGCCACCAAACAACGACCGCAATGTTGCGCCAGCCTCCGTTGTAGTCTCTGTCCTGTCGGTGCGAAGTTCACGGCGCTCAATGGCTTCAAGCACATCGCTGACCATCCTAATGTGCGGATTCTGCCGGAAGCGGAGGTCACCGAGCTCGAGAAATCGGGCTCGACCGTTTCGGGGGTGCGGTTCCGGCATGCCGGACGGGAGCAACGGGTCGGCTGCGACCTTTGCGTCGTTGGCGCCAACGGAATTCACAGCCCCGCCATTTTGCTGAGGTCAGGTTTCGACCATCCGTTGATCGGCGCCGGCCTCAACGAGCAGCTGGGATACGGCGCCGAAGTATGGCTTGATGGGCTCGACAACCTAAACGGCAGCAGTCTGACCTCGGGCATCAACTATTCGCTCGCTGACGGTGCGTTTCGTTCCGATCACGGCGCCGCACTGATCGAGTTCAAGAACAATTTCCCCTTCGGACTGCGGCCGGACTTCGGCCGGTGGTCCCAGATGATATGGCTTGCGATTGCGACGGAGCAGGAGCTGCTCGACGAAAATCGCGTAACGATCGACAAGGACGGAAACGCCGTGGTGCATTTCGAGCGACAGTCGCCGTATGCCGAACGAGCCGTGGCGCAGACTAGCGCACAATTGCCGAAGATCCTTGCGCCGCTACCCGTCGAGCGGATCAACTTCACGAGCCGACCAACCGAAGGACATGTGCAAGGATCGCTGCGTATGGGGAGCAGTCGTGCCGACTCGGTGGTCGACAGCGGACAGGTCTGTCATGACGTTCGCAACGTTATCGTCGTCGGGACGAGCGTGATGCCTACCTGCCCGCCGGCCGAGCCGAGTCTCACCGCTGCGGCGTTGTCGTTGCGCGCCGCCGAAAAGGCCTTTGCCTGAAGGGTGCTGGGATGAATCGACGCAAGTTCTTGCTGTTAACTAGCGCCGCGGGAGGCGTCGCGGCGGTCGGCGGTACCGCATTCATATTGTCCGACCATTATCGCGGTTGGATCCGACGCATCCTTCACCGGGACCTTCCCGGGTATAATCTGGAGGCGAAGGGTCTCACCCAGTACATGGACGAGTATTTTGCGAAGCAGGGCGGAGCCAGCCAGCTCCGATTATTTGCGGCGGCGGAAGGAGTTGTGGACGTCGAACCGCTGCTTCCGGCAGGGAAGGCGAGGTTGCTCAGAGAGGAGGAGCGGCGCATCCTGACCAACTTCCTCTTGGGCTCGGACTTCTTCGCCAATTATCCGAACGGACCAAAGGAAATCATCTACAGCGGTGCGCCCAAGGCGTGCCGCAGTCCCTTCGCGAAGTTCTAGTCAAGCGCATCGGAAATGCCCATTTCGCGGACCCAAGCGGCAAATTCGTCATAGTTTTCAACAATATCGCTAATTGGCCGCCGGTTGACCTTGCGCAACGACGTTTGAACCGGCCGGTGTTCGAGCGCGAGGAAGTCCAGGACCCTATCGATGGTCTGCTGATGGGACTCAGGGCTCTCGAGATCGCGCTCATATTCAACTTCGATGAAATCGAACCCGTTGAGGGCCACCGCTTCCTCGCTGTCCCGCTCTCGCCGCCGTTCGATTCCTCGCTCCAGCTGCTCCCGGTCGACAACTAACCGCTGGTTCTCGAGTTGGTCATCTCGCTTGTGATATTCACCGCGCGCTTCGGCCATTCGCTGCGAGAGAAATTGTCCGAGCTTGTTGGTTCGTTTGAGGTGAATGACCTTGAATCCGTCTGCAATGATGGATTGCAGGAAGAGCTTGATATCGACGGGTAGCGCACCTGCCCGTTCTCGATCGCCACGAAGGTGGTCTGGCTTCACGTGGCAGATGAAGTTCTCGTTCCGCCGACGGCGCGCGCTCCCCTTGAGAAATGCAATGGGAAAGCGGACCCGGCGCGCCCCCTTGCCGAGAATCTCGCCATGCCTGGTGAAATGGCCGGTTGAACAGAGCAAATCCTCAAGAAGCGTGCTGCCACTTCGCCCCTGACCAAAGATCACGACGCGGACGTTTCCCGGTTTTCTGCGCAGAAGCACAAGCAAGTAGGCCCGCCAGTCGCGCCCGATTGTCCGAAGTGACCTCTTCTCGACGATTTTGGGTATCTGCCTCGCGTTCAAAGCCGTCGTCTCCCGAGAACAACCGTGCGACCCTAAAGCGCAAGCTTGAACTGAAGATCATCTTACGCAAGTGTTTCATGTCTCGGAAACGACGGCAGGGGAATAGGATGCTCGGCAAGGTGTTAGCATTTCCGCCGCTACACCTCGCAGTTCGGGCATTGCGGTCGCCGCCGATATTTCAAATCGGCTTCAACAAGTGCGGCACTACAAGTCTTTTCAGGTTTCTAGTGGGCAGCGGAATCCCTTCGGTGCATTGGGAAGACGGCCGCCTTGCGGAGCGTATGGGGGCCCGCATGGATGCAGGCCAGGATCCGATTAGGGACTATCCCAGGACCATTGGCTTCACGGATATGGTCGCCATTCGGCCTGTGAAGCTAATCGAGCCCTACAAGAACTTCGTCTATCTGCATCAGTGGCACCCGAATGCACTGTTCGTTCTGAATACGCGCGATCGGGAGAAATGGATCGACAGCCGGGCGGCACATGAGTTCCAAGGCAAACGACATCTGCCTGCCTATGCCGCCTACTTAGGGATTCCCGAGGGGCAGGTGCCCGACTTCTGGCGCGCGGAATGGGATACCCATCACGCACTTGTCCGGGCCTATTTCAAGGGAAACGCGAATTTCCTCGAGTTCGATATTGAGCGTGACGATCCTCAAAAATTGGTGGCGTTCATTGCCCGCCGGTATCCGCAGTGCGCTCAAACCCCCTTCGGAATTTACAATCCTACACAATGAAGTCGACGCGATTCCGGCGCGGTGCCAGCCGAGCTTTCAGGATCGGTCGAATAGTTGCTAAAGCAATCCGCAATGTCTCTGCGACGGAGAGTCGGCAAGCTTGGCGAGGCCGCTGCGCGCGCGATGATCGATCGCCATCCGAGGATCGCGTTCATTCACATCCCCAAATGTGCTGGCTCGTCAGTCTGTGAATCCCTGTACGAAGCGATCTACCCTGCACCGCTCGCGGCCCTGCGTTTCTATCGAAAGATAGACCTTTCGGCGTCACGTTCAGCTGCCGAACTGCTCGGCGTGGACGCGGCGACATGCAGCCAGGCAGCATTGATCCAGGCGCTCAGCGATCCAATGGCGCGGTTCGTGACCGGCCATGTCCGCGCTCACCCCGATGTTGTCGAGCGGTTTAGCGAGTGGAAGTTCGTCACGGTCCTGCGCGAACCCACCGCTCGCTTTATCTCCGCCTATGTTTTTCATCGGTACAACCGGTCGCTCGCGGCCAAGGTCGATTGTGATTTCACTGATTTTCTCGAGACCGAACGCGCCAGGTTCGCAGGAAGGATCGCGACCCTTTATTTTTCCGGCATGAGTGAGCACGAGGTGGAGGCCAGTCCGGAAGCCGCCATTGCCACTGCCATCCAAAACCTCGAGCGCTTCTTTTCCGTCGGGTTTGTCGAAGATCTGCAGAATTGGGCGCTGACCATCGGCCACGCTCTCGGGTGTAAGGTGCGCGTCGCCCGAACGAACGCCAGCCCCAAGCCCGACGTCTGGGCGGAGCTCGAACGGTCAGCGGAACTACGTTGCCGGGTGGAGGCGCTATGCGAAGTCGACCGACGACTCTACGCGGCCGCCGAGATGCGCTTCAAAGAGACCGCCCGCCGCGTTCCGACTGCGAACGATCCGCCCGTGATCAAGCCTCGGCCAATGCTGCCACAGTTGCGGAGCTAGGGCGGCCCTCCCATGAGCAGCCTCGGAGTGGATCGACGGTTGTTTCCGGTCCCGCAAAAGGATGCGAAGCCCACCGCTGCAGACGAAGGGGTGACGGTCGTCATTCCAGCCTTTCACATGAAAGATCGGATCCAGCGCGCGGTCGAATCGGTTGCGCAACAGCGCGGCGTCGAAACGGAGATCATCGTCATCATTGATGATGGTTGCGCCGAGACGCGGGAGCGGGTCGAGCAACTGGCCCTCTCCGGCTGCCGCGTGGTCATGAACGATCGCAATCTTGGCGCTCAAGTCACGCGCAACCGCGGTCTGGCGGAAGCTTCGAAGCCCTATGTCATGTTCCTCGATGGGGATGACTTCCTTTCCGGCGACCTGTTGCGCGGGCTCCTCGAGGCCGGACGGCGGTCCGATGCAGACTTGGTACTAGGGCCCTGGCGGACCCTCACCAGCGAGGGAAAGCTACTCCCCATCCAGGTCCCCAAGCCGGCACCCGTCGGGGAGGTATTCTGGCGGTGGTTGGTTCACGGACGCTGGGTGTCGCCGACTGCGGTGCTCTGGCGGACTGAGTACGTGCGGTCGATCGGTGGCTGGGACGTTCGACTTCGTCGTCACCAAGACGCCGAGATTGCCTTGCGCGCCATGGTTTGCGGCGCCCGGCTGGCCTTCTCCAACAAGGGCGCGGGCGTCTACGTGCAGCACGAGTCAGAGCACCGCGTTACCCGGTCGACCAACTATGACTCCCAACTCGACGTGGCCGAGTTTCTGCTGGAGACGGACGGGCCCATGCCCGAAGCGACACGCCGGGCCGCGGTCAGCCGTTATCTTTATCGCATGGCCGTGCAGGCGTTCCGTCGGGGCGATGATGATTTCGGCATGAAAGCCTTGGACCGCAGCCGACATCTGGGATTCCGCGGCCATTTGGGGCGCATTGCGCGGGTTGGGTCGATGCTGCTGGGTACGCGACGCTACAACCGGCTCGTTCCGAAGATTCGCCGACGATTGTCGTTGTTCCAGACTTCGTTACGCCTGCCGAATATTTCCGAGGGATAACCGAACATTTTAAAATCGCGTGCGTAACGCGCGGCAACGATATGCCGCGTCTCCTCGCTCCGATACACTTGGGTCAGGTCGGGAGTTACGATCCGCGGTGAAAGCATCTGCCGAGCAAGCGGCAGACGCGATGCCAGCCGCGATAGTAGACCGCCCCGGCCGCTTACATTCACGGCCTCGACCTTCTCGGCCGACGGAAGGCCGATTACCGCATAAATGTCCCGCAACTCGCTCTCTAGCTCTTCCATCCGCGCGACGCGATCCACCATCAATTCACCGTTGTCGTCGGCGAGCCATAATCCCTGTTGTTCAAAGATCCTGTCGGGACCCTGAGTTTGGAAGAAATCAGACGCCACAAACTGATCGAACGTATCGAACGTGTCCATGATTTTGCTATCGACATCGCTGTGTTCCCACTGCCTATAATTATATTTAAGGAAGCGAAACAAAGAATGGGCGCGGGTGTACGGATCACGGACAAAGGCGAATTTAAATAAAGGATTGAATTCTTCGTCACCAATTGCCAGCCGAATCTCACTGGCGGTGGAGTGTTTTCGAAGGCTATAGTCTTTGCCATATTGAATATTGAGCGCGTCGTATGGCTCACAGAGGTGCACATCGCGTGGCGCATTGAAACGGGACAGATCACGGCTGACCGCCATTCCGGCTGTCTTCGGAACGTGCACGAAAAGGAAGCCGTACGTTCGATTAAGGATCATTCTGCAACCGCCCGCCTGCCCGATAGTTCTCAGGCGCCAAACTTCCTATGGCAAGCCCGCATAAACGTAAACAGACCGCCGTCATGTGTGAATCAGCTATCATTGCTCTCTTTTCGCTCAGGCTAAGTGAGCGCGCCAATCGAAGCTACGAGGGGTTTGCGAATCTTTGATGAAGCGCCCGAAGCGACGGATCGTGCGTCAGATCCAAATGCAACGGCGAAATCGAGACATAACCGTCAGCAATCGCCTCCAGATCGGTCGAGTGGCCCGGCGTTTCGACCATCGGGCCGAGACCGAACCAATAATAATCGTATCCGCGCGGGTCGGTCCTCTGAATGATCCGCAGACGCCCATAATCGCGCAGTCCTTGGCGGCAAACGCGGATGCCCCGTACTTGGTCTGGCGGCGTGGCTGGGAAGTTGACGTTGATCAAGGTCCTGGGCTCAGTATCGAATTGCAAGAGAGGGGCAAGCACGCGCTCGGCCCAAGCTTCGGCGGCAGCGAATGGAACGGTATCGCCCATGCCCTCGCGCGAATAGGCTTGGCTGAGCGCGATCGAGCGCACGCCCGCCAGAGCGCCTTCCATCGCGGCCGAGACGGTTCCTGAATAGGTCACGTCCTCGGCGAGATTTGCCCCGCGGTTGATCCCGGAGAAGATCACATCAGGCGGTGAGTCCTTCATGACGTGAGCCAGCGCCAGCATGACGGCATCGGTCGGCGTCCCCGTTACGGAGAAACGGCGATCATCATGTTTTCTCAACCGAACGGGTTTTGAAAGGGTCAGGGAATGCCCGGCGCCCGACTGTTCCTCGGTCGGCGCGACGATCCAAATGTCGTCGCTGAGTTTGCGTGCAACCGTCTCGAGCAACCTCAGCCCACGCGCGTTTACGCCGTCATCATTGGTAATCAGAATGCGCATTCTCACGCCTATGGTCGAGTGCCGCGTGCCGGGCAATCGGGCGCGAAATTGCGCTATATTCGCAACAGCTTGGCGATTTCTTCACAACCTGTTTGTCAGTCCTTGTTAAGCGACGGGCTCATATTTATAGGCGCCTTCGGGGATGACCGACTACCCGGTTTAAGCTCCGGGAAGTCATCAGGAATCGCCTCCGGCTGCACCGGTGGGCCGGCCGCAGCGGGGCGGTGGGTTATGGGCTTCTTCGAGGCTCAAGTGCGGGGAGGGGATTTGATGGCGACTGCCCTTGTCGACCTTTATGGCGGCGATGATTTCGAACAATTTGAAGGGATCGTTCTTCCGGAGGGCTATTGTCCTTCGGAAAGCGAGGAGTTCATGTGCGCGAAGCATCGCGCCTATTTCCTCAAGAAGCTCAGAGCTTGGAAGGAAGCGATCGTCGAGGAGTCTCGGCAGACGATGGCGCAGCTGCAGGTCGACTCCCTGCGTGAGCCGGACTTGGCCGATCGGGCCTCAAGCGAGACGGATTGGGGGATTGAGCTTCGGACCCGCGACCGCCAGCGCAAGCTCATCGCCAAGATCGATTGTGCGATCCGGCGACTATACGAGGGTGAATATGGTTATTGCGAAGTGACCGGTGAGCCGATTTCGCTCGGCAGACTTGAGGCCCGGCCGATCGCTACGATGACCCTTGAAGCGCAGGAGCGCCACGAGCGGATCGAGAAGGTGTCGCGCGACGATTGACGTCCGAGCAGCCGACTTGCGGAGTTGATGACCCGGAACTCGTTGCGCGCAAATCCGGCTAATGCACGTAGTGGCCGGCGAGTGCGTCCTTCAATCTGAGCTTTTCTTTCTTCAGTCGGTGGAGAAGGTCTTCGTCAGGGTGAGGGCGGTGCTCTTCCTCCTCGATGAGGGCGTGGAGCGCCGCGTGTTTAGATTCCAATTCCTCGACCTGTCCCTTGTCCATTGGTGCCAATCCTTTCGCCTAAGCCAGTGTCACCGGTGCGTAATAAATCACGAATCGGGCGCCTTGTCTCGGGCGATCTCACGACTGGGCGGATCGGGCGAGCCGATCGTCGAGGAGATGCGCAGTTTTCCGCGGGCCCGGAGAGGCGTAGACCATTTCAGCGATGAACGATGATCCTTCGGGCCTCGATGCGCTTAGAGCCGAGCACCGCTGGCTCGATGAGCGAATCCAAGTGCTGTTGAGCGCGGCCGCGCCCGATCAGCTAGAGATCGCCCGGCTGAAGAAACAGAAGTTGCGGCTAAAAGATCAAATTCAGCGGATCATCGATTCAAATATCCCGGACATCATCGCTTGAGGAGGGGACGATTGTCCCGTCTGGGGACAATGATCCCGTTTGACTGTCGTAGCGGCGACTCAGGCGTTTCCAGGCGGACACAATGATGGCACCCTTAGAGTCGCAATGGACGAATCGGATCTGCCTGGACTGCAAGCGCGAATCACGTCGCGACTGATCGACGCCCTCTACACCGAGGCGATGCTCCTCGCGGACGAAGCCCGTTCTTATTTCGACGATGCGGGTCGCGACGACCGCGCCTCGCTCGAACCCTTCGCTCGTGTCGGGTTCGCCTGCGAGTCGCTCAAGGTCACTACCCGGATCATGCATATCGTCGCCTGGCTGTTGACCCAGCGGGCGATCGAGTCGGGCGAAGTTCCGATGCTCGACGGGCGGCGACCCGAGCGGCGACTAGGACATGCGCAAGACAGCGATCCGGCGGTCGTCACGCAGTTGCCTCAAGCCGCGCAGCGACTGATCAACGCCAGCGCCGATCTCTATGCGCGAATCCATCGGATTGACGAAGGAACTCTTGAGGTCGAAGTAGCGCAGAGCCCCGCGCGCGCGCTGATGGGCCGACTGGAACGCGGCCTGACAGGCAGTTAATCTTAGCCGGTACAGAGGCGCGCCTTCGCGGCCGCATATTCTTCCGCAAGTAGATCGACCAGTTCAGCGGCCGGGCGGACTCGGTCGATGATACCAACGCCTTGGCCCGACCCCCAGATATCGCGCCACGCTTTGACCCGGCTCGATCCTTCCGCGCCGAACTTCATCGCCGTGGGATCGATGCCGGCCAGATTGTTGGGATCGAGACCGGCGGCCTCGATCGAAGAGCGCAGATAGTTGCCATGGATTCCGGTGAAGAGATCGGTGTAGATGATGTCCGCGGCGCCGCTCGCGACGATCGAGTCCTTATAAGGCTGCGGGGCATTCGCTTCCTCTGTCGCAATAAAAGGCGAGCCGACATAGGCGAGATCCGCGCCCGCGGCCCGAGCGGCGAGAATGGAGCCGCCATTCGCGAGCGCCCCCGACAGCACGAGTGGTCCGTCGAACCACAGCCGAATCTCTTGGAGGAGGGCGAACGGAGACCAGCGGCCGGCGTGGCCCCCGGCGCCGCAGGCCACTGCAATCAGCCCGTCGGCGCCTTTCTCGATCGCTTTTCTAGCGAAGCGGTCGTCGATGATATCGTGAAGCGTGATCCCTCCCCAGGAGTGCACCGCATCGTTTAGCTCGGGCCGAGCGCCGAGCGACGTGATGACGATCGGCACCCGCCAGTTCGCACAAACTTCCATGTCCTGTTCGAAGCGGTCGTTTGACCGGTGCACGATCTGATTGACCGCGAACGGAGCGGCAGGCTGGTCGGGATGCGACCGGTCCCAGGCCGCTAGGGATTCCGTTATTTCGTGCAACCATTCGTCCAGCGCCGATTGCGGACGAGCGTTCAGGGCCGGGAAGCTGCCGACGATCCCCGAGCAACACTGCGCCACCACCAAGGCGGGATTCGACACGATAAACATCGGCGCGCCGATGACCGGAATGCGCAGGTGTTGAAGGATGGCGGGCAAGCTCACGGATGTCCGATGCGTCAGCGGCTGGCTTAGGAACGACTAGCAGTTCGGGAATGAGGCAAATTGAACCCCGGAGCTTGGCGCGTTACCAATCATTAGCCGTGCGTCAGTGTGGCGGCAACGGCACGCCTCGCGCCGTCGATCGGGTTAAGGGCTTCTTTCTGTGGAAACGGGGTCTTAACTGCCGCAAAACCTCAAAATTTGGCGTAAAAGAGCCGCCGGTTCCCGATTTGGGACGCCTTAGCGTGCGCAATCTTAAACTTCTGTTTACAGCATGGCAGTTTGCGCTGTAATAAGTGCGTTCAATGTTGTGATCTGCTGGTCGGATTCCATGGACCGACCGGGCAGGTGTAAGAGGGGCGAAAACCATGCGGAAGCGTAGAAAGTACCTCCTGTTGGCTTCGAGCGGCGGCTTGCTCGCCACCGGTGTCGCCGCGCAATTCGTCCCTAGCAAGGCGATCTCCGAATCTCCTGTAGTGGAACTCCCCAGAGCGGTCGTTTCTCACCTTCCGGGCCTAGCCGGAGTGACCCAAACTGCGGATCAGCAAGATCAGAACGTCGGAAACATCATGAGCCAGCGCTCCCCGGGCCGTCGGGTCGAAGGGCAGCTCATGAAGACCAAGGGCAAGACCCTCATTCCTCCGCCCAAGGTCTTGGCGGAAAGCACTCCGGCCGCTCCGCCGCCGCCCATCGCGGCAGTGGCACCGGCGGCAACACCTCTTGCTGCGTTGATCCCCGCCGTAGCGGCCTCGCCATTCAACCCGGCATTTCTAATTCCGATCATTCCCGCGAGCTGCGCGGTGCTGTGCGACAATGGCAGTTCGTCGCCGCCGCCGCCGCCGCCGTCGCCGCCATCTCCGCCGCCACCACCTTCACCTCCACCGCCGCCGCCGCCTTCACCACCACCGCCACCGCCGCCGCCGCCGCCACCGCCTCCTCCGCC
>JBKPON010000193.1:0-9073 GCA_046733135.1 Pseudomonadota bacterium | reverse complement strand
GCCCCCTCTGCCGGGCCCTTCCTGAACCGGCAATGTCAATCGCGCGGCGGAGGGATATAATGCGTTCAACAAAAGGGGGCGGCCCATGTCCAAGAAGATGCGCACGGTGCTGGCGGTGGTGTTGGTCGAACTGATTCTTGCCGGCATCTGGTTCTATCTGGCGCGGCTCGGCAATGCTCAGCCGGAGCGAGTAGCACCAGGCTACCAGCAGACACTCGGCTCGACGATGGGCGCGGCGATGGGTGCGTTCCTCGGCTTGGGGCTGTTGCTTTTCCTCATTGCCGCGAAGCGCGACCGCCAGGGCTGACTATTCCAAGACGCGGTACAGCCGAAGAATCCACGAGAGCAGGTAAAGGAAATAGAGCACGGCGAGGGCCAATTGGACTCGCCGGTCGCGGCTCCAGGCGCCGATCGCGCTCACGACCAAGGTGACCGCCAGGCGAAAGGGATATTCAGGCCCGAGCGAATGGAAATAGGCCTGGCCTTTGGCCAGCGTATCGATGAGATCGACGGGCGCAGTCGCTGCGAGCAGGCCGAAGAACCAGCGCCGTCGTGAAAGGAAATAGTCCTCGTAATCAGCATATTCGTCGATGCTGTCCGGAACGAGCAGGGTGGCCATCAAATAGAAAAGGAAGGCATAGAAGAGGACGAAAACGTAGAGCTCGAAATGCCACGGGTGGATCCGCACCAGACCATATTCGACCCACCAAAAATGGATGGCGGACACGAGGACGACGCCGACCCAGATCAAATGCGTCCAGTAGAGCTTCTTGTGCCCCGGGTGCTGAGCGAAGCTGGCGACTCCGGCGAGTATCCGCGTCAGTCCTACGCCGAGGATGACGCCCATCAGTATCCGCAAATGAAAGTAGATGTCTTGGCCTTCGGTCCCAAGCTGCATAATGCCCCCGTCGCGGCTCTGCGCCGAGCCTAGGCAGCGATGCTGAACGGGTAAAGCTGGCGCCCTGCAAGGGACTAGTGGAATTCCTTCTGCGCCTCCTGGTACCAGCCCTTCGCCGCGACGCCCCGCTCGGCGACAAGCTTCGGCTTGGGCTGTGGCTGACTGCCGGGCCAGGCCATGGCGACCATACCGATCGTAATGACTGCAAGCGCTGCAAAGAGCAGGAGGAAGGGCAAGGTGCTGAGCAAAAAATGCGGCTGATCGGTTTGCGTCCGCGGCTTGGGCTCGCGGGCCTTCCGGGCGGTCCGCCGGCGCGCCAGGGCGGTGACATATTCCTCCGGACGGGTCCATTCTCGGCCCGGCCTCGGACGCGTCAAATCGCCCTTTTCCTTCATGAACTTACAGTGGGCCTCATAGACCCGCATTGCAATAAGTTGGCGGGGGAGTTTCGCCCCTTAGCTGCGGCCCTTGACCGTAAGTTCAGCCTTCGTTTTGCTGCCGCAGCGGATGGCGACTGTCGTGACTGCTCCGCTGGCTGGGATAGTGAATCGGACGTCCCACCAATTATCGACGGCGGCGTAACCGGTGTCATTGACGACGAGCGTCGGCCATAGCTCCGCTCTCGTGCCGGTCACTTCGGGCTGACCCAGCTCCGCCTTATAGCGCGCATCACTGACATGCATCTTTCCAGCGACGGTCACATTGCCTCTTGGGTCGAGCGATGCCTTCCACCCCTTTGCTTCCTCATCCTTGAAGAAACAGTAGGAACCATGCTTCGGCTTAGCCGCGGCGACGCCGTTGCCCGCGGCGTTCCCCGCACCGTTGTCGGCAGCTTGATTGCATGACCCTAATGCGGCGATGGCGCCCAACAGAAAAAGATTTCCACGCATCCGGATTGGCCCTCCCGCCCCTCATAGAGGCGGAAAGATGCTGCCGGATCAAGTGGCGTTCGAGCCCTAGTCAGTCGTCGATGGGAGCGCCGCTTTCCTCTTGCTCGAACAGATCGGCGACGACATCGCCGCGAGCGGTCAGGCGGACCTGCTCCCCTTCGACCTCGGCGACGAGCCCCTTGGGGAGATAGTGATGATGCTCTTCATGCCCCAAGCCGCTATCGGCACGGATCAGTTTGATCCGATTCTCTTCCACGCGGTCGACGGTGCCGATGTGAACGCCGTCCGCGCCGATCACTTCCATATGTTCGCGAATATTCTCGAAGCCGCTCATAAAAGCCTCCTTGATCTGGACGCCCAACGCTTCGCTCGCGGCATAGGATGCACGCCGCGTGGCCCCATTACGGATGATAGAAGGCGCTGTCACTCGTCATGGACGCGCCATTCCGCGGCAACGGTCCGGTAACCGCTTCGCGCTATGTTCCCTCCGGGGAAACAGGGGGCTTTTTCCATGTTCGCAGTCATTGCGGGCGCGTTGGTGCTGGTTCTGGCGGTCGCCATCGTCCGCTGGATCGCCGCCGTGCCGCTGATCCGCACGCTCTCGGCATCGATGGATAGCTGGGCCGACGAAGTTCGGCGGCCTTAGCTCACTTCACCTTGTCGGCCGACGCGGAGCACCTTAGCCTTCGCCGATGGTCTCCCCTCGCCTCACGCCTATCGCTGCCTTCTGTCTCCTATCGCTCGGCGGATCGTCGAGCGCGGCAAATTCAGACACCAGCTTCCTCGATTTCCCGATGGTCGAAACAGTGAGCGCGGCAAAGGTGCCGGCGTTCGCCTGGATCGTTCGCCAGGGTGACAAAACTTCGCTGGTCTTCGCTCGCGGCCCCGGGTTTCGCCGGACGATTTTGGCCGAACGCACCGACGAAGAGGGCCGGTCGATTACCGATGCGCAGCTGGCGCCCGACGGCGCGCATGCCGTCTTCATCACCGCTTCTCCCGTCGGCGAAGTTGCTCTCAATCCCGGCGGCCTGCTGGGCGGCCCGCATCCGGAGCTCTGGCTCGCGAGCACATCCGGCGGTGCAAAGCCGCGCAACCTGGGCGTCGGCCTCGAGCCGAGTTTCACGCCAGACGGCAAGCTCCTGCTCTTCAAGCGCGGCGGCGACTTGTGGTCGCTCGATCCGCGTTCGTCCAAGACGCTTCCGAAGGTGTTCGCCAAGGGCGGCGCTGACTGGTCGCAGTTCCTCTGGACCAAGAGCGGCGACCTAATTTTCGTCGCGGACCGCCGCGGCTACTCCTTCATCGGTCGCTATCGGCCGCGCGCTGATCATGTCGATTGGCTGGTGACGGGAGTCGACCGGCTTGCCGTTCCGGTGCTCTCACCCGACGGCGCCGCCGTCGCCTATCTGAGACTGCCCGGCCGCAAGCACAGCACCACTTACGATCAAACCGAGTCGGAGCCTTTCTCGGTCGAAGTGTTGGATCTTGCGAGCGGCGCCAAGCGCGTCCTGTGGAACACTCGCGACCGAGCCATCACGCTCGGAATGGACGACCCTGAAGGAGCGCTGCGCTGGGCCTCGAACGATACTTTGGTCTTCTACTCCGAAGAGGATGGCTGGGGCCGGCTCTATGCCTTGGCCAAGAGCGGCGGCACTCCGCGGCCTTTGACTCCCACCGGCTGCGAAGTCGCCGAAAGCGAGAAGGCCGGAGACAAACTCCTGGTCATCCATAATTGCCCGGACCGCGACACCCGCAAAATGTCGCTGATCGATCCGGCGACTGGCGCCGAACTCCGAATCCCCGAAGCAGAGCCGGTGCTAGCCCGAGCCGCAAGCTCCGGCGACCATGTCGCCTACGTTGGAGCGACCCCGGAACAGGGCCCGCTTGTCAGGATCATCGAGATCGGCAGCGGGCGAAAGACGCTGACCGAAAGCTATGGTGACTACGGCTATCGCAGTCCGCTCGCCGGGCCTGTCCCGCATCAGGTGCATCTCACGTCGATCGACGGCCTGCCGTTCACCGCCCAGCTATTCTCACCCGTCGGTCCCGGGCCGCACCCCGCCCTCATTTACGTCCACGGTGGACCGCAGCGGCAGATGTTCCCGGCGTTCCACTACATCGGCTATTATGCCAACGATTATGCGATCAACCGCCGCCTGGCCGAGCAGGGCTTCGCGGTGCTCGCCGTCAACTATCGGTCCGGCATCGGCTTCGGGCGCGCGTTCCGCGATGCACCGGGGCGGGCCTGGCGCGGCGCCACTGAATATCGCGACGTGCTCGGCGCTGCACGCTGGCTTGCGGCCCAGCCGGGCGTGGACCCGCGGCGGATTGGCATTTGGGGCGGCTCCTACGGCGGCTTGCTCACCGGCCAGGCGCTAGCGCGCAATTCCGACCTGTTCAAAGCCGGGGTAGCGATTCACGGTGTCTATGATTGGAGTTGGCCTTCGCCCGTGAAAGGGCATCTGAACCCGAGCGGCTTCTTTGGCGTGAGTGAGGACGACAAGGACGTGGCAAAGGCATCCTCGCCGCTCGGCGCCATCCAGGGCTGGCGTTCGCCGGTTCTCCTCTTTTCGGGAGACCAGGACATGAATGTGGACGTGGTCGAAACGGTCGATCTCGCTCAACGCCTGCGCGAACAGGGGGTCGAGGTGCGGACCGTGATCCTCCCCGGCGAAGGGCATGACTTCGTGCGCCATTCGGCCTGGGAGCGTCTGTGGAGCGAGTTAGACAGCTTTCTCACTGAGAAGCTTCGATAGGGCGCGGGTTGTTCCGTTAATCGCTCGCCTCTAAGCCGGGACATGGCCGATGTCCGTACCACCAGTTCCGCCGATATTCAGACCATAGCCGAAGCCCCGTCGTCCCCGACGCACGTGACGATCCGGCGCGAAGACTACCGCCCTCCCGACTGGTTGGTGCCGGAGCTTTCGCTCGATTTCGTCCTCGACCCCGAGCGGACGCTCGTCCGATCGCGCCTTCGCGTCGCGCGCAACGGTGCTCACCAACGGCCGCTGCGTCTCGACGGCGACGGATTGACCCCGCTCCAGGTGTTGATCGACGGGCGCGCCTCGGAATGGCTGATGGAGGGATCGGCACTAGTCGTCGAAATCGCCGGCGATGAGGCACTGGTCGAGATCGAGGTGCAGATCGAGCCTGCTTCCAACACCAAGCTGATGGGCCTCTACGCCTCTGGCGGGATGCTCTGCACCCAGTGCGAGGCAGAGGGGTTTCGCCGGATCACCTTCTTTCCGGACCGGCCCGACGTCCTGTCGAAATATCACGTGCGGATGGAGGCCGACGCCGCGCTCTTCCCGGTGCTGTTGTCGAATGGTAACCGCGTTGCAACCGGAAAGATTGAGGGTGGTCGTCACTGGGCCGAGTGGCACGATCCTTTTCCCAAGCCCAGCTACCTCTTCGCACTGGTCGCCGGTGACCTTCGTGCGAACCGCGACAGCTTCGTCACCATGAGCGGCCGCGAGGTCCAGCTCTTCATCTGGGTGCGCGAGGCGGACCTGCCCAAAACTCACCACGCCATGCAAAGCCTCAAGCAGGCGATGGCATGGGATGAGAAGGTCTACGGCCGCGAGTACGACCTCGACCAGTTCAACATCGTTGCCGTCAGCGATTTCAACATGGGGGCAATGGAGAACAAGAGTCTGAACATCTTCAACTCCGCCTACGTGCTCGCGGACCAGGAAACGGCGACCGACGCCGACTTCGACAACATCGCCCGCGTCGTCGCGCACGAATATTTCCACAATTGGTCGGGCAACCGCGTGACCTGCCGCGACTGGTTCCAGCTGTCGTTGAAGGAGGGCTTCACTGTCTTCCGCGACCAAAGCTTTTCAGCGGACATCGGCAGTCCGGCGGTCAAGCGGATTGAGGATGTGCGCGTTCTTCGCGCCGTGCAGTTCCCGGAGGACCAGGGGCCCCTCGCGCACGCGGTACGGCCGGACAGCTACATTGAGATTTCCAACTTCTACACGGCGACCATCTACAACAAGGGCGCCGAGGTGATCCGGATGCTCCACACTTTGCTCGGCCCCGAGAAATTCCGCGCCGGCACCGATCTTTATTTCGAGCGGCACGACGGCGAAGCGGCCACGTGCGACGATTTCGTGAAGGCATTGGAAGATGCGAGCGGCGTCGATCTGTCCGCGTTCCGGATCTGGTACAGCCAGGCGGGCACACCGAAAGTCGTCGCTCGTGTCGATCATGACGCGGCAAACAAAACCGCGACCCTTTACCTCGAGCAACGCATCGCACGGACACCCGGTCAGCCGGTAAAACAGGCGATGCCGATTCCGCTGCGCACGGCGCTAATCGGGGACGAGAGTGGAGCAGAAGTAGCGTCGGAGCGGCTGATCCTCCTCGACCAACCGCAACAGAGCATCACGTTCGATAATATCGCGGAACCCCCACTGCTCTCGATCAATCGCGATTTCTCGGCGCCGATCATCGTTGATGCAGCGCGCGCTCCGCACGAGCTCGAGCGCCTGGCCCAGACCGACTCCGATCCCTTCGCCCGCTACGAGGCGATGCAAGAGCTGATGATGCTGGCGTTGGTTGCAGGCGCCTGTGGGGAGACCAGCGATGCGGAATCGGTCATCCGCGCGGTCGCCGCAACGCTCAACTCCAACTCGCTCGACCCTGCCTTCAAGGCCGAGGCAGTGCTGCTCCCGAGTGAAAGCCTAATCGCCGACCGGATGGATGTGATCGATTCGGACTCGATCCACAAATCACGCGAGCGGCTGCGCGAGGCGATCGGCACCCGGCTGTCGAGCGAGCTCCTTGCGGCGCATGGTAGTGACGGCGCGGACGGCCAGGATTTGTCGCCCGGGGCAAAAGGGGTTCGCCGCCTCCGCACCGTCGCGCTCGGCTTGATCGCTGCCGGGGATCAGGCGCAGGCGGCAACGCTGGCGAAAGCGCAGTTCGACCGCGCCGACAATATGACGGACCGCCAAGGCGCGCTCGGCGTGCTCGTGTCGCTCGACGGCGCAGAACGTCGGGAGGCGCTCGATTCATTCTACGACCGCTTTCGTGACGACGCGCTCGTGTTGGACAAGTGGTTCGCACTGCAAGCGGCGGCCCAGCGGCCGGACACGGTCGACGAGGTGCTGAAACTGTCCAGCCATCCCGATTTCGTGATTACGAATCCGAACCGGCTGCGCGCGCTCGCGGGCACCTTCGGCTCCAATCACTGGGCATTCCACTCCCCCGACGGACGCGGTTATGCGTTCCTCGCAGGCATGATCATTGCCGCCGACAAGCTGAACCCGCAGGTCGCCGCGCGCCTGGTGACGCCGTTCGGTCGTTGGCGGCGGTTCGAACCGAACCGCTCGGAGTTGATGCGGCGGGCGCTCGAGCGGATCGTCGCCGTGCCCGGTCTATCCAAGGACGTGTTCGAACAGGCCTCGAAGAGCTTGGCCTAGCTCACGCCGCCGATCCATTGCGCAACTTCCTGCGCAATCTGATTGGCGGCGCGATTGAGGGCCGGGCCCACGGCCGGTCCGCTCCCATCGGCTGGCGCGCTCGCCGTGAAACGTCGGCTCTCCATACGTCCGGCGCCCGACAATAATGCGTCGTATACGACGACGACCTGCCCGTTCGACGCGTCGTAGCCGAAGCGCTGAAGCTCGCCGCTTACCAGCAGACCCGGATCCAGGGTCGACTGCCGGGTATCGAGCACCACTCGATTGGTCGTGCGCCGCACAGTTTCCGCGACCAAGTTCTGGAACAACCGATCGGGTGTATCCACCCATTGCAGGTCCGTTACATATTGGATGTCGGTCGGCGTGATCTGAACGGGAACGCGCGTCGTCCGCAATTCTTTTGGAATAGCCGGCGTGCCGATCGTCACTGCCTGCCCGGCACTGACGGTGCGCGCCGCGGGTCCGGGATCGGGTGCCTCTGGCGTCAGCGTCTGCAATGTGGTGGGGGGCTTGCCTCCGCCACCCAGCAGACTGCTGACGGAGCAGCCGCCAATCGCGAGGCTCAGCGCGAGCGGCGCTGCAACACGCAACATGAGCTTCATCACTGTTTCCTCGGTTTATAGTCGGGCAGGCGGTCAGGCCCCAGAGTGCCGCCAATCCCCCGCTGCTCAACTCGTTCGGACACGGCCCTCAGCGATTGAGAAAGCTCGCGCAGGTCGCGAACCAACCTGTTCGCTTCGGGAAGGGTCGACTTGCTGAAGTTCTGAACACCGGGCCGAGCGTCGGTGATGATCGCGTTGAGACTGTCTGCAGCGGCCTGAACCGAGGCGATCGACTTGCGCAAGTCTTGCGCGGCCGGTTCTCCTTGCTCGATGATCAGACGGTTGGTGCTGTCGGTGAGCGTGGTGACATGCTGAGCCGCAATGCCAGCATTTTTGACCGCCAAGCGGGCATCCTGAATGGCGTCGCCCAGTTCGGGCGCTCTGTCGGCGAGCACCTTGCTGGTCTTGTCGATATTCTCGAGGATGTCCGAGACGGAATTTTGGTTCTTGTCGCTGAGCAACTCTGTCAGACGCTCGGTGAGACGCTGGATTCGATCGATCAATTCGGGAGCGCTGTTGAGTAGAGCGCCTAGGCCGCCGGTGCTGGCGGGAATGACCGCGCAACCCTGCGGGCCCGTTTGCGTGATGGGCGGACTGCCGCGGACGGCGCCGTCGAGCTGGATTTCGCTGACTCCGGTGAAGCCGACGCCCTTGATCTGTGCAGTGGTGCCCTGGAGCACCGGCGTCTGCTGGTCGACCTCAATGCGCACCCAGACAAATTCGGGGCGGCTGGGCATCAGCGAAATCTTCTTCACCTGTCCGACGGGGACGCCGGAGAAGGTCACGTTGGAACCTTTGTTCAATCCGCCAACGGCCTGTGGAAAGTAGATGTCGTAGCACTCGGTCTGCTTGTTCGAGAGGCCGGCAAGCCACACAATGAACAGCAAAGTGCCCGCCAGCAGGGCCACCGTGACGGCGCCGACCATGACGTAGTTCGACCGGGTTTCCATCAGGCCGTGACCTCGTGCTCATAACTGGCGGCCGCAGCCCTTCCGCGCGGTCCGTTAAAATACTCTTGTATCCAAGGATGATCCAAAGCCAATAGTTCCGGTATCGTACCGACACCAAGAACTTTCTTGTCAGCGAGGACGGCAATCCGGTCGCAGATGGCGTGAAGCGTGTCGAGATCGTGGGTGATCAGGAACACGGTGAGGCCCAGCCGCTCCTTGAGCGAGCGGATCAGCTGATCAAAGGCGGCAGCGGCGATGGGGTCGAGGCCCGCGGTCGGCTCGTCCAGGAAGAGAAGCTCCGGATCGA
>JBKPON010000192.1:0-25429 GCA_046733135.1 Pseudomonadota bacterium | reverse complement strand
AACATTCCTCGCGAATACATCCCGTCGGTCGAGAAGGGCATGCGGGAAACCGCGGAGACGGGTTCACTGATCGGCTTCCCGATCGTCGACTTCGAAGTGCATCTGCTCGACGGCAAATATCATGACGTCGATTCTTCGGCGCTGGCGTTCGAGATCACCGGTCGCGGCGCGATGCGCGAAGCCGCGCAAAAGGCGGGCATCAAGATTCTCGAGCCGATGATGAAGGTCGAGGTGGTGACCCCCGAAGATTATCTTGGTGACGTGATCGGCGACATCAATAGTCGTCGTGGCCAAATCCAGGGCACCGACAGCCGTGGTAACGCCCAAGTGGTCGAGGCCATCGTGCCGCTGGCCAACATGTTCGGCTACGTGAACCAGCTGCGTTCCTTCACGCAGGGCCGCGCGCAGTACACAATGCAGTTCTCGCACTATGACGAAGTGCCGCAGAACGTGGCGGACGAGGTGAAGGCGAAGCTAGCGTAACCGCAAAATAGCAGTTATGGGCGCGCTCGCGATCAGGGCGGGCCGCCCGATTTCCAGAGAAGAAGAGGCGTAAAATGGCTAAGGCTAAATTCGAGCGGAATAAGCCGCACGTGAACATCGGCACCATCGGTCACGTTGATCACGGCAAGACGTCGCTGACGGCGGCGATCACCAAGGTTCTGGCCGAGAAGGGCCAGGCCGAGTTCACTGACTATGCGAACATCGACAAGGCGCCGGAAGAGCGCGAGCGCGGCATCACCATTTCGACCGCCCACGTCGAGTATGAAACCGATAAGCGCCACTATGCGCACGTCGACTGCCCGGGCCATGCCGACTATGTGAAGAACATGATCACCGGCGCCGCCCAGATGGATGGCGCGATTCTCGTCGTGTCGGCCGCAGACGGCCCGATGCCGCAGACCAAGGAGCACATCCTGCTCGCCAAGCAGGTCGGCGTTCCGACAATGGTCGTGTACCTCAACAAGGTCGACCAGGTTGACGATCCGGAGCTCCTCGAGCTTGTTGAGCTCGAGATTCGCGAGGAACTTTCGAAGCGCGACTTCGATGGCGACAATATTCCGATCATCGCGGGTTCGGCGCTCGCCGCTCTCGAGGGCAAGAACGACGAAATCGGCAAGGAGTCGATCCTGAAGCTCATGGACGCCGTCGACGAGTGGATTCCGACGCCGGATCGTCCGCTCGACAAGCCGTTCCTGATGCCGATCGAGGACGTGTTCTCGATCTCCGGTCGCGGCACCGTCGTCACCGGCCGTGTCGAGCAGGGCGTTGTGAAGGTTGGCGAGGAAGTTGAGATCGTGGGCATCCGCGACACTCAGAAGACCGTCGTCACCGGCGTCGAAATGTTCCGCAAGCTGCTCGACCAGGGCCAGGCGGGCGACAATATCGGCGCGCTTCTTCGCGGCGTCGGCCGTGAGGATGTCGAGCGCGGTCAGGTTCTGGCCAAGCCCGGCTCCATCACGCCGCACACTGACTTCAGCGCCGAGGTCTATGTCCTGTCGAAGGACGAGGGTGGCCGACACACACCATTTTTCGCCAACTATCGTCCGCAGTTCTACTTCCGGACAACCGACGTCACTGGCGAGGTTCAACTCCCCGAGGGGACCGAGATGGTGATGCCGGGCGACAATGTGAATCTGGGGGTCAAGCTGATCGCTCCGATCGCCATGGATCCGGGTCTTCGCTTCGCGATCCGCGAGGGCGGCCGTACCGTCGGCGCGGGGGTTGTCGCGAACATCACTAAGTAATATAGGGCGCCAACCGCGCGATTCTGGATCAGGGTCGCGCGGTTCGCTTTTGAGTTTGTTGGATTACGCGGGTCGCGGCTCCGGCTGTGGTTCGCGGGCTCTTTCGCATCGGTAGGGACATGGAAACGCAGAACATCCGGATTCGCCTGAAGGCGTTCGATCATCGAGTGCTCGATCAGGCCACCGGCGACATCGCCGACACGGCGCGCCGCACCGGTGCTCTCATCCGCGGACCCATTCCCTTGCCGACGCGTATCGAGAAGTTCACCGTCAATCGCTCGCCGCACATCGACAAGAAGTCGCGCGAGCAGTTCGAGGTTCGGACCTACAAGCGGCTGCTCGACATCGTGCAGCCCACGCCGCAGACGGTCGATGCGCTGATGAAGCTCGACCTCGCCGCCGGCGTCGATGTGGAGATCAAGCTGGCTTAACGGCCAGTCCGTCATCCCCGCGAAAGCGGGGATCCGCCTTCCTCCTGCGTCGCGGGAAGAAAAGGCAGATCCCGGATCAAGTCCGGGATGACGAAAGCCGAGGATACCGCCGGAGATCAGCTCCGGGCTGCGTCCCCGCCGCCCCGTACTCGATACGGAGCACTAGCCCAGGCGGGGCACGCAACATTTGGATGGGCTGCACGCACCTCGGGATGGTCCCGCGGTGCCTCTGTAAGGGAGTCTGGATCATGCGCACCGGCGTGATCGCGAAGAAGGTCGGAATGACCCGTCTGTTCCAGGCGGACGGTCGGCACGTTCCGGTCACCGTCCTGCAGCTGGACGACGTGCAAGTCGTCGGCCGCCGCGAGCAGGGCAGTGACGGCTACAGTGCCGTCCAGCTCGGAGCGGGCAAGGCGAAGGCCAAGAACGTCGCCAAGCCGCAGCGCGTCGCCTTCGGCAAGGCCGAGGTCGAACCGAAGGTGAAAGTCGTCGAATTCCGCGTCGCCGAAGACGCTTTGCTCGATATCGGCGCGCACATCAGTGCCGACCATTTTGTACCGGGCCAGCTGGTCGACGTTGCTGGAGTCAGCCAGGGCAAGGGATTTGCCGGCGCGATGAAGCGCTGGGGCTTCGGCGGTTTGCGAGCCACGCACGGCGTCTCGGTTTCCCACCGGTCGCACGGCTCAACCGGTAATCGTCAGGATCCGGGCCGCGTCTTCAAGAATAAGAAAATGGCCGGCCACATGGGTGCGCGGAACCGTACCCAGCAGAACCTCGAGGTGGTCCGGACCGATCCGATCCGCGGTCTGCTGTTCATCAAGGGCTCCGTGCCGGGCCATAAGGGGAGCTGGCTCACGGTGCACGACGCGATCAAACTTCCGCGTCCGGATGCGGCGCCCTACCCGGCCGGCATCCTCGAGGAGCTGAAGGAACAGGAAGTCCACGTGCCTGAGGCGGGACTGGTCGATGAGGCAGCGGTCCACGAAATCCCGGCGCTGCCGAGCGACGAGGAGGTTGCGGCCATCGCCGCCGAGCAGGAAGCCGGCGCTGCCGCCGAGGCGGAAGCTGACGCTGCTGCCGAGGCTGAAGCCGCCGACGCCGCTCAGACCGCAGAAAATGAAAAGGCCGCCGCGGCGGAGGAGAGCACGAAGCCCGCTCCCGATGCCGACGAGGGCAAGGAAGGCTAAGATGAAGGTCAAGGTACAGACCCTAGCTGGCAGTGGCTCCGCCAAGGGCGGCGACATCGAGCTTAAGGACGAAATCTTCGCCGTCGAGCCGCGCGCCGACATCTTGCATCGCGTCGTCACCTGGCAGCTCATCAACCGTCGCGCCCCGGCGCGGGCGGCCCGCGAGCGCAGCGACGTTGCGCGCACGGGCAAGAAGTTCGGCCGTCAGAAGGGCGGCGGCACGGCTCGCCACGGCGACCGCAGGGCGCCGATCTTCATCGGCGGCGGCAAGGCCCACGGTCCTCGCGCCCGGGTTTTCACGTCGAGCCTCAACAAGAAGGTTCGCCAGCTCGGCCTCAAGATGGCGCTGTCGTCGAAGGCGAAGGAGGGCAACCTCATCGTTCTCGACAACCTCGACCTCAACGAGGGCAAGACCAAGGAGCTGAAGACGAAGCTCAATCAGCTCGGCTTCGGCAAGACCGCGCTAGTGATCGACGGCGACGCCCTCAACGTCGGTTTCGCGCGCGCATCGTCCAATCTCGAGAGCATCAACCTGCTGTCGGCAGTTGGCGCCAATGTTTACGACATCATGCGCCACGAGACGCTGGTCCTGACCCGCGCCGCGGTCGAAAAGCTGGAGGACCGCTTCAATGGCTAAGAAGCCGACGCAGGCGCCGGATGCGCGCCATTACGACATCGTGCTCGCGCCGCACATCACCGAAAAGTCGACGATGCTGTCGGAGACCAACGCGGTCGTGTTCAAGGTCGCGCCCGCAGCCTCCAAGCCGGAAATCAAGGCGGCCGTCGAGGCGCTGTTCAACGTGAAAGTGACGAACGTGAACACGATCGTGTCCAAGGGAAAGACCAAGCGCTGGAAGGGAAAGCCCTACCAGCGTTCAGATATGAAGAAGGCGATCGTCACCCTCGCCGAAGGGCAGACCATCGACATCACGAGCGGGATCTAAGTCATGGCTCTCAAACAATATAAGCCGACCTCAACTGCCCGCCGCGGCTTGATCCTGGTCGACCGTTCGACCCTTTGGAAGGGCAAGCCGGTCAAGAAGCTGACCGAAGGCAAGACCAAGACTGGCGGCCGCAACAACAAGGGGCATGTGACCTCGCGTGGCATCGGCGGGGGCCACAAGCAGCGCTATCGCATCGTCGATTTCAAGCGCCGCACCTGGGACCTTCCCGCGACCGTTGAGCGGCTGGAGTATGACCCGAACCGTTCGGCCTTCATCGCGCTCGTCACTTATGAGGGCGGCGAGCAGGCCTATATCCTCGCTCCCCAGCGCCTCGCTCCAGGCGACAAGGTGATCGCCGGGAAGAAGGTCGACGTGAAGCCGGGAAATGCGATGGAGATCGGCCAGATGCCGGTCGGCACCATCGTCCATAACGTCGAGCTAAAGCCGGGCAAGGGCGGCCAGATCGCACGTGCCGCAGGCACCTATGTCCAGGTCGTCGGGCGCGACCGCGGCATGGTCATTGTGAGGCTGAATTCGGGCGAGCAACGCTATATTCGTTCGGACTGCATGGCGACTGTTGGCGCGGTGTCGAACCCCGACAACGCAAACACCAACCTCGCCAAGGCCGGCCGCAATCGCTGGCGCGGAAAGCGCCCTCTGACCCGCGGCGTCGCCAAGAACCCGGTCGACCATCCGCACGGCGGTGGCGAGGGCCGGACCTCGGGCGGTCGTCACCCGGTTACCCCGTGGGGCAAGCCAACCAAGGGCGCCCGCACTCGTCACAACAAGTCGACCGACAAGTTCATCATCCGGTCGCGTCACGCGAAGAAGAAGGGTTAATCCATGGCCCGTTCCGTCTGGAAAGGTCCGTTCGTCGAGCTTTCGCTGCTGAAGAAGGCGGAAGCTGCGCAGGACAAGGGTGCGCGCGCGCCAATCAAGACCTGGTCGCGCCGTTCCACGATCTTGCCGCAGTTCGTCGGCCTCACGTTCAATGTCTACAACGGCCGCAAGTTCGTGCCGGTCTCGGTCAATGAGGACATGGTCGGCATGAAGCTCGGCGAGTTTGCACCGACGCGCACCTTCCACGGCCACGCGTCCGACAGGAAGGGCAAGCGCTAATGGGTAAGGCAGCTGCACCCCGCAAGGTCGGCGAGAAGGAAGCGTTGGCGATCGGCAACACCATTCGTGGGTCGTCGCGCAAGCTTAACCTCGTCGCCGAGATGATCCGCGGTCGCAAGGTCGAGGAAGCGCTGAACATCTTGAAGTTCTCGCCCAAGGGAATGGCCGAGGACGTCCGCAAGGTGCTCGCTTCCGCGGTCGCCAATGCGGAGAACAACCATAACCTCGACGTCGACGCTCTCGTCGTCGCCGAGGCGAGTGTCGGCAAGTCGATCTCGATGAAGCGGTTCATGACGCGGGCGCGGGGCCGCTCGAGCCGGATCGTCAAGCCGTTCAGCCGCCTCCGGGTCGTCGTTCGCGAGCAGGAAGAAGCGTAATGGGTCAGAAATCCTCTCCTGTCGGGCTTCGCCTGCAGATCAACCGCACCTGGGACAGCCGCTGGTTCGCGGAAGGCCAGGACTATGGTCGACTACTGCTCGAAGACCTGAAGATCCGCCGATACATCCTCGAGAAGGCACCGCAGGCGGCCATCTCCAAGGTGGTAATCGAGCGTCCGGCGAAGATTTGCCGAGTGTCGATCTATGCGGCGCGTCCCGGTGTGATCATCGGCAAGAAGGGCGCCGACATCGAGAAGCTGAAGCGTGAGCTGCAGAAGATGACCGGCTCAGAAGTGAGCCTGAACATCGTCGAGATTCGCAAGCCGGAGATCGACGCTAAGCTTGTCGCCCAGGGCGTCGCCGACCAGCTCGAGCGTCGCATCGCCTTCCGCCGCGCGATGAAGCGTGCGGTGCAGTCTGCCCTGCGATTGGGCGCCGAGGGCATTCGAATCACCTGCGCGGGGCGTCTCGGCGGGGCGGAGATCGCTCGCACGGAATGGTACCGTGAGGGCCGCGTTCCACTGCACACGCTGCGCGGCAACGTCGATTATGCCGAGGCCGAGGCACACACCGCCTATGGCGTCTGCGGAGTCAAAGTGTGGGTCTTCAAGGGCGAGATCTTTGCGCACGACCCGCTCGCCCAGGATCGACTGATGATGGAGGCGCAGACCTCCGGGGTCCGCCCGGCGCGCGAAGAGCGCGGTAACCGGTAGGCGCGAAGGAAGTAAGAAATGCTGCAACCCAAGCGCACCAAATTCCGCAAGGCCTTCAAGGGCCGCATCCACGGCAATGCCAAGGGTGGGACTGAGCTCAACTTCGGCGCCTTCGGATTGAAGGCGATGGAGCCGGAGCGGATCACCGCGCGCCAGATCGAGGCGGCCCGGCGAGCGATCACGCGTCATATCAAGCGCTCGGGCCGCTTGTGGATCCGCATCTTTCCGGACGTTCCTGTGAGCTCCAAGCCGGCCGAAGTCCGGATGGGCTCCGGCAAGGGGTCGCCAGAATTCTGGGTCGCCCGAGTGAAACCGGGCCGGATCCTGTTCGAGCTCGACGGCGTCTCAGGTTCGCTCGCCAAGACGGCATTCGAGCGTGCGGCCGAGAAGCTGCCGATCAAGACGAAGGTCGTCGCCCGTTTGGGCGAGAGCTTGGCCGAAGAGGAAAAATAAGATGGCTGCGATCGACGATCTCAAACAGAAGACCGACGACCAGCTGCAACAGCAGCTGGGCGAGTTGAAGCGCGAGCAGTTCAACCTGCGCTTCCAGTCGGCGACCAACCAGCTCGAGAAGCCGAGCCGTGTCCGCGTGGTGCGCCGCACCATCGCGCGCATCAAGACGCTTCAGAGCCAGCGCGCCCAAGCGCAACAGGCGCAGGGCTGAGGAGACTATAGGAATGCCAAAGCGCGTCCTCACCGGCACCGTGGTGTCCGACAAGGCCGATAAAACGGTGGTTGTCCGTGTCGAACGGCGGGTGAAGCACCCTCTCTACGGGAAGATCATCAAGCTGTCGAAGAAGTACCATGCCCACGACGCGGCGAACGAGTTCCACCCGGGCGAGATCGTGCGCATCGAAGAATGTGCTCCGATTTCAAAATTGAAGACCTGGACCGTCATCGATCGGATCGGCGTCGCCAAGGTCGGTACGGTCGAGATCGCCGAGCCAGGAGAAGTGGTGCCGGAAGCGCCGGCCGCCGAGCCGTCCGAGCCCGCGCCGAAGAAGGCTGAGAAGAAGCCAGCGAAGAAGCCGGCGAAGAAGGCCAAGGCCAAGGAAGTCGCCGAAGCGGAAGCCGAGGCTTGAGGAAGTTTGAGAGGATAAGGGTCGAACCATGATCCAGATGCAGTCCAACCTGGACGTTGCGGACAACAGCGGCGCGAAGCGCGTTCAGTGCATCAAAGTGCTGGGCGGCTCGAAGCGCCGCACCGCCGGCGTTGGCGACATCATCGTCGTCAGCGTTAAGGAAGCGGCGCCCCGCGGCCGCGTGAAGAAGGGTGACGTGCACCGCGCCGTGATCGTCCGCACGGCCAAGGACATCCGCCGTCCCGACGGTTCGGTAATCCGCTTCGATTCCAACGCGGCCGTGCTGGTCAATAAGAATGAGGAGCCAATCGGCACCCGTATCTTCGGCCCCGTGGTCCGCGAGCTTCGTGCGCGCAAGCACATGAAGATCATCAGCCTTGCGCCGGAGGTGCTGTAATGGCTGCTCAGAAGATCAAGAAGGGCGACAAGGTCGTGGTCCTGTCCGGGAAGGATAAGGGTCGCACCGGTGAGGTCGCCAAGGTCATGCCCAAGGAGGGCAAGGTGATCGTGTCGGGCGTCAACGTCCACGCCCGTCACCGTAAGCCGTCGCAGCTCAACCCGCAGGGCGGGATCGAGCGCAAGGAAGCGCCTCTGCACCTGTCGAAGGTTGCGATCGCCGACCCAAAGACCGGTTCGCCGACGCGCGTTCGGTTTGAGGAGCGTGAGGGCAAGAAAGTCCGCATTGCGGTCAAGTCTGGAGAATTGATCCATGGCTGACGATGAAAAGAAGGTCGAAGAGACCCAGGAGCCGGTGACCGAGGAGGTCGAGCTGGTCGGCGAGGCCAAGAAGGCCGAAGCCGAAGCGATCGAAGCCTTGCCGAAGGTCGAAAAGGCCGAGGCGCCGAAGCCCGAGAAGGTCGCCGAGAATCCCGCGAAGAAGCCCGCGGATTACAAGCCGCGCCTGAAGGCCGACTATGAGGATCGCATCGTCAAGGCGATGACCGAGAAGTTCGGCTACAAGAATCGGCTCGAAGTTCCGCGCCTCGAGAAGATCGTCATCAATATGGGCGTCGGCGAGGCGACCCAGGATAAGAAGCGCGTCGAGACGGCGGCCGCGGAGATGCAGCAGATCGCGGGCCAGAAGCCGGTGATCACCAAGGCGAAGAAGTCGATCGCCCAGTTCAAACTGCGCGAAGGCATGCCAATCGGCTGCAAGGTCACTCTGCGTCGCGACCGCATGTACGAGTTCCTCGATCGTCTCGTGACGATCGCGCTCCCGCGCGTCCGCGACTTCCGCGGGCTCAACCCGCGCTCGTTTGACGGCCGCGGCAATTACGCGCTGGGCCTTAAGGAGCAAATCATCTTCCCCGAGATCAATTACGATCAGATCGACAAGGTCCGGGGAATGGACGTTATCGTAACCACCACGGCGAAGACGGATGAGGAGGCGCGCGAGCTGTTGCGCCTGTTCAACTTCCCCTTCCCGGCTGAGGAGCAGCGGGAGGCCGCGTAAGCGGGCTCCCTCAAGGAGAAGAACTTAAGTCATGGCGAAACTGAGTTCGATCAACAAGAATGAGCGACGCAAGAAGCTCGTTCAGAAGAATGCGGCGAAATACGCGAAGCTCAAAGAGATCGCGAACGATGAGTCGCGCGACGAGACCGAGCGTTTGATCGCGCGGCTCAAGATGGCGGAACTGCCGCGCAACGGGAATCCAACGCGCGTGCGCAACCGCTGCGAGCTGACCGGACGTTCGCGCGCTTATTATCGCAAGTTCCGCCTGTCGCGGATCATGCTCCGGGAATTGGCCAACAAGGGCCTGATCCCCGGCGTCATCAAGTCGAGCTGGTAAGGGATAGTCACGAATGGCGATGACCGATCCTCTGGGTGACATGCTCACCCGCATCCGCAACGGACAGCAGGCGCGCAAGGATTCGATCCTGACGCCAGCGTCGAAGCTGCGCGTGCGCGTGCTCGATGTGCTCCAGCGCGAGGGCTACATCCGCGGTTATGCGGAAGAAGAACTCGCCGGCCAAAAAGGCCTGCGCATCGAACTTAAATATTTCGAGGGCCAGCCCGCGATCCAACATCTGGCGCGCGTGTCGAAGCCCGGCCGCCGTGTCTATTCGGCCGCGCGTGAGCTTCCGCGGATCCGCAACGGTCTGGGCACGATCATCGTGTCGACCCCCCGCGGCGTGCTGTCGGACGCTGAGGCGCGCGATCAGAATGTCGGCGGTGAAGTGCTGGCGGAGGTGTTCTGATGTCCCGTATCGGCAAAAAACCGATTGCCCTTCCCACCGGCGTAACTGCCGAAGTGGAAAGCGGCACGCTGACCGTGAAGGGGCCCAAGGGCACCCTCGCGATGCAGGTTCTCGACGATCTCGTGAAATATGAGGTTGCCGAGGGCGAAATCCTCGTAACTCCGCTGGTCGAGGCACAGCGCAACCGTGCCGCTTGGGGCATGCAGCGCACGCTCGTGCAGAACCTCGTCACCGGAGTCACCGAGGGATTCACCAAGGTGCTCGAGATCAACGGTGTCGGCTATCGCGCACAGGCTCAGGGCAAGAACCTGCGCTTGCAGCTTGGCTACAGCCACGACGTCAATTTCCCGGTCCCCGAGGGCATCGAGGTCAAAACTCCCGACCAGAACACGGTCGAGATCAGCGGTATCGATCGCCAGAAGGTGGGCCAGGTCGCGGCCGAGATTCGGCGTTGGCGCAAACCCGAGCCGTACAAGGGCAAGGGCATCAAATATCGCGGCGAGTACATCTTCCGCAAAGAAGGCAAGAAGAAGTAAGCCATGGCGAAACTCTCACTCTTCGAACGCCGCCGCCGCCGGGTGCGTAGCGCGCTTCGCGCCCGCACCGCCGGCAAGCCGCGGCTGTCGGTCCATCGCTCGGGTCGGCACATTTACGCGCAGGTCATCGACGACACTGCCGGAGTGACGCTCGCGTCCGCTTCGACGCTCGACAAGGACCTCAAAGGCAAGACGAGCGCGACCAAGGACGGCGCTGCGGCCGTCGGCAAGACGCTCGCCGAGCGCGCGAAGAAGGCCGGCGTGTCGAACGTCGTGTTCGATCGCGGCGGCTTCCTGTTTCATGGCCGGGTCAAGGCCCTCGCCGATGCCGCCCGCGAAGGCGGCCTGGAGTTCTAAATGGTACAAGAGAACGAAACCCCGGAAGTGACGCAGGAGGGCGGCGAGCAGCCCCCGGCCGAAGTCCCCGCCAAAGAGGATGCGGTCGCCACGACCGACGCCTCGGGGGATCCAGCTCCGACTGAACAGCAGCCGCAGGAGCGGCCACGCGGCGGCCGCGGAGGCCGTGGACCCGGCGGCGGCCGAGGCCGCGGCGGCGATCGTGGCGGTCGTGGTCGTAGGGACGATCGTCGCGGACGCCGCGACGACGACGATGGTGGCGAGGAGCTGATCGAGAAGCTCGTCCACATCAACCGCGTCTCCAAGACGGTGAAGGGCGGCAAGCGTTTCGGCTTCGCGGCGCTCGTGGTGGTCGGCGACGGCAAGGGCCGTGCAGGCTTTGGCCATGGCAAGGCGCGCGAGGTCCCAGAGGCAATCAGCAAGGCGACCGCGGCTGCGAAGAAGGCGATGATTCGCGTTCCGCTGCGCGACGGCCGGACGCTGCACCACGACGGTCTGGGCCATTTCGGTGCGGGCCGCGTCGCAATCCGCTCGGCACCCGCCGGTACGGGCATCATCGCCGGCGGTCCCATGCGCGCCATTTTCGAGAGCCTGGGCGTTGCCGACGTCGTCACCAAGTCGGTCGGCACGTCCAATCCGTACAACATGATCCGCGCGACCTTCGAGGCGCTGAAGGAACAGACCAGTCCGCGCTCGGTCGCTCAGCGTCGGGGTAAGAAGGTCGCCGACCTGCTCGGACGCGGCGGAGCCAGCGCTGTCGAAGCCGAGGCGCAGGCCGAAGCGGTGGTGGAGTAACCTCAAATGCCGAAGATCAAGATCACGCAGACCGGATCGCCGATTCGCCGCGACAAGACTCAGCGGGCGACTCTCGTCGGCCTTGGCCTCAACAAGTTGCACAAGACCATCGAGGTCGAGGCAACCCCCGAGGTTCGCGGCCAGGTCAAGAAGGTAGCGCACCTAGTGACCGTCGAGGAAGCTGCCTAACTTATTTCAACCGCCCGAAAGGGCCTGCGCGACAAAAGCGAAAGCGAGTGCAACGACATGAAACTCAACGAACTCAGAGACAATGAAGGCGCGCGTCAGCAGCGCGTGCGTGTCGGCCGCGGCATCGGTTCGGGGCTCGGCAAAACCGCGGGCCGCGGCCAGAAAGGCGCCAAGTCGCGCTCGGGCGTGTCGATCAACGGCTTCGAGGGCGGCCAGATGCCGCTCCACATGCGGCTGCCGAAGCGCGGCTTCAACAACATCTTCGCGCGCGACTATGCCGAGGTGAACATCGGCGCGGTCCAGAAGGCGATCGACGCCGGCAAGCTCGACGCGAAGGGCACGCTCGATCACGCCTCGCTCAAGGCCGCCGGGCTCGCGCGCGGCGGCAAGGACGGCGTCCGATTGCTGGGGAAGGGCGAACTCAAGGCCAAGCTGGCATTCCAGGTCGCTGGCGTGTCGAAGGGCGCGCGCGAGGCAGTGGAAAAAGCTGGCGGTTCGATTGAGCTCATCGAGCACAAGAACCCGGCCGAGCTCGCTGCGGCCAAAAAGGGCTCGCGCAAGGCCGCGAAGAAGACCGAGGCCTGACAACTGGCGAAGGCCCACTATATACGCTCAATCCCGCTCATCCTGAGTAGGGACTGAGCCTGGCGAAGGCCCGTGTCGAAGGGCGATCCTTCGATACGCCAGTTCGACAAGCTCACTGGCTACTCAGGACGAGCGGTTCAATTTTCGAGGACCGCTTAATTCATGGCATCTGCAGCCGAAACACTCGCCTCCAGCATTACGTTCGCCAATTTCCAGAAGGCGACCGAGCTTAAGAAAAGGCTGTGGTTTACTCTCGGCGCGCTGATTCTGTTCCGCTTGCTCTCGTTTGTTCCCGTGCCCGGCATTGATCCCGTGGCGATGAACGCCCTCTACCAGACGCAAAGCGGCGGCATCCTTGACGTCTTCAACACTTTTTCTGGTGGCGCGCTCGAGCGCTTCAGCATCGTGGCACTGGGTGTGATGCCGTACATCACGGCGTCGATCGTCGTGCAGCTCGGAGCAACACTCTACGGGCCATGGCAGCAGCTCCGCAAGGAAGGCGAGACTGGACGGAAGAAGCTCAACCAATACACGCGCTACCTGACGGTCGCGATTACCTTGGTACAGGGCTATCTGGCGGTTCGCGGACTGGAATCCCAGTCGGTGGCGCAGGGCATTCAGGCCGTGGTTCAGCCAGGCTTTCTGTTCGAGGTCGCGGGCACGGTCAGTCTCGTGGGCGGAACTCTGTTCTTGATGTGGATCGGCGAACAGATCACCAGTCGCGGCATTGGCAACGGCGTATCGCTAATCATCATGGCCGGAATCGTCGCGCGTCTCCCGCAGGCGATCGCGCAGCTGCTCGAGGGCGGCCGCACGGGCTCGATCAGTCCGGTCCTGATCTTTGGCATCATCGCGCTCGCCGCTGCGCTCATCCTCTTCATCTGCTTCATGGAGCGCGCGCAGCGCCGGGTGCTGATCCAATATCCCAAACGGCAGACGGCTCGCGGGATGCAGCAGGAGCGATCGCATCTGCCGATCAAGCTCAACACCGCGGGCGTGATCCCGCCGATTTTCGCCTCATCGCTGCTGCTGATGCCGCTTACCTTCATTCAGTGGGCCGGGAACCGCGCCACGTCGGAGGGCGCCGCCAGCGATTGGCTGATCACCATCAGCACCTTTCTGCAGCACGGCTCGCCAGCGTACATGGCGCTTTACGGCGTCGGCATCGCCTTCTTCTGTTTCTTCTACACGGCGGTGCAATTCAACAGCGAAGAGACCGCTGATAATTTGAAACGCCACGGCGGGTTCATTCCTGGCATTCGACCGGGCAAGGCCACGGAAGAATATTTCGATTATCTACTGAACCGTATCACCGTCGTCGGCGCCGCGTACCTGGTGGTGATCTGCCTCATTCCGGAATTCTTGTCGGCGCAGGCGGGACTCAACTTCCGCCTCGGCGGCACCAGCTTGCTGATCGTCGTCAACGTGACGATGGACACGGTGAGCCAAATTCAAAGCCATTTGATCGCCCACCAGTATGGCGACCTGATCAAGAAGGCGAAGCTCAAGACGACGCCTCGACGGCGGTAGGGGCTGCGGAACAGGGGATAGCCGCATGCTGAACATCATCCTTCTGGGGCCGCCTGGCGCGGGGAAGGGCACGCAGGCCGCGCGCCTCCAGGCGAACCGCGGCATGGTCCAGCTATCGACCGGAGACATGTTGCGCGAAGCGGTGGCGTCCGGCACGCCCGTCGGGCTGCAAGCCAAGGCGATCATGGAAAAGGGACAGCTTGTCAGCGATGCAATCGTCAGCGCGCTCATCGGCGAAAGACTCGATTCAGCGGACGGAAAGGGCGCGATCTTCGACGGCTATCCGCGCACGCGGAAGCAGGCGGAGGCACTGGATCTGCTGCTCGACGAACGCGGTCGCGGACTCGATTATGTGATCGAGCTCGCGGTCGATGAGGATGAGCTGGTGACGCGGATCACCGGCCGCTTCAGCTGTGCCAAATGTTGCACGGGTTATCATGACACCTTCCGTCCGACGAAGGAGGAGGGCGTATGCGACGTGTGCGGCTCGACCGAATTCGTACGCCGCAAGGACGACAATGAAGAAACCGTGCGTACGCGCATGGCGGAATATCGTGCAAAAACCGCGCCCATCCTGCCTTATTACGAGCAGCGTGGGCTGGTGCGGCGGGTCGACGGCATGGCGTCCATCGACGAAGTCGCCGCGCAGATCGACGCAATTCTGGATGGCTAGACGGGAGAGGGGCGGCGTGCGGACTATTCTGATTGCTTTTCTTGCGTTCGCTTCGGCACCCGCGGCCGCCGAGGTCGCTAGCGCCTCACCGAACGGCTTTGAAGTTCGCGAGACGGTGAACCTGGTGGTTCCACCCCAGATCGCCTGGGCATCATTCGGCGACATCGCCGCCTGGTGGGATCCCGAGCACACCTATAGCGGCAAGTCTCAGAATCTCAGCCTCAGTCTCTCTCCCGGCGGTTGCTTCTGCGAGCGGTTCCCAAAGGGCGGCGGGATCGAACATCTGCGGGTGACGTACGTCGATCCGGGCAAGCGCGTCCTCCTTACCGGCGCGCTGGGCCCTCTGCTCTATGAAGCGACCAGCGGAGTGATGGACGTGCAGATCAAGGAGACAGCCGCCGGGTCGCAATTGACGCTCGACTACCGCGTGGCCGGCTTTGCCAACGGTGGAGCGGAAAAACTCGCTCCTGCCGTCGACCGAATCCTTGCTGGGCAGCTCAAGCGCCTTCGCGCCTTCGCCACATCGAGGCCGCGGACCTAGAGCCGGTCCAGCGTAACGAAGCGAAAGGGCGGACGGCCGTTGTCTGCGGCATGATCTTCGCGGAACGTCTCGTGCCAGCAGCTTCCTTCCCGCGGATCGGTTAGGAAAGTATCGCCTCCGATATCGGCGAGCACTTCCGTCAACTCGATCCGGTCGGCCAATGGCAGGAACATCTCGAAAATTTCCGCCCCGCCGATCACCGAAATGCGCTGGTCGCCGGCGAGCCTTAGCGCGCCTTCAACATCATGCGCAATTTCAGCGCCTTCGGCCGCCCACCGCCGGTCACGGGTCAGCACGATGTGCCTGCGGCCTGGCAGGAGCCCCGGAAGGCTATCGAACGTCTTACGGCCCATCACCATCACGCCGCCCATCGTCAACGCCTTGAATCGTTTGAGGTCGGCAGGGATGTGCCAGGGCAGCTTGCCCCCGCGCCCAATCACTCCATTTTGTGCGCGGGCGACGATGATGATGATGCGCGGGTCAGCCATGCGCCCGCTTTGACGCGCGTCGCCGCTCATGCCAAGCGCCGCAGTGAAATGCATGGTCACCGGCAGTTGATCGCGGCGGTCGAACACAGACTCGGCCCTAAAGCCGTAATCAGCGATCGGGCGGAGATGGAGCCGTGGCTCACCGACTGGCGGGGGCGCGTGCACGGCGACGCCGCCGCGATCCTGGCTCCCGCCACGACTGATGACGTCGTCGCGATCGTGCGTCTCGCCGCAGAACATCGCGTCCCGCTAGTTCCGCAAGGCGGGAATAGCGGTATGGTCGCGGGGGCGACACCGCCCCCGGATGGCTCGGCCTTGTTGCTGTCGATGCGCCGGATGAACCACATCCGGTCGATCAGTCCGGATAATCGGCTGGTGATTGCCGAAGCCGGCGTGGTCCTCGCGGAACTCCACGACCGAGCGCACGAAGTCGGCATGCGCTTTCCGCTAACGCTCGGCTCGCGCGGCAGCTGCACGGTTGGCGGACTGGCGGCCACCAATGCCGGTGGAACGCAGGTGTTGAAGTTTGGAACGATGCGATCGTTGGTCGTGGGGCTCGAAGCGGTGCTTGCCGACGCATCGGTTCATAGCGGCTTGTCGGGTCTCAAGAAGGACAATCGCGGTTACAGCATCGACCAACTACTGATCGGCAGCGAGGGCACCCTCGGCGTGATCACTGCGGTCGCGCTGCGTCTGGTTCCAGCGATCGCATCCCGTATTGTCACGTGGGCGGGTGTTGAGGATCCGGCGCGCGCACTCGATCTGTTGCGCTTCCTGGAGGCACGGACGGACTCTATCGAAGGTTTTGAATTGGTCTCGGCTGATTCGCTCGCACTCGTTCTCAAGCACATCCACGGTACCCGCGCGCCGCTCGGCGGCGAGTATCCCTGGCATGTTCTTGTCGAGGCCGCGACGTCCGATCCGGAAACGAAGCTGGGCACCGAGATCGAGCGGCTGATGGCCAGCGCGCTTCAGCAAGGGACCATCGGGGATGCGGTCATCGCAACCAGCGAAGCGCAGTCAGAGGCCTTCTGGCGCATCCGCGACTCCATCTCCGAAGCCGAGCGCATCGAAGGGCAAACGCTGGCGCACGACATATCCGTCGCGGTCGGCGACATGCCGCAGTTCATCATCGAGGCCACGCAACAAGTCGAGCGCGCATTTCCTGGCGTCATTGCCAGCGCCTTCGGTCACCTCGGCGACGGCAATATCCATTTCCACGTGCGCGCCGGGAGCCATTCGGCGCCCGATTGGTACGAACGGGAAGGCGCGGAGATCACGCGCTTCGTCGACGATCTGGTGACTGCCGCTCGGGGCTCGATCTCTGCGGAGCATGGCATTGGCCAGCTCAAGCTCGGTGAGTTTGAGCGCCTGGCCCCGCCGGGGAGGCTGCATGCATTACGCGCGATCAAGCATGCGCTCGATCCGCTTGCGATCATGAACCCGGGTAAGCTGGTGCGGTGACGAGCGTGCTAGCGCACTTCCATGAGGTCGCGCAGCCGCTGCGCAAGCGGTTCCGGCGGCAGGCCGGTGCGGACGGCGATGAACAATGCGTCGTCGCCGGCTATCGTCCCGACGACTTCCGGAAACTTTGCCTGGTCGACCGCGAGGCCGACGAGATGCGCGGATCCCGGCGGTGTGCGCACGACGATGAGATTCCCAGACGTCTCCACTGCCTGCACCCATTCGGCGAAAATGCGCTGCAGTCGCTCGGCCGGGCGATTGCGTTCGCCGAGCCTTTCGGGAAGCGCATAGCCCATCTTCCCTTCGCGCTGGATTTTGACCGCGCCGACCTGATCGAGATCCCGCGCGACCGTCGCCTGGTTCACGTCGAATCCGGCCTCCAAGAGGCGCGTTGCAAGGTCTTCCGCGCTGTGAGGGCCGTCATGACGAAGCATGTCGGCGATGGTTCGCTGGCGTTCGGCGCGACTCTGACTCATCGTTGCCGAGGATAAACCTCACGATCGGGAGTGTCATCAAACCACGATGGACATTCAGCGCTATGCTATGGCGCGGGCTTTGGAAGTACCTCACTGCCGATCCGAGCTGGTAACCGGCCCAGCGCCAGCATCACAATCTACAACTTCCTAAAAACATGGCGCTGAGCGTGCTATTCTAACGGCGCCTCATCAGATCAACAGGAGGCTCCATGATCCTGCTCCTCCCTGTTTCCGCCCTATTTTTGGCTGCAGCACAACCGGAACATTCGCACGAACATTCGCCACAGCTCGGCAAAGTTCATTTCGAAACGACTTGCACCCCGGATGCGCAGCAGCTTTTCGAAACAGGGCTGCGCTGGCTGCATTCGTTCGAATATCAGGAGTCGGATCGGAGTTTTTCGCAGGCGGCCGCCGCCGATCCGCAATGCGCCATCGCCAATTGGGGTCAGGCGATGAGCAATTATCATCCACTCTGGGCGGCACCCACGGCAGCCGAGTTCGAAAAGGGAAAGGCGGCTATCGAGAAGGCAAAGGCGGTGGGCGCGAAGAGCAAGCGGGAGGGCGATTACATCGCAGCGCTCGATACCTTCTATCGCGACTCCGAGCGGGTCGACCTCAAGACACGTGTTCTCGCCTACTCAAAGATGATGGAACAGCTTCATGGCCGGTATCCACAAGACGATGAAGCGACAGTCTTTTACGCGCTTTCCCTAATCGCTGCCGGGACGATGGACGGCGACCCGAAATTTGCGAGGCAGAGACAAGCGGCCACGATCCTCAACGACGTCCTAGCGCGAAATCCTGATCATCCGGGCGTGGCGCATTATCTGATTCACAGCTTCGACTACCCCGCTCTCGCCCAACTGGCGCTTCCTGCGGCTCGACGATACGCGAGCATTGCACCTGACTCGGCCCACGCGCAGCATATGCCCTCGCATATCTTCACACGGCTCGGCTTGTGGGATGAATCGATCAAGTCGAACCTCGCCGCCGAGGCCGCGGCGCGGGCTCACGCGGCAGAGATGGGCATGACCGGATCGTGGGACCAGCGCCTCCACGCCATGGACTACCTCGTCTATGCTTATTTGCAGACCGGCCAGGATAAAGAAGCACTGCAAGTCTTCGAAGATTTGAAGGCGATCCGTCAGGCCGAGCCACCGTCTCCGACCGTGGCTTATGCGGTTACGGCCATCCCCGGACGAATCCTGCTCGAGCGGCGACGCTGGGACGAGGCGGCGACCTTCATGTTGCCGTCCAACCTCGCCGCGCTAACAGCCCTATCGAACCACAAGTGGGCAATCGCCAACGTCTATTTCGCCAGAGCCGTTGGGGCGGCCAAGGCGGGCAAGCTGGACCTGGCTCGAGCTTCAATCGCAAAGCTTGGCGAAATCGAACTGGCGCTGAGGATCCCTGCTGGCGAATATGACTGGCGAAAGCAGATACTCATTCAGCACCAGATCGCCGATGGTTGGCTCGCTCACGCAAGCGGCAAATCCGATGATGCCCTCCGCCTCATGCGATCGGCAGCAGATCTTGACGATGCAACCGAAAAGCATCCGGTCACACCCGGAGCGATTCTTCCTGCACGCGAGCAGCTCGGCGAGCTGCTGCTCGATCTCGGACGGCCCCGGGAGGCACTGGTGGAATATGAGGCGTCACTCCGACGCGCTCCGCGAAGGCTAGCCGGACTCTATGGAGCCGCGCGGGCGGCGAAGCTCGCCGGCGACGTTAAGCTGGCGAACCATTATTATGCCGAACTGGGAGGAATGACCGAGCGCGGCGATGACGAGCGTCAGGAAATTACAGATGCAAGGGCGAGCTTGGCGGCGGCGAGGCATTGAGCCTTACGTTCGGAGTCTGACAGGGACGTGTGCCTCAGTCTTCCGCTTGCGATGACCTGCAGAATGCGGCGCCAGGGCTCTGCTGACGGAGCAATGGCACCCGCCAAGAACGCTGCGGTGAAGACCCATCCATGAATTCTGAGTGGTTCGTTCTCGCGTAGTTCGTTGCGTGTGATATGCTTATGCCGGGGCATGGGGAGGTTGCGTGTTTATTAGAAAGCTCACGCCCGGCGAGCGAGCGCCGGATACCGCTGATCGCATCCACATAGACCGTCAAGGGGATGGTCGCATAAGCTGGACGGGCTCAGTCTACGCGGGCGGAAAGGCCATTTCTGGTGCCAGTCGGGCTGACTTCGCCACCATTCAAGAGGCGGAGACGGATGCCATCGCGTGGGCGAGAAGTCACGGGACCACGGACCTCCAAATCGAAGGGCCGAATGCCTAAAGTTTGTGGCGGTCACAGATGCAGGTGACCTAGTACCTGCCAATCGCACGTTCGAAATTTCTTCAATGCGTAGCAGGCTCGCGTTAGCCCCAATCACTTGGCGGCATGAGCTTCATCCTGTTGGGCCGTTGGCTCGGCAGCTTCATCAACCCGTGCCAGCGGCCTTATCGCAGGAGCATTGAGCACGCTCCCATCCGGCTGAAACTGTGACCCGTGGCAAGGACAGTCCCAGCACTTCTCGAAGCTGTTCCAGTGAACGACGCACCCTACATGGGTGCAGATTGCGCTGAGCTCGACGATCGTTCCGTCCTCCGCCCGATAGACGGCATGCTTGGCCATGCCACAGCGGAGGATCGCGCCCTCACCGCGCTTGATGGCATCGATGTTGTCGACCTCGCCCGCTTCGACATATTCGGCGAGATTGGCGACGACCGGGCCCTGCCCCTTAACATATTCGCCAAGCGAGAGGCGGCTCTTCGGTTTCCGACCGGGATCGAAGAGATCAGCGAAGTGCGCCTTGCCATTACGATAAAGCGCGATGAAGTTGAGCGCGCCAGCCACTCCGTTCGTCATGCCGGTGCCGCTGTCACCAGTGTGGACATAGATCCGGTCAGAGCCATCTCGGCCCGAATAGGGCAGACCATCCACCGGTTCCATCACCTGTCCTGACCAGCGATATTCGGGCTTCGTGAAACTCGGAAAGTGTTTGCGGGTCCACGCTTCCAGCCGCGCGAACCGCTCCTCCATGTCGTCCGCCGTTCCGGTCCGATGATCTTCGCCGCCGCTGATTAACCAGTCTTCTTCCTGGTCGGCGGGTTGGAGCCGAACATAATGATAAGGCGAGAGCGTGTCCCAGATGAGCGCGTCCTCGACGCTTCCGCGCGGAACGCGTCCGGCCATGGCATAGGTGCGCATCGGCACCTGCTTGGTATGGATGGCGACGCGGTCGTTGACCGGCGAGTTGGTCGCGAACAGGGCCGCCTCGGCGCGAACGATCGGACCTTTCTCAGTCCGGATGACGACCTGACCGTTCTCTTCCTCATGGCCGACATACGCGGTGTCCCCATGGAGATGTCCGCCCCGCTGCTGGATCGCCCGAGCCAGCCCAGCGCAATATTTAAGCGGGTGGAAGCGCCCCTGGTTTCCAAATCTCAATGGCCTCAAGCCGGGCCCGACCTCGTAAGGCGCTGAGTCCGCCCAATCGACCTCGACACCGAGCTTACGGCAGGCCTCGTACTCGCGCTGCAGCTCTTCGACGTCTTGGACTTCCGCTGGCATGAGATAGCCCGAAACCCGCGTGAAATCGGCATCGATGCCTTCGTCCTGGCAGATCGTCTCAATGCGATTGATCGCTGCGACCTGGCTTTCATGGTAGAGGCGCGCATCTTCTTCGCCGACGTTGCTGATCAGCTCGAAATAGCGATCGTCGATTTCCGAAACGAGGTGCGCCGTCGTCCGCGCCGTCATTCCGTCCGTGATGTGTCGCCGGTCGAGGACAATTACCTTCGCTCCGCATCGTGCGGCTTCGTAGGCGGAAGACAAGCCGGCGATTCCGCTTCCGACGACCACCAGGTCGCAGCTCGCATCCTGCTTGAGCGGCGGGAATGGTTGTGGTTGACTTCCGGCTCTCCACAGCGACGGCATAGGATCCACCTCCGCCTGCCGAACGAACGTCCGGCGCCAGCGGGTCCATCCGGCCGGAATAGCCGCTCCGGCGGCTGGGAGGCCATGCCGCCTCCTCTACCGCACGATCCCATGCCTGCTAAATCTCGGCCACTGGCGAAGACGCACCACGAGCGATTTCCCCAAGCGACGGGGACCAGGGGCTGGATCCAGCCTCTTGGTTGGGGGCACATTCATCCCGCGCGAAGTGCAAGGGGCAAATGGCCGCCGCAACAACGGCGTTCCGATTTCGGACAGGTTCACGCGACTGGCTTTCTTAGCGCACTATCAAAGGCTTAGTGCGCGCATCGTGAAACTCCTCACTATCATGTTCCTGATATGGATCGCTCCGGCCGTCCTCGTCCTTTTGGCCATGGCCTGGTCGCTGTGGCTGCGGAAGAGGTCATGCGAGGAACTGGGAACTGAGCGCTCGGTTCTTCTCGACCCCGTCATCCCCCCTTCATCACGAGCGCGCGAGGGTCAGCAGGACGGGGAGCCAGGACACGACGACGAGCGCAAGGATGATTTGAAATCTCTGATGGAACGGTAGTCCTGTTTGTTGTCCGCTACTTTAAATCCTTATCGTTCAAGGGGTTGAATCGGCCGCCCATTAATTTAATGTTCAACGTTTGAACGGGGCGGACTCGTGGAACGATTGATGAGACAGATCGCCGTCCGGGGCGCGCGCGACGAAGAGATGTGGCTCTATGAGTTCTCGGACTTTCGCGAGTTTCGAACCACACGGGGAGCCAGAATGATACCCGGCCGAAAGCGCTACGCGCTAGATACGGGCGAGGCGGTCGAGTACATTGACGAGGACCATTTCGAGTTGCGATCGACTGGCGAGATCCTTTTTCGGTTCAGCGCCCCTCCCGAATCCACAAGCTGACGTTCTCATGGACAGCCCGTTCCCCGAGCAACATGGAAGTTAACGCAAATTAAACGGCTGCTCACGCGGAAGGAATGGGCTTAAGTCTTTTGGTCCGCGCGGTCGCGACGAGGGGAACCGATCAGTTCTGCCACCTTCGCCCTGAAAGCCATGAGCGCAACTACGACCGCCATGAGGGCGACAATCATCGCCTTAGCCGAATTCGAGAGTGAGACGACGGCGTCGGTGATGTCTGAAAACCACTGCGGAATGGTCACTCTCACCGGAATGTCCATTTCCTTCGATGGAATGATGGCTGACTCGGTGGTTGAGCCGTCGGGTGCTTCGACCACCATGTAGGCGGTCAGCGTGAGGTGATGATGGGGAGCCTTGAGCGCCGTGATGTTCCATTCCCACCGCGCGGCGTCGCTGATCCCGATGTCGCGGTACTGCAACTTGTCCGGTTCGATCTTGAAACCCTCGCCCTTCAGGAGCGCGGCCATTCGGCCGGTGATCTTGAGAGCGAACGGCTGGCCGGCCGAAGCCGAACTGCCAGGCACAGGAAGGGATTCGCCAGCAGCCGCCCGGCGCACGGTGAATGACACCATGCGAGTTTCGCCGCGGGTGATCGTGTCGGGATATTCAACGGCTCCCAAACCCTGTCGGGCATTCGCCGCGATTGTTTTTGCCTCTTCACACGCGCGCATTGGCATGAACTTGCCCGTGATTTCACAGAAGACGCGCTGATCTCCGGAACCTGGTGTTGGGCTCGCCGCTGGTCCTTCGCTGACTCCGGCTGTCGAATTGCTGTCCCTTTCCGCATTGGCCGCGCCAGACACAGCGGGCGAATGCCTGACGCGATTCGGGCCGTCAGCTCCGTCGCCGCCATCGCGTTCGAAAGCCGGCGCTGGGGGTGGCGGAGGCGGTGGCGCGCCCATCTCGACCGGAACGCCTTCATCCGGAGCAATGGGACTGGCCGTTGCAGGCGGCGCGTGCGAACTGAAATCGCTCATCCCCGAGACTGCGCAACCGGTCAGCGAAACCGAAAGAGCTAGGCACATGCTCCACGTCACGCGAAGGCATCTGTCCGCTGCTTTGGACCAGCGCGCCCTGGCGTCCGTATTCGAACCGGGAGTCAGTGCAGTGGATTTGCCCATGTCGCCCCCCTTGAGAGCACTTCCGAGCAGTAGACGCTAGGTTAACAGATTCACCTCTTGGCGAACAGCGGACGACAAACGGACACGTGGGGCTTTTGCGCGCCAGGAATTGTCGCTTTTAATGGCCGGATCTCATCGAGAGGTTGTTCACGAATCGTTCTCGTCATCTATCGCGAATGAATGTCCTTCAAGCATTTCCGCACGGCCGGCGATCTCGCTCGCAAGCAGACATTCAACATCGTAGTCCGACTGTCACAGCCGCACTATAGAAGCGATGGATGGATGATCCTCACGGACTGGACAGACGACTTGCGGCGGAAGCGCTTGGGTCGTTCTTTCTTTTCGCGACGGTAATTGGTTCCGGCATCATGGCGGAGCAGCTATCGGCCGGTAATGATGCTGTGGCACTGCTCGGAAACACGCTCGCCACTGGCGCGATGTTGTTCGTTTTGATCACCATGCTCGGGCCGATCTCGGGGGCGCACATGAACCCGGCGGTGAGCCTGGTTTCCGCCGCCCGCGGCGAACTCAAATGGTTCGATGCGGCAGCCTACATCGCCGCTCAGTTGATCTTTGGAATCCTTGGCGCTTGGGCGGCGCACCGAATGTTCGACCTGCCAACGCTGCAGCTGTCGCTGAAAGCCCGAACCGGCCTCGGCCAGGGACTGGGAGAGCTGATTGCAACGTTCGGGCTGATTCTGACGATCCTCGGCACGGTTCGCTACAGGCGCGAGTGGGTTCCGGCGAGCGTCGCGCTCTACATAACCGCGGCTTACTGGTTCACCTCGTCGACCAGCTTCGCCAATCCGGCGATCACCGTCGCGCGCAGTCTCACCAACACATTCGCTGGTATCGCTCCCCACGACGTGCCGCTGTTCATCGTCGCGCAGCTGATCGGTGCCGCACTTGCGGCAATCGCAGCGAAGTGGCTTTTCGTGCCTGATCCCGAGTGCCCACCTTGGGTCGAAATCGAACGTCGAGCAGGGAAGCGGACAAAATCGTAACGGGTGGAACCGAGGCCGAAAACGGAAGTTTAGGCGCGTCGTATTGCGACCGGCTGCGTACTCGGCTGGTCGTGCCCTGAGAGTTAAACTCGCTTTTCGGGGGTACGCCCATGCGGGAGTACAACGTTTACTGCCTCGACCATGAGGGTAAGAACGTCGACGCTCAAATGATCACGGCAGCGACCGATGAAGAGGCGGTCAGACAAGCGAGGTCCCTGAAGGGCCTGCGCCTGTGCGAAATTTGGCTAGGCCACCATCTCCTCGCCAAGATCACTGAATTTGATGTGGCATTCGGTGCCTGACGGCCTTGGCGCAAACGGTCGATCTTTGGAGTTTGAGAACAGCGCCGGCTTTCTCGAGAGCATCACGTGTCGAGGCGATTCCTATGGTTACCTGATGAACAGCAGGTAACTTCAAGAACTCCGTAAGACTGGCGCGCCCGGCAGGATTCGAACCTGCGACCCCAAGCTTAGAAGTTCTAGAGTAGAACAGAGAGGGAACTGATCTTCACTCCACTGAATCTGCTTCGTTCTCATAATTTGGTTCCACTAACGTTCACGGCGTTTAACGCTTGCGTGCTTACTAGAAGAGGGCCTAGTAATCACGGCGTGGCAACGGGACGTATCACTACCGAGGCGGTCAACGCCCTCCGACCTGGGCCAGTGGATCACTATCTCTGGGACGACAAGTTGCCGGGGTTCGGGGTCAAGGTCACGCCAGCCGGAGCCAAAGTCTATCTCCTGCAATACCGGATTGGCGGACGGGCTGGAAAGACACGCCGCTATACGATCGGCAAGGAGGGGCCGCTACGTCCTACCGTCGCCCGCCGCGAAGCCGAGCGCGTCTATTTGCTGGTCAAGCAGGGCAGGGACGTTGCCGCGGAAGCCAAGGAGTCCAGGCGGGTCGCCGTCGAACTTGCCTTTTCTCCGTTCCTCGAAGAGTTCGCTACGTCCACGCTCAAGGCGAAGTGGCCGAAAAGCTGGAAGCTCACCCACGAGCGCCTAAAGCGCCATGCGGC
>JBKPON010000191.1:0-31061 GCA_046733135.1 Pseudomonadota bacterium | reverse complement strand
GGCCGGAACGCTAGTCACTGCTTGAGAGGCCGCCGCAGGTGGCGATTGGGCAATCGTTACCGGTGGTGCGGTCGGGGAATTGCCGGTAGTCGAGCCCGGTGCCGGGACTGGTGCTAGAGGATCGGTCGGACTCGCGATGATCGAGGACTCCTGGCGATCCGCGATTGGAGTGTCCGCGACACTGTCGGCAGCTTGAGCCTGAGCAGAGCGATCCATTATTGAGTTGTTGACAGCAGCTGGGTCAACGCCGCCTGGTTGCACCGGTTCAACAGCGGGCCCTGATGGGAAAGAAGACGTATCCTCCTGGATCGGAGCGGCTTGCTGCGGTCGGCTTTGAGCGAGGACTCCAGAGCGGGACCCACTTTGCTCGACCCGTGCCGTCGTCGGCGCGCGCACGGTTTCCGGCGAACGATCGAAGTTCCCCCAAATTCCGAACAGGAGGCTCACGAGTCCAAGCCCCACGACCGCGAAACCCGCTGCCGCGCCCGTACGGTTCCAGTCGCTGCGACGTCCGGGCGTATCAGGAACGGGGGCTTCGTCCTCCGTCGGATAATCAATTTCTGCAATGGACGACTCCGGCCTCTCCTCAATCGTCGATTCCGCGCCTCGGGAACCGTCCAACAAGATGAAATCCGGGGAAGTGGGATGCTCGGCCTGCACGGCGGGCTGGCGCAACGCTGCAGCGATGAATGGCGCTACCCTCTCCTCGGTGCCGGATTGCGGGGAATCGCTCGGTGTGGGCTTTGGACGAGATAACGGTGCAAAGCCCTGCTCAGAATCGTAAATCCTTCGCCAGAATGGATCGTGGAGCGCTTTATAGGCCGCGCGGAGTTTCAGCGGGTCTTCAGCCTCTTCGGGATTCGTGATCCGCATTTTCATCCGGGCGGCGAACGCCTTTTCGATGTCATCGGTGGTTGCTGATGGCGTAAGCCCCAGGATTTCATAGTGGTTGGGGCCCTCTTTCACCGAGCCAATCATTACCGCTCCTGCTGTCTCAGTGGCTAAGTATCAGAAGATACGCGCTTTTTTAGATAGAATCCAGTTCCGGTCCTATGTTTCGAGGCGCCTACAGATTCGAAGCGCCAACGGAAACGCAAAGCTGCACGCCAACAAACGCAATTTGGATCTGTTCCGTACAGAACTCGATCCACTGCTGCATCCTCGGCCCTGAATCGTCAGAAACGCTCGATCAATACCTCGACCGCCAAACCAAGATACAGAAGGACGAGCATGGCCAGCGATCCCCCCACGATCCTGGAAGTTCGAGCGAGGGCCGCTACCGCGAGGGGTACGAAGTAGGCGACTTGAATCGCGATTGTCGCGGCCAGACTTCGAAGCGGCGCGGCCTGGCTCTTCGCCAGTCCGATCCAGGCGAGGTTGACGACGAAAATGCAGCCCAGGACCTTGCGCCGATGCAACCAGAACCATCGGTCCAAATCGGGATAGTCGGTGGGCCGATCAGGAAAGACGAGCGAGGCCGCGAAATAATAGATGCTGACGAGGAGCAGGACGCCAAACAAGACGTCGAGCCCCATCGGGATTAGGGCGCGGACGGTCCAGATGTTGGACCAATAGCTCGTAATGTCGAGCAACACGAACAGACCAAGCAGGGGCGTGAGCCAGCCTAGCCGTACCGCTTCCGAACCCTCGGCCGGGACAACATGAGATGCCTTGATCACCCGGACGAACCCGCTCAGCAGCTGAACCAGGGTGAAGCCTAGCAGCAGGCCAAATAGCGTGAAGACAAAGTCGAACGGATCCATGAGCGACCCCCCGAATAACATTCTCAGCTCCGGCGCCGGCGAGCAAGACAGGCGAATGGCCAAGCTTGCGGGCATTCCTTGAAACTGACGGACTGCACGGCCTCCAGTGACTCATCGTTTAACTTTGGTTATGGCCAGCCGAGACCGCGGACCCCTGTCATTTTTGTGTGTCCGCGTCGGCTGGTCAGCCCCGTCGTTGCATTGCGTGAAGCGCCGTTACGCGGTCAATGAGGTGGGAGATCGTCGATGTCCAAAGCTGGGCAAAGGGTCTGCCTTTTCACGATTGGCGGCGCCCGACGGCTTCCTGCAACGGCGGCTGTTCTCGGGCGGAGTCGACAAGGTCCGCCGGGGCGACTGGACCATTGCGAAGGACGGCAGCCTGTACACGCTACCGATCGGGTCGAAAGGCATTCGGCTCGGCAGCATATGATGAGTTGAAAACCGGCTGAGCCAGGCGGGAGGCTATGCAAGGGCCAGACCTTCTTTTCCAATTGTTCGCTTTGCTGCTCGGACTGTCGATTGCGGAGCTCCTCGCCGGGCTCGGTCACAGTTTGCGAATCAGCAGCGGCGCGACGAAGACTCGGGAACATGTCCGGATCGGCTGGCTGGTGCCGCTTCTTGGACTCCTGCTCCTATGCGATCAGACGCACTTCTGGGTGAGCGCGTACGGGATCCGCAGTCATCTGAACTTCAACTATTGGACGTTGCTGGTCATCCTCGTGATCATTGGCGGATATTACATACTCTCCACGTTCGTCTTTCCCGACGATCCCACGGACTGGCCCGATTTCGACGATTATTATCTGGCGACCAATCACATTGTGATCGGCGGAATGTTTGCCGTGAACTTCGTTACGCTCCTGAACCTCGGCTGGCAGATCGAACATGGCCTCGATCCATCCAAGCTGCCTTTCGCCCAGCACTGGATGTCCCTGGCGGCGGTATTCCTCTATTTCCCTGGGCTTATCGCTCTTTGGTTCGTCAAGTCGCCGCGGGCGAATCTCTTGCTTCTGTTGTTCATGATCAGCCTATTGCTCTTCGGAGCATATGGTTCGATCCTCTGATTTGTGAGCGTAGCGCGCCCTCTGCCGATGGAGATGCGCAGCACGCCGACGCGAAACCCGCTTGAAGGCGATTAAGCTAGCAATGATTGGTATCGTGACAGCTGCGCTGCGTCTGCACTTGCTCGATCTCCTGACGGGTCAAGCGGCGATCCTCTGCCCACTGCGCCCGCGTTTTGCAGACGCGCACGCTCGAAAGGCGACTTCCGATTTCTTCTTGGCGTTCACAAACAATTTCGTTCGGGTCCTTCTTGTTGGTTTGCTGCTGAGAGCCCTCAGCGAAGGCCGCTCCCGACACCATCGAACTCATCACAAATGCAAGCACGCATAACTTACGCATTCGAATACTCCCTACGTCCTATTATGCCCTGATGGCCGCCTTCTTACGGGGGCCCGTAGGAACCGCAACACCTGGCCCTATTCTGGCTTCACGAACTTGAAAGCGAACTGGCTGGTATGCCCGCGGATTGACCGGTCGAAGACTGGAATGTCCAGAGGATCTTGGGAGTTGTTGAGGACCGTACTCTCGCCCGCGAAGCGGAAGCCGGCCGTTTCGGCGATCTTGCGAACCGCTGCCGGGTCGACACGGTGCAAGGTATCGGTATCGGCCAGGCCGCGCCCAGGCTTCGCCATATGGTCAACAATCATAAGCGTCCCGCCAGGCTTCAGAATCTTGAACGCGTCCCTGGCCAATGCGGATGGGTCGCCCTTACCCATGAACTCGTCGGGGTAATCGTGAAAGTTCTGGGAAGTCCACACAACGTCGACGGGCTCCGGAGCCGTTAGCGTTGTGCTCGGCTGCACCTCCACGACGATGTTGCCGTAATATTTGTCGGCCGCCATTTCACGCAATTCTTGGACATTGCCCATGGCAGTCCGCGCATAGGCTTGAGGCCAGACTGCATAAACCTTGCCGTCGGGTCCCACGATCTTGCTGAAGATGCGGGTCCAGTAACCGTTGCCGGGAATGAGGTCCAAGACCTTGTCGCCAGGGCTGACGCCGGCCAGCGCAATCAGAGGCCCCGGCTTGCGCCGTGAGTCCGAAGCCTCAGCCTGCTCCTTTCGTTTCGTGTCGGACAGCGCGCTGTCGAGCGCTGTTTGCGAGAAGCGGTGCGCCGGCTGCGCCTTCTGGCATCCGGCTGCAAGAAGTGCCGTCAAGACAACAATAACGATGGGTCTCATATGCCACCTCCGTTCACCGAATAGGAGGATGAAACGCGTGGACATTCACGCGATTTTCGACGGATGGGCATATGGCGGAACTCGGCGTCGGTTCTCAACGGCCGTTTCCGACCTGCCAAATCCGCACATAGTCGACGACCATCTGCTGCGGCATTGCGGCGTCGTCGATTCCCTTAGCAGCAGCCCAGTCACCGCCGATTGCAAGGTTGAGGATCATTTGAAATGGCACATCGAATGGCCACGCGCCCTTGCCTCCGGGCTGGTCGTTGCGAACCCGGAGGATCCCGCTGTCGTCCACGCCGATCATGATCGAGTCCGGCCGCCAGTCGAGCTGATAGCGATGAAAGGTCGAGCAGCTGGTCGGCACTTGCCGCTGTCCGCTGCGCTGCGTCTTCAGCACATGATTGAACAATTGCGTGTGGAGCGTTGCATAGATGAGGTTCGGCTCCGCCCCGACCTGCTCCATGATGTCGATCTCACCGTCGTCCGGCCATTTCTTCAAATCGGTCGGCAGCATCCAAATCGCCGGCCAAGTGCCCCGAGCGCACGGGAGCTTCGCTCGGATCTCATAGAATCCGTAGGTCCATCCGGCGCCGTTCGAGACGATCCTGGCTGAGGTATAATGCTGTCCGCCCCAATCTTTCGCCGATCTCAGCGATTCGTGATGCGCTTCGATGGTCAGCAGGCCCTTCGCCACGCGGACATTTCGTCGGCGGCCGGCCGAATAATATTGCTGCTCTCCGTTGTACCAGCCCTGCTTGTTGCGTGATGTATCGAACGACCATTTGTCGCGGTGCAGATGATTGCCCTCGAACTCATCCTGCCACACCAGCCGCGCGTTCGGCGGCCGACGCATCGGACCCGTATAGGTCGCATTCGTCACCGTGTATGCCGCCTCAGCCGCGATCAGCAGCAGCGTTGCGGCAAGCATCATGACACGTTGCCGATCATGGGATTGGCGTCGCGCTTATCGTCCGAATCTGACGCGGGCCCAGTGGGCGCGGCGGACTCCCGAGCAGCAACGGCGAAAGTGGCGATGAAGGCGTAAGCCGCGAGCGGCACGAAGAACGACATGCTAAGTCCGAAACGGTCGGCAAGCGCGCCTACCGCCAGAGGCAACAACGCGCCACCGAAAATGGCTAGGCACAGCAGGCCGGACGTCGAACTTTGTGAAACGCCCGACCGTTCCAGCGTGATGGTGAAAATTGTCGGAAACATGATCGAGTTGGTGAGGCCAATCGCGAGCGCGGCATAGCCGCTGACCGGGCCGCCGCCGACCAGCACGGTTGCACACAATAATGCAGCGACGATTCCGCAGGTCGCCAGGAGGTGCCAGGCGCGTATCCTTGTCAGCAACAAAGTTCCGAGGAGGCGGCCAAGCAATGCTCCGCCCCAATAGAAGTTCGCCAGATAGGCGCCGGCGTCTTCCAGCGGCAGGCCGAGCACCCCCGGCTGGTTGAGGAAGTTGATCATGATGCTGCCGATGGAGACCTCTGCGCCGACATAGAGTCCGATCGCAGCCGCGCCGAAAATAGCCCACCGCGAGCGCAGCACGTCGGAAGTCCGGTCTGGAATCGCTCGGCGATGGTTGGGGGCGGCGGTCGTCAGGAATCGGCGGAGCGCCGCGAAGAGGATCACCATCCCAGCAAGGAACATTCCCATGATCAGGAATGCGCGATCGACTGCCCCGAGCACCTCGTTTCTTCGACCGGGTTCGAGGATGGAATCCGCGCTCGTGCGAAGCACCGGGTCGCCGAGCATGACCAACGAACCGAAATGAACGCCCAGCACCACGCCAAGAGAGTTGAAGGCTTGGGCGAAGTTGAGCCGGAAATGGCTACGCTTGGGCGGCCCGAGCTCCGCGGCCAAGGGGTTGGCGGCGACCTGAAGTGCGGTGAATCCGGCGGCGAGCACGAACAAAGCGGCGAGGATCGGCCAGAAACTGGCGGTATTCGTGCTTACGACGACCGCGAGGCAACCGCAGGCCATCAGCGCGAGTGAGGCTAGGATCGTGTCGACCGGCCCGATCCGGCTGCTGAGCCACGCCGCCGGCAGCGAAAGCAGGCCATAAGCCAGGAAGAAGACGATTTGGGTGAGCAAGGCTTCGGAATAATCGAGGCTAAAGGCGGCGCGCAAAGCGACGATCAGCGGATCATTGTTCGAGGTAATGAAGCCCCAGGCGAAGAAGAGAGTCGTGACCGCGGCGAAAGCCAGAACCGAGTGCCGGCCCTCCGCAGCCTGGGTCACTTCACGCCGCGCGGTGCGCTCCAGCGCAACGTCGCGACGGATCCGGCGGGAAGCGGCACGGAATAACGCTCGCCGTCGATCGCGATGGTTACGGGACCCTCTCCCGACGCCCGGTGGAGGATGGCGACCCGGCTGCCATCGGCATTGAGAAAGGCGCCCACTTCAATACCGTCCCCCCGCTTCATCGCGGCGATGCGGTAAGCGCCGGGAAAAACGTAACGGCTGGCATGGCCCAGCGCGTAATATTCGACATTGCGGCTAACTTCGCCGGTCGCCGGATCGATGGTGACGACGCCGCGGCAATCACCGCAGCCGCCCTTGTGCGGGCCGTGCTGCGGATCGAGCGCCAAGTTCCACGTCAACGACCCGCGGCCCCAGTTGTTGGCCACTCCGATGATCAGCTTGTCGATCATCCAACCCAGCGTGTCGCCGAACTTTGGTGACCACTCGCCGCCCGAACATTCGGTCTGCCAAGCGTCCTTGTCAGGAAATGCGGTGTGCACCGGCGTTTGCGCGGGCACATCGCCTTCGTAGCAGTGCCAGGCGACCCCCGCGACGTATCCACGGGCTTGCGGGTCTCCGAGCACTGCAAGCGGCATCTCCGGATTATCCCAATTATGATCGTAGTCGAGGATTTGCGTCTTCAATCCCCGTGCCCTGAACACCGGCCCAACGTGGCGTCCAATGATGATCGCCCTTTCCGGCGGATTCACGCGCATTCCGGGATAGTCGTCGGGCTCGAAATCGGGCTCGTTCTGAATGGTGAGCATCGATACCGCTACACCTTCGCGCCCGAAAGCTTCCACGGTCCGAGCGAGGTACAGGGCAAAGGCGGGATAATAGGCGGGCTCGAGTTGGCCTTTGATGAGGCTCTTCGTGGTCTTCATCCACGCCGGGGCGCTCCACGGGCTGATCATCACTTTGAGGTCGGGGTTGATCGCCAAGGCCTCGCGCGTGCGCGGAAGGACATATTGTCGCGCGGGCTCGATCGAAAAGTGACCAAGACCAGGGTCGGGTGCGTTTCCAGGCGAGTCGTCGTAACTGTAATGAGTGCGCGAAAAGTCCGAGGCGCCGACCGTCAAGCGCGTGAAGGACAAGCCGAGACCACCATTCTTTCGGCTGAACAGCTCGGTCATAATCGCCCGGCGCCTGTCCTCCGGAAGCCGGCTGAACAGCTCGGCCGAGGCATCCGTCATCGCTGCGCCAAACCCATGCATGCGCTGAAACCGCTGTGCAGGATCAATGGTGACGTCCTCGGCACCCGTAGCAGCACCCGCTGGCGAGATTGGTGGCTGACGCGCAAGCTTTTGTGTTTCGTCAGCCGACGTGAGCCACATTTCAGCACCGGCCGGGGCAGATTTAGCAATCGTGGTGCAACCGGCGGTCAGCCCCAATGCGAGGAGCAAGGCCGCGATGCGTCTCATCCCACCGGCTCCGCCGGGCAGAATTTGCTTACATATTCGGCATGCATCGGCATGACCTCGACGCAGCGATCGATGGTTGCAGCGATATTGCCAAGGAACTGCTCGATCTGCGGATCGCTCTTGATCTCGACGAGCGGATCATAGCCGCGCGGGACGATGCCCTGACCGAGGAAGACCTGGATCCAGCTTTCCTCGCTGAACAGCTCCTCGTCCTCGCGAAAGATGCGGCCGTTCGAGCGCCACAGGTCGATTTTGCGCTGAAGCGTCGCCGGCAGCTCCATGTTCCGGCAATATTCCCAAAACTCGCCTTCGCGCTCGTTCGCCCAATAGTGAAGGATGATGAAGTCGCGGACACGTTCCCACTCGAAATCGGACTGACGGTTGAACTCGTCGATCGTCGCCTGGTCGGTCGCTCGATCCGGGAATAGACGCACAAGACGGATCGCGGCCGACTGGACGAGGTGGATGCTGGTGGATTCCAATGGCTCGAGGAATCCGGCTGACAAGCCCAAGGCCACACAGTTGCGGTTCCACATCTTGCGGCGCTTCCCGGTGGTGAAGCGCAGACGATTGGGGTTGGCGAGCTGGGCTCCGTCCAGATTGGCAAGCAGAAGGGCCTCGGCCGAATCGTCGTCGATGTGCTTGGACGAATAGACGAGCCCATTACCAGTGCGGTGCTGCAGCGGGATGCGCCACTGCCAACCGGGCGCGCGGGCGGTCGAGCGCGTCAGCGGGATCAAAGGATCGGTCCGGGCGCACGGCACCGCCATGGCCCGATCACAAGGCAGCCAGTGCGTCCAATCTTCATATTCGGTCCCGAGCGTCTGCCCGATCAACAAACCACGGAAGCCGGAGCAATCGACAAAGAAGTCGGCATCAATCGTTTGGCCGCTTTCGAGAGTGACCGAGGCAATATCGCCGTTTTCGTGCACGCCAACGTCGACGATCTTTCCCTCGGTCCGCTTGACACCGTGCTGTTCGGCGAGCCCACGTAGGTACTTGGCATAGAGCGACGCGTCGAAATGGAAAGCGTGAGCGATATGGCCGATCGGCGAATCGCCCATATCAGCACGCGCATGCATGAACTTGTTCTTGAGCGCCGCGGCGCAGTTGATCGAGAAGTCGGAGAAATCGCGAGCACGGCCCCGCTGATTGGCGCGTAACCAGTAATGATGGCAGCGCAGCCATTCCCAATCTTGACCGATCACGCCGAACGCGTGGATGTAGCGGTGGCCCTCGCGCAGCCAATCGACGAACTGGATCCCGAGCTTGAACGTGCCCTGCGTGCGCCGCATGAACTCGGCTTCGTCGAGCTGCACAAGCTCATTGTACTTCTTGATGGCCGGGATGGTCGCCTCACCGACTCCGACGGTGCCGATCGTTTCACTTTCGATCAGCTCGATGTCGTAGAGGCCCTGGAACAATTTGCCGAACAGTGCGGCCGTCATCCATCCTGCCGTGCCGCCGCCGATGATGAGAATCTTGCGCATGGGCAGATGGTTAGCGGCTATCGACGGGGCAAGCCACGGCTAGCGGGCCTTCGGGCAGCCGCCCCAGCCCCGTTCGGCTCGCGAGCGACAGGCCGTAACCGCGGGGAAATTGCACACCGCCGCGCTGCGGCAGGCAGTCTCCCGCCGGCCAATCGAACGACAGACGGCCGGTAAAATCGTAAGTCGAACTGCCGTCCGGCCGCGCAAACATCAGATCGGTCAGTCCAAGTCCTTCTGTCCCTGGCAGCCAGGCAGCGACGAATGCGTCGGAACGATTAATGAGGTCGTTGGTCGCCACCGGCCGTCCGGAGAATAGCACAGTGACGACCGGCACGCCTTTGCCACTAACGCGCTCGAGCGCCTGCAGGTCTTCGGGATAGCGCGCACTGTGACGCATGGGTGCGGGAAAGGTGATGTCGCCCTTCATCTCGGCATAGGGATTTTCCGCGGCGACCATTACCACCGCGCTGTAGCGGCTGACATCGACACCATTCCCGTCGGCGCTGTAGTCGACATGATCGGCGCCCAATGATTTGCGCATTGCCGATAGCAAGGTGTCGGCGTTGGGGTAATCGGCCGTCGTGGTCTGATCACCTTGCCAAGTCAGCGACCAGCCTCCCGCTTGCATCGGCAGGCTATCGGCGCCTCTCCCCACCAGGAGGATTTTCCCTTCGCGCTTGAGCGGCAGCACGCCGCCGTCGTTCTTCAACAGCACAAGCGATTTGCGCACAGCCTCTCGCGCGAGAGCGCGCACGCCAGGCGAATTCAGCGCGTTGACATTAGGGTGCGCGCCGGTCGCCGGAGAGTCACTGAACAGACCCGACCTCAGCTTGACCCGAATGATCCGCGACACGGCATCGTCGATGCGGCTCATCGGGATCCGCCCGGCGCGGACGTCCTCGACTGTCGCCGCGATGAATTGCTTCCAATCGTCCGGGACCATGGCGAGGTCGATGCCGGCGTTGATCGCTTGTGGGCAGTGGAACTTGGTGCAGCCGGTCACCTGCTCGATTCCGTTCCAGTCGCTAACCACCAGACCGTCGAAACCGAGACGCTGCTTGAGCACGCCGCCGATCAGATGGGCATTGCCGTGCATCTTGCCCCACGCCCGGCCTGAGTTGGTGTCGGTGAAGCTTGAATAGCTGACCATCACGGTCTGCGCGTTCGCATCCAGTGCGGCGTAATAGCCGGCACTGTGGACTCGAGCGAGATTTGCCTCGGACGTCCGCGTTTCGCCTTGGTCGACGCCGTGGAAGGTGCCCCCGTCCCCCAGCCAATGCTTGGCCGTGGCAAGCACCGATGTGGAACTCCCGAGCTGGCCTTGCAGGCCGCTGACCATTGCCGCGGCGTATCGGCGCACCAACTCGGGATCGGAGCTGTAGCTCTCATAGGTTCGGCCCCAACGAGGATTCTGCACCACCGCGAGCGTGGGCGCGAAGGCCCAGGTGATGCCGGTCGCCCGCACTTGTTCGGCAGTGGCTCGGCCAATTCGGCCGATCAGCTTCGCATCATGCGCGGCACCTAGCCCGATATTGTGCGGGAAGAGCGTCGCGCCAAAGACATTGTTATGGCCGTGAACGGCGTCCGTGCCCCAGATCACGGGCACTTTCACCGCCATGTCCGTCGACATCGAGGCACGGTAGAATGTGTCCGACAGCCGCAGCCAGTCGTCGACACTCGCGTGCTTATTCATGCCCGGCCAGGCGCCACCGCCGTTGAGGATCGAGCCGATGTAGTAGCGCCGGACGTCCTCCGGAGTGACTGAACGGATGTCGGGCTGAGTCATTTGCCCGACCTTTTGCTCGAGCGTCATTCCAGCGACGATCGACCGGATCTTCGCTTCGAGCTGAGGGTCGGCGACCGCCGTCGCTGGCCTGGCGGGCCAGACCGACTGCGCCGTCTGGCACGATGCGAGCAGCCCGGACGCAAGGCACAGAAATAGTCTTGACCGGGCTCGACCGGCCTTGGTCTCTGACATTCGGTCAGCCTAGAATTTGTAGTTCAAACCAAGGAGCCACTGGCGCCCATATTTCTCATACTGTTCGATGAACGTGCCGCCATTGGCAGTCGTCGGGCCGCCTTTGTCGAGGCCGATCCGTGTCCGATAGGGCGAGTCCGTTAGGTTGTAGACTTGCAGCAAGACACCGAGGTTGCGGAAACTACTCGTGTCCGGGAAAGTATAGCCGAGTTGCGCGTCGAGCTGCCTGTCCGCCAGGATCTCGGTAAAGCCCCGGTTGGTAAACAGCTGCACTACCTCGCCCTTGAACTTCGAACGATAGCGGTAGCTGAGCCGAGCCTGGAAACCCCACTTCTCGAAATAACCGGTCACGTTGTAGACGGTGCCCGACAAGCCCGGAATACGGATTTCCTCGCCTGAATTGTCCGTGGGATTCAGGTTCGACTTGGTTTTCGACAAGCTGCCGATGACGCCGAAGCCGTCAAGGAACTTAGCGACTCGGCCAAGCTCTAGCGCCCCGCTGAGTTCGATGCCGTAGATGTTTCCGCCTTTCCCGTTTGCCGGCATCGTCACCGTACCGATGGGGCTGATAATGACTCCGGGTGGCGTGCTGGGATCGATCCCCGGCGTGGGGAAACTGCTGAAATCGAAGGGGAAGACGCGGTCGAAGATGTAGGTGTCGAGCTTCTTGTAGAATCCGGCGATCGCGATGTAGCTGGCCGGGCCGATGTACCATTCGTAGCTCAGATCGACCGCCTTCGCGCGCCAAGGCTTGAGCCTCGCATTTCCGCCGCTCGCCGACCAACCTTCGACCACCTGCCCTGGCTGACAGGCCTGTCCAGCGCACGGATTGCTGTTGAATGATGGCGTCAGATTGGCCCGCATTTCATCCATGCGTGGACGCGCCATCACCTGGGAGGCCGCGAAACGAATGCGGTGGCCGCCTCCAAGGTCGTAATAAGCGTTGAGGCTGGGAAGGAAGTCCCAGTAGCTCGCACCCTCAGTTACCGGCTCGATGATCGGCGGGCTGGCGGTAAAGTTGATCCGCTGCCCCTCCGATTCCTGTTTCTGGTGGACAGCCTGGACGCCTATGTTCCCGTGGAGATTGCCAAACGCGAACTGGGCACGCGCCTTGATTGTGAGCACATCCTCCTTGATCTTCCACGCCTTGTCGAAATGGTTCGAATCCACCGTAGGCGAACGATCGTAATAACGCTCGAGCGCGCCGCCGGGGAGATCGACGGCGATGACGTCTCCGAAGCCGGCGTATCCAAGATCGGTTGGATCGACCAGCAAGTCAGAATCGACCAAAACCTGCATCCGGTCATTCTTGAGGAACAGGTCCCACTCGTCGACGAACTTGCTCTTGTCCCGCCGCGTGAAATTCGCTCCGACGTCGATCGCCTCGAGCGAGCTTCCGGTGGGTTCATACCGGAAGCCGCCGTCGGCAGCGTAGACCTGCTCTTTGACGTGCGGTTCCTTGGTGAGGCCGTCATGTCCCCAGCCGCCCCACGGCGCTCGATCGCCGAGAGATACCTGGCTGGCGTCCGCGTAATTGAGACCTTCGGTATATTTTGGGAAACCCTTGTCATCGAGGTTGTCGCCGACGTCCCAACTGATCGTATCGAAGACGCGGTGGTCATTCTGCACGGAAGCGGTGACGCAGCAGCCAAATCCTGCGTAGGTTTCAGTAACGCTCTCGACGCGCTTGTTGCGCGAGTAGCTGAGGTCCGTCAGCAGCGAGAGCTCGTCGGTCAGCTTGAACGCATTGTTGAGCCCAGCGGAAAACAGCCAGTCGTCGCGCGTGTTGTAGTCGTTGCGAAGTTGCGGCGCGATGTTGGTGGCCGTGCCCTGGACGGCTACCAAGGTCCCACCCCGATCCTCGGTGACGACATTTTGATAGTTCGTATTATCGACCCACGGATTGTCGAACCATTGCGCTCCACGCATCGTTTCGCGCTGCTTGAAGCGCGAATAATAGAGATCGAGGACCGAGTGCACGCGGTCGCTGGGTTCCCATTCAACGATGCCGAGCGCCGCCAGGCGCTTGTTGGTTTTTGATTTCGCAAAAACTTCCTGTCCGGTCGGAAAGAAGGCCTTGTCTGCGCTGTCCGGTGAAATTTGGTCCCGAAGGAACAAGCAGAAGTCCTCGCCATTCGGGCAGAATTGCTCATAATTGTAGACGCTGGTGTGCCGTGTGCTCGACGGCGAATCGAGGTAGGCGACGCCCACCGCGACTCCAAGTTGCGGCGTAATTTGATCGATGTAGCTGACCGAGCCGCGCCAACCCGTGCGCTTCACGTCGTGATTGAGTTTCTGCGTTCCGTTAAGCTCACCGCGAATGTTCAGCGCGATCGCCCGCTTGCCGAATTCAAGCGGGCGGACCGTGCGCAAGTCCGCCGTACCAGCAAGGCCCATACCGGCCACATTGGCGTCGGGCGTCTTGTAGATGACGACACTGGCGAGGAGCTCGGACGGATATTGGTCGAATTCTACGGCGCGGTTGTCACCCGAGCTCGCTTGCTGTCTGCCATTGAGGAGGGTCGTGGTGAAATCGGGGGCAAGGCCGCGGATCGAAATGACCTGCGCACGGCCGCCAACGCGCTGGGCTGCGAGACCCGGCAGGCGAGCGATCGATTCGGCGATGGAGATGTCGGGAAGCTTGCCGATATCTTCTGCCGACACCGCTTCTACGATGCTTTGTTCCTTGCGCTTGATATTGACTGACGAACGGAGGCCGGCGCGGATGCCAGTGACGACGATCGCGCCCTCATCCTGCGGCGGCGGGATGTTTCCTGGCGCCTGGTCCGGCTGCGGAGCATTGGGTTCGCCAGGAACGGTCGCCGTATCCGGCTGCTTTGCGTCCGGGTTCGGCTGCACTGGAGTACCTTGGTTCGGCGGGACAGTCTGATCCGGAGGCGTCGTCTGCGCCCAGGCATTCGACGGAACCGTGGCAGCGAGCAATGAGGCGCAACATCCACCGGCCAAAAGCAAGGCACGGCGCGAGCGCAGCGAGCGATTCGGCAACGATTCTCTCCCCTGTTCGGCTTGCCTCGCTCACGCTCGACATGCCGGCGCTTCCATGCCCAAATGGAAGCGCTTCCATTTGGTGCTGCAAAGGAGGGTCCGTGTCAAGCGCCGCGGAACTTGTTCGGCGGGGCCGTAGATTCGCGCACAATCAACTCGTGGGGCACTGATTCGTATGAAAAGCCGGACTCTCCACTGGACTCGAAGAGCAGGTGGACTGCCCGCTCAGCGAAGAATTTGATGGGCTGCCGAACAGTGGTCAGTGGGGGCCAGACAATCTCAGACATCGGCGTGTCGTCGAAGCCCGTGACTGAAATGGCCGAGGGGATCTCAAGACCGGCACGGTGGAAGGCGAGCATTGCCCCGGCGGCCATGTCGTCGTTGGCGCAAGCGAGCCCAGTGACCGAGCGACGCTCGCGGAGGAGAAGCTCGGCAGCTTCGACGCCCGACTTGAACGTGAAATCTCCGCTTGCCGTCCAGGGCTCGTCATCGATGCCAGCCCTCCGCAGCGCGTCGACGAATCCGTCAAATCGCAGCGCCGCGGCGCGATGTTCCGGCGGGCCCTTAAGAAATCCCAGGTGGCGATGACCCAGCGAAACGAGATGATCGCCGATCGCCTGTGCCGCACTCCGATCGTCGATTCCCACGGCAGGCGCCGCCCTTCGGCCGAGCTCACCAGCAGAGATCGCGACGATGCGCACGCCGGCGTGTCGCATCGACGTCAGGAGCGCCACATCGTCCGACAGCGGCGGCGAGACAACGATCCCCACCGGTCGCTCATGTTCAAGGATCGACGACAACAGGTCGGAGGGATCTTCCCCCTTCGGATCGATCGCGCGCGTAACTAAGTCAAACCCGAGCGACGAGCAGGCGCGCAGCGCACCAAGCTCAAGCCCCGCATGGTAATAGCTGTTGGGTTCGCGTTCGGGGTTGTGGATGTGGATCAGCATGACCTGTCGGCTCGATCCGCTGGCGAGCGCGCGCGCTTGTTGATTGACCGAATAGCCGAGCTCCTCGACCGCCTGCCGCACGCGCTCGCGGGTCTCGGGCCGAACGTTCTGGCCGTTGTTCAGGACTCGCGAAACGGTAACGCGCGCGACACCCGCCGCCTTGGCCACGTCGTCGATCGTACAGTTCCGGTTGCTCACGCGCGCATGATTGGCAAGGCTTCCGTTCCGCCGCAACCGACCCATTGCAGACCTTCGCAAGCTACTGGATCGTACGCACGTGTGCACGCGGGTGCGAGGTCAGACGGGAATGAGATTGATTTGGCTATTCACGGCGTTGTTGTTCGTTGCTTTCCTGCCGGCTCATGCAGGGGCTGCCCGCCCGGCGCTCATTCCCCTTCCTTCGTCAGTGACATGGGGCGACGGCAATTTCCGTCTGCGCCCGAGCACGACGGTGGAGGGACCGGGAGAAGCGTCGGAGACCAGGGCCTATCTGTCACAAGCGCTCGGCCTTAAGGAGGGCGCTCGCGGCGGATCTCGCATTCGGCTCGCGCTAGTCTCCGAAAAGGCCATTCCCAGTCAGGAAGCCTATCGTCTTGTGGTCAATCGTAATCAGGTCCGGATTGAAGCGTCGCATCCCAAGGGACTCTTCCATGGTGTCCAAACACTCCTCCAGCTCGTCACGAAGAATTCGAAGGGCGAGCGCACCGTTCCAGCGGTTCAAATCAAGGATTCTCCCCGCTTTGCATGGCGCGGCCTGCTGATCGACGTCAGCCGCCACTTCTTCGGCAAGCGCACCATGTTTCGAATCATCGATGAGATGGCGGCTTACAAGCTCAACGTGCTCGCGCTGCACCTCACCGACTACCCTGGCTGGCGCTTGGAGATCCCTGGCTATCCGAAGCTGACTGAGATCGGCGCGGAGGGCGACAACACCCATCCGGACAGCAAGGTCCGGCAATTCTTCACCGCCCATGAAATGCGTGAGATCGTGGCTTACGCGGATGAACGCCACATCATGGTGGTGCCCGAAATCGAGATGCCGGGCCATGCTGGGTCCGGCGCTCGCTCCTACCCTGAGTTCTTCGACCCGAGCGGGACGTTCAACCCGGGAAAACCGGAAACCTATGATTTCATTCGCGAAGTTCTGACGGAGGTCGCGCGCGTCTTTCCGGCTCCCTACATCCACTTCGGCGGCGACGAGGTCGGCGACGAGACTTGGAAGGAAAATCCCGACGTCATTCGCCTCAAAGCGGAGAAGGGTCTGAAGACCACGAAGGATGTCGAGGCTTATTTCGGAAACAAGGTCGTGGACATCATCAAGAGCCTCGGCAAACGGCCGATGGCCTGGGACGAACAGGCCGAGGCGGGCGCTCCAAAGGACGTTGTGATTCAGTGGTGGCGGAAGGGGCGGCCGGACGTTCTGAATGCGGCTGGGAAGGCTGGTTACGAATTGGTGATGTCGCCGGTCGACCAGGTCTATTTCGATTATACGCAGGCGCGGGGCGAGCCGGGCGCGCCGTGGGAAGGCAACGATAACGGCCCGACTTCCATCTCTAAGATCCTCGCCTGGGAGCCGGTGCCAGACGGTTTCACCCTTGACGAGGCTTCACGGGTTCTAGGAGTCGAGGCGGCGGTGTGGACGGAATTCATCCGCACCGATCGCTATTTGGAGTTCATGACTTTCCCTCGTCTTCTCGCCTTTGCCGAGGTCGCGTGGCGACCTCGCGGCGCGCGCGACGAACAGGAATTCACTGGCCGCTTGCAGCCGCATATCGAGGCCTTACGCGCCAAGGGTATCAACGCGCGTCGGGACGAGGGCGACGGCTACGAGTTCATCGTCAACTGAGCTGCGCAAGCGTTGCCGCTGCCCTGGACCGTTCCGCTACGGCGCCGAAATCGTCGCCCGATCGGTACAGCCAGCTCCCGCCCACGCAGAGCACTGAGTCGAGTGCCAACCAATCCGCTGCAGTGTCCGCCCGGATTCCACCAGTCGGGCAAAAGCGGAGGTTCGCAAAGGGCGCCGAAAGGGCCTTCAACGCCGCAATCCCGCCAGCCGCTTCGGCGGGGAAAAATTTGAAGCGGTCGAGACCAAGGTCGAGTCCGCGCATGATATCCCCGGCAGTCGCCACGCCGGGCAGGTAGGCGACCCCCGACCGCATCACTGCGTTCGCCAGTGGATCCGTGAGACCCGGCGATACGATGAACTGGCTGCCGGCTTCAACCGCCTGCGCGAACTGGATTTCGTTGAGCACAGTTCCCGCGCCCACGATCGCCCCCGGCACTTGGCTCATCCGCCGGATCGCATCGAGCGCGGCGGACGTTCGTAAAGTGACTTCGAGCACCGGAAGGCCGGCAGCAACGAACGTCTCGCCAAGGCCCGCCCAATCCGCCTCCCCTTCAAGTACCAGCACCGGAATGACCGGCGCGGCACCCATGATATCGTCAATGGTCATGGATGCTCCCGAGCGAATGCCGCCGCAGCGCCCAACAGGCCGGGCTGGGGATGGGTGATGAGTTTTACCGGCATCTCGTCCATGCGGCGCTCGAAACGACCCTTGGCGATGAATCTGTCCCGGAAGCCCGAATGCGGTAGGTAGTCGGCAAGCCGAAGGCCGACACCGCCGGCGATCACCACGGCGATAGCGCCTTGCGCCAACGCCATGTCGCCAGCGACCGCGCCAAGCGTCAGGCACAGCCGGTCGAGCGCAGCGGTGGCAAGGCCGTCACTGCCCTCGATCGCCGCCGGCCACAGCTCTTTGTCATCGTGATAGGTGAGGTCGCGCTTCTCGATCGCTCCGAGCGCTTCGTAGAGGTTCCACAACCCCTGCCCCGACGCCACGCGCTCGACCGAGACTCTGCGGAAGTGACGCCGAAGCTGCTTCAGAATCTTGTCCTCCAGCGAGTCGAGCGGTGCAAAATCGACGTGCCCTCCTTCCGTCTCGATGACTTCATAATGGTCGCGTTTCCGCAGCAATGCAGCGACCCCCAGGCCTGTGCCCGGCCCAATGATGCTGATGATGCCTTCGGCGGGAAGCGGCCGGTCCGGCCCGCATATGTGGCGGAAATCTTGCTCGCCGAGCGTTGCGACAGCATAGGCCACCGCTCCGAAATCATTGACGATGGTGAAGCGCTCGACGCCAAGCCGCTCCTTCATCAGATACGGTCGGATCACCCAAGGATTGTTCGTGAGTTTGAGCACCTCCCCGCCGACCGGCCCAGCAAAGGCGAAGGCGAGTTCGTGGGGCAATTCAATGTGCGCCCGGCGGCCGAATTCCTGCCAGGCAAGTTGAAAACTCGCATGCTCGGCAGTCTTGAGCGTGACCGACTCGCCGAGGGACACGACTTGGCCGTTATCGACCTTCGCCAGCGCGAAGCGCGCGTGGGTCCCGCCGACGTCGGCGACCGCGACCTGCCTCACGCCTGCTCCGCTCCCATCGCGGCAAGCATCGCCGACGCGCCCGCTTCCGCCTCATTCGCATGTATCCGCATCAGCGCGAACAGCTCGCGACCCGTGCCGGCGGGCGGCGGCGGAGAATTGGCAGGCGGACGCGCGGCGAGATCGACGCCGACCGCGTCGAGCTGACCATCGTTTGCATCCAGCCTAATGAGATCCCCATCACGGACGCGCGCCAACGGGCCGTCGGGCAAGGCTTCTGGCGAGACGTGGATCGCTGCGGGCACCTTGCCGCTCGCGCCAGACATGCGCCCGTCGGTGATGAGCGCCACGCGATGACCGCGGTCCTGCAGCACACCGAGCGCGGGTGTGAGCTTGTGCAGCTCGGGCATGCCGTTGGCGCGGGGTCCTTGGAAGCGCACCACGACCGCCACATCGCGGTCGAGCTCGCCTGCCTTGAACGCTTCGAGCACTTCGTTCTGGTCGGAGAAGCAACGGGCCGGCGCTTCGATCAGCCAGCGCTCGCTATCGACGGCGCTGGTCTTGAAGATGGCGCGACCGATGTTGCCGTGAACCAGACGCATTCCGCCATCAGCCTGGAACGGATCGCTGACCGGTCGCAGCATGTCGACGTCCGCGCTTTCTTCCGTGGACTTCCAGATGAGCTCATCGCCATGCAATTCCGGGTTGCCAATCCACGCATCCATGGAATCCCCCCCGGCGGTAACCGTGTCGGTGTGGATCAGACCTTCGGTCGAAAGCGTATAGGTCACGAATGCCATCCCGCCGGCGTCCTGGAAATCGTTCACATCCTTCGAACCATTGGGATAGATGCGCGCTAGCAGGGGAACGGCGGACGACAGTTCGGCGAAATCCTGCCAGTCGATGACAATTCCCGCCGCCCGCCCGATCGCTGGCAAATGGATGAAGTGATTGGTCGACCCCCCGGTGGCGACCAGCCCGACCGCCGCATTGACGATGGCTTTCTCGTCGACCACCTCGGACAGCGACCGCTCATTGCGCTTCGCCAGCTCGGCTAGACGGTGCACTGCGGCGCGGGTCAGGGCCTGCCGAAGCGGCGTTCCTGGGTTGATGAAGGCCGCATTGGGAATGTGCAGCCCCATCAACTCCATCATCATCTGATTGGAATTGGCAGTGCCATAGAAGGTGCAGGTGCCCGGAGCATGATAGGATCGCGATTCCGCTTTCAGCAGCTCCTCCCTGCCAACCTTGCCTTCGGCATAGAGCTGGCGGATGCGCTGCTTTTCCTTGTTCGGCAGCCCCGACGGCATCGGCCCGCCGGGGACCAGCAGCATGGGGAGGTGGCCGAACCGCAGAGCCCCGATGAGCAGACCCGGAACAATCTTGTCGCAGATCCCGAGCAAAGCCGCCGCGTCGAACATTCCGTGGCTGAGTGCAATTGCTGTGGCCATCGCGATCACATCGCGGCTGAACAGCGACAAATCCATTCCCGGCTGGCCCTGAGTGACCCCGTCGCACATTGCCGGCACACCGCCCGCGACCTGGGCCGTCGCGCCCACCTCGCGCGCGAAAATCTTCAGTTGCTCGGGGTAGCGGCCGTAGGGCTGATGCGCTGAGAGCATGTCGTTGTACGCGGTGACGATGCCGATATTCGGCCCGGAGAGATTGCTGATCGCCGGCTTGTCCTCACCGGCCGCGGCGAAGCCGTGCGCGAAATTGCCGCAGCTGAGGCGAGGCCGGCTGATCCCTCGCTCCTTCTGTTCGGCCATAAGCTCGAGATAACGGCGGCGCGTGGGCTTGGATCGCTCGACGATCCGATCCGTGACTTGCGCGATGGTGGAGTTGAGCGCCATTCCGGCCCCTTCTACTCGTGCCAGCTGATTCCGTCGCGCTCGGTGAGAGCGATCGCCGCGGACGGGCCCCAGGTGCCGGCCGCATATGGCCGCGGAGTCATCCCCTTGTCCGCCCAGGCAGCTCGAATCCGGTCGATCCACGCCCATTGCGCCTCGACCTCGTCGCGGCGGACGAACAGGGTGGGGTCACCCTCAATGAGATCGAGGAGCAGCCGTTCGTAGGCGATTCGACGGCGATATTCGCTAAAGGCATTGGACAGACCGATATCGAGCGGGATCTCGCGCAATCGCACGCCCTGCCGATCGAGACCTGGCGTCTTGGCCATCATGAACAGACTGATCGTTTCTTCCGGCTGCAACCCGATCACCAGTTTGTTCGGTTTTGTCGTCGCGCCTCGCGAGGCGAAGATCGAATAAGGCACGTCCTTGAACTGAATGAAGATCTCGGTGTCGCGCTGCGGCATGCGCTTGCCCGTGCGGAGATAGAAGGGCACGCCCTTCCACCGCCAATTGTCGACGAACGCCTTGATCGCGACGAAGGTTTCGGTGTTGCTCTCGTGACCGACCTCTTCGACATAGCCAGGCACCGGTTGGCCATCGATCGCACCATGCGTGTATTGGCCCGTAACCGTGTTCGCCTCGACGTCCATTGCCGTGATCGGCCGAAGCGCGCGCAACACCTTCACCTTTTCGTCACGCACGGCGGTCGCATCGAAATCGGTGGGCGGCTCCATCGCGACCAACGAAAGTAGCTGGAGCATATGGTTCTGCACCATGTCGCGGAGCGCGCCGGTGCTGTCATAATATTCGCCCCGACCCTCGAGTCCGATCTTCTCCGCAACCGTGATCTGCACGTGATCGATGTGCGCGCTGTTCCAAAGCGGCTCGAGCAGCAGGTTCGCGAACCTCAGCGCGAGAAGGTTCTGGACCGTTTCCTTGCCGAGATAATGATCGATTCGGAAAATGCGGTCTTCGGGAAAGGCGGCGCCGACCGCGTCATTGATTTCGCGGCTCGAATCGAGGTTTGTCCCAAGCGGCTTCTCGAGCGCCATGCGCACCGTCGGGCAGGCGAGGCCCGCGGCTTGGAGACCGTCGATCGTCGGCTTGAACAGCGACGGTGCGGTCGAGAGAAAGATGGCGACGCCACCGCACGGATTGCCGATCGTCTCGGCCAGTCGCTCGAATCCCTTGGGGTCGGTGATGTCGAGTGGGACGTAGTGCAGCCGCGGCAAGAACCGGTCCACGATTCCCTGGTCGAAGAAGCCGTCCGGTAGATGCTCCTTGAGCGCGGCTTCGGCGCGATCGCGGAAAGCGCGATCATCGAAGTCGGTGCGCGCCGTTCCCACGATCCGCAAATCATCGGGAAGCAGCCCATCCGAATCGAGGCCGTAGAGCGAGGGCAGAAGCATCCGGCGCGCAAGGTCGCCGGTGGCGCCAAACAGCAGCAGGGTCGATGCTTTCTGCAACACGATGTTAGCGTTAGCCGTTCTGCGCCGCCAACGTAAATGCGTCAGTTACGGGTTGGGTCACCAACTCACCACCAGGTCGCGTAAAGCGCGATCAGGATCAGGACGACTCCGACACCGGCAATATTAAACACAGCGGGCGTGCGGAAGCTCACGCCTTCCATAGTCACCCGATTGGCGTCGCCGCGTCCGCGGAAGGCCAGCGAGAGGCCAACGGCGAGCCCGAGGCTGATCAGGAAGACGAGCCCCATCCTGTTCATGAAGGGAAAGTCAGGCATCACGACCTTGAAGACGTAGGAGAGGATGACTGAGGCGATCGCCGCAGCGATTGCCCCGGCTTCGGTTGCCCGCTTCCAGAACAGCCCAAGCAGGAAGATGACGGTGATACCCGGCGTGAAAAAGCCGGAGAACTCCTGAATGAACTGGAAGGCCTGGTCTGACTTACCGATGAGCGGCCGTGCAGCGAACAGCGCGATCACCACGGCGAGCCCCGCCACAAGGCGGCCGACAAGAACCAAGTGCTTCTCTTCCGCGGCGCTCTCAGCGCGATCGTCCTCTGCGCGCGTCGGCTCACCGCGCCATTTGGCATAAAGGTCGAGCGTGAAGATGGTCGCGATCGAATTGATCTTGGAGGCGGTCGACGCGATGATCGCGGCCACTAGAGCCGCGAAGACAAGCCCGAGGAGGCCCGGCGGAAGCAGCCGCATCATCGTCGGATAGGCTTCGTCGGGTTTTGCCAGATTGGGCGCAAGGATCACCGCTGCAATTCCGGGAATCACGATGATCACCGGCATCAGCAGCTTGAGGTAGGCTGCGAAGACCACGCCCTTCTGCGCCTCGCCGATGTTCTTTGCCGCGAGGGCCCGCTGGATGATGTACTGGTTGAACCCCCAATAGCTGAGGTTCGCGATCCACATTCCGCCGACCAGCACGGCAATTCCCGGCAGGTCCTTAAAAAAAGGATTGCCAGGGTCGAGGATCATGTCGAAGTGGCTCGGTAGACGGTGAGTGAGCGCTTCGAAGCCGGCAATCACGCCATGGCCCCCGCCGACCTCGTTGAGCGTGAGGACCGTCACCACGAGACCGCCAAACACTAGCAACGTCACCTGCACGATGTCCGTCCGCGCGATGGCCTTGAGCCCGCCGAACAGTTGATAAGCCAGCGCGAACACCCCGAGAATGATGAGCGCCATGTCCTGATCGATTCCGGCGACCTTGTTCACCGCAATCGAGCCGAGCCAGATGATCGAAGTGAGATTCACGAACACGTAAAGCGCAAGCCAGAAGATCGCCATGATCACGGGGAGGAGCTTGCCGTACCGCTGCTCGAGGAACTGCGGCATCGTGTAAATCTTGTTGGTGAGGAAGATTGGCAGGAAGAACTTGCCGACGATCAGCAGAGTCGCCGCGGCCATCCATTCGTAGGAAGCAATCGCCAGACCGATCGCGTAGCCAGAGCCGGACATTCCGACGATCTGCTCGGCCGAGATGTTGGCCGCGATCAGCGAAGAGCCGATTGCCCACCATGGGAGGTTTTTCGACGCGAGGAAATAGTCGGACGTGTCCTTGGCATGCCCCGCGCGTTCGCGGCTCACCCATTGCGCGAGGCTGAAGATACCGATCGCGTAGAGAACGATCACTACGATATCGATTGTCGCCAAGGTCATTGCTTACCCTCCCCTGTTCAATCTTCTTGAACACGCGGAAGCTGCACTGCGCAATCTCGTTGTTTGGGCTGAGGCGCGAACCGATGATGCGCGCCCTGACCGAATTGCCAAGCCTCCCTAGCTTGAATAGCAGCGAGAATAAGAAGGAGTTCGATGGCAAGGGCTAGTCGCCGCGGTAGGGGTAGCGCAACGATCGAGGATGTTGCGCGCATCGCTGGCGTATCCGCGATGACCGTTTCTCGAGTCATCAACCATAAGGGGAACGTGCGCGACAGCACTCGCGAGGCGGTGCTCAAAGCGATTGAGATCCTCAACTATTCGCCCAACGCGGCGGCGCGAGCACTCGCGGCAGGCGAGGCAACCCACATCGGGTTGCTCTACGTCAATCCAAGCGCAGCTTATCTCAGCCAATTGCTCGTCGGCGCTCTTGAAGGCGGGCGCAGGACCGGCGCTCAACTCGTCCTCGAAGCGTGCGAGTCGGAAAATTCAAATGAGCAAAGCGAGGCGGTTCGCCGTTTCCTACAGTCGGGTCTCGATGGGGTGATGCTGACGCCGCCGCTGTCTGAATCGATGGACGTGCGCGCGCAAGTATCCGCGGCTGGCATACCGATGGTCTCAGTCGCCATGAGTGTTCAGCAGGCTGAATTCCTCAACGTTCGAATTGATGAGTTCGCAGCCGCCAAGGAGGTCACGACTTTCCTGCTCGAACTTGGACATCGGGAGATTGGCTTCGTGCGCGGTCATCCGAATATGACCGCAAGTGACGAGCGGTTTCGCGGATTCGTGGCGGCGCTCCAGGAATTCGGAGTGGATGCCAACGCGGCGCCGATCGAGCAGGGCTATTTCACCTACCGATCGGGCCTGGCCGCTGGCGAGCGGTTGCTCGCGCGCGACCAGCCTCCAACCGCGATCTTCGCCAGCAACGACGATATGGCCGCCGCCGTGGTGAACATCGCCCATCGCCGAGGCCTTGACGTGCCGCGCGACCTCAGCGTCGTGGGATTCGACGACACGGCACCCGCGACGACGATTTGGCCTGAGCTTACGACAATCCGTCAACCGGTCGCCGAAATGGCTCAAGCCGCGATCGAGCTGCTGATGAATGAGCTGCGCGGTGGGACGTCGGCTGATGGGCGCAAGCCCGAACGCGTGCTTCCCCACACGCTCATTGTGCGCGATTCTGCGGCGCCGCCCGCTCGCTAAACAGCTCGCGCGCTTCCAACAGAGAGCAATCGACAAGCCCGGCCCGATACCGCTAACAACTATGACGAGCCCGAAGGGAGAATGGAATGAGCGAGGCCAGTCCTGGACGCGCGAATATGGGATTCATCGGGGCCATTGTCGCGGTGGCGACGATCGGCGGCTTCCTGTTCGGCTATGACAGCGGCGCGGTGAACGGCACCCAGGATGGATTGACCCACACCTTCGGGTTGGTTCCCGGGAGTTGGTCGCCCACCAATGGACTCGGTTTCACCGTGGCCTCCTTGCTGATCGGGTGCTTCATCGGCGCCTTCTTCGCCGGGCGCCTCGCCGACCTCATTGGGCGGCGGAACACAATGATGCTGGCCGCGCTGCTCTTTCTGATTGGTGCACTGGTCCAGGGATTCGCGGACTCGCAGCCGATTTTCGTCATGGCACGGATCTGCGGCGGAATGGCCGTCGGCGCGGCGAGCGTGCTGTCCCCTGCCTACATCTCTGAAGTCGCTCCGGCGGAAATTCGCGGGCGGCTGACCACGGTGCAGCAGATCATGATCATTACTGGTCTCACCGCCGCATTCTTGGTCAATTACTTCCTTGCGGCGACGGCCGGCGTGTCGACGGCCAGTTTCTGGCTCGGAATCGAAGCCTGGCGCTGGATGTACCTGATGCAGGCGGTACCGGCCGCGGTGTTCCTCATCGCGTTGTTCCTTATCCCGGAAAGTCCCCGCTACCTCGTTTCGAAAGGGCGTCAGGATAGAGCCGAAAGCGTTCTCACCAGCTTATTTGGTGCGAGTGTGGCCGCGGCTAAACTCCACGAGATCCGCTCGACCTTCGCTGAGGATCATCGCCCCCGCCTGAGCGACATCCGCTCACCTTCCGGGGGGATTCGCAAGGTCGTGTGGGCCGGCATCATGCTTGCCGCCTTCCAGCAATTCGTCGGCATCAACGTCATTTTCTATTACGGCGCCACCTTGTGGCAGCTGGCGGGTTTCTCGGAGAGCCAGTCGCTGATGATCAACATCGTCTCCGGCGTCGTGTCGATTGCGGCTTGCTTCCTGACCATTGCCGTCATCGACAAGATTGGGCGCAAGCCCATCCTGCTTATTGGCTCGGCCGGGATGGCGGTCACTTTGTTCGCGATGGTCTATGCCTTCAGCCACGGTTCGCTCGACGCCTCGGGTAATCTGGTGCTCTCGCGCGAGCTTGGCAGCATCGCGGTGGTCGCGGCCAATCTCTACGTGATCTTCTTCAACTTCAGCTGGGGCCCAGTGATGTGGGTGATGCTGGGTGAGATGTTCCCGAACCAGATCCGCGGATCCGCGCTAGCCGTGTGCGGCTTCGTTCAGTGGTTCTCGAATTTCCTCATCTCGTTCAGTTTCCCGGTCATGGCGAAAAACCTGGGACTGACAATCAGCTACACCTTCTACGCGGTGGCGGCGCTCATCAGCTATTTCCTGGTAAAGAAGCTAGTGCACGAAACCCGAGGAGTAGAGCTAGAACAAATGTCGGGTCACTAGAGGGAGAGGCCGACCTACATTCCGGTTGCGGAGAAAGTACGCGCGTCGGGATCGAGGTCACGCAGGTCGCGGCCCCGGGTCTCCTTGCCGAACCAGACCACGAGGATCAGCGCTGCGGCCGTCGGCACGATGATGATCAGCGAGACGACGTCGAGTGCCGGCACGAGCGCGAGGATGGCGAGGAACTGCGCAAACATGCCTCCCGCTTTGGTGCATGCCGCGACCGTTCCCGTCGTCCGACCGCGGATGCGCAGCGGGAAGCTCTCGGCGGCATACGGCAGGAGCATGGCGATCAGCGCGTTGGTCCCCACGATCAGCAGTGCAACGGGAAGAACCGGACTGCCTCTGCCGGTGAACTCGAGCCAAAGGACACCAGCAAGGCCGGCGAGCGTTACGGCGATCGAACCGACGACCGACCATTTCGTGCTCCACCCGCTATAGAGATAAGCGACGATGAAGATGGTCGGGAAAGCGATCAGCGCCGACTCCGCAAGCAGCTTGCTCGACAGCTCCATGCTGTAGCCCCTGGCGACGAGATCAGCGGGCAACCACAACAACAGACCGAAATTGACCAGCCCGAAGCAGATCGCCGCCAGGCTAAGCGCCAATAGCTTCCCAAAGAACGCCTTGCCGGTCAGCGCCACGGTCTGGCTCTTGGCGAGCGAGACCTCTTCGGCATGGGTCGTGCTGCGGGCCTTGGAGCCGAAGCGCTCCATGACGCGCCGCGCCTCCTTCAGCCGGCCGCGAGCGAGGAGGAACTTGGCGGACTCGGGAATCAAAGCACCCAACAGAACCAGCGTCATCCCTGTCGGCAGATTGAGCAGCCAGAGGATCCGCCAGCCGAAGGTCGGTTGGAGGAGCGCAGAAAATTCGCTCGCGGCGAAATAGCCGCCGACTGCGCCCAGACCGCCGACCAGCACCAGGCTCCAGCCCCGGTGCTTGCTCGGCATCATTTCTGCGAGCAGCGCATAAGTCACCGGTAGCATACCACCCGCGGCCGCGCCCATCATGAAGCACATGCCGACGTTCCAATAGAGCGAGGGCATTGCGCCACAGATCGACGTTCCGACAAACATTACTGCCGAAAGCAGGATCGAAGCCTTGCGGCCGTAAATATCGGCAATCACGCCCCATACGACAGAACCGATCACCGTCCCCGTCAGTGCGAAGAAGGGGACCAGCGACGCGCTCGCCTTCGGCACTCCATATTCACTGACCATTCCGGGGATGGTGAAACCCAGGCTCGCCGGCTTCATGATGTCGATGATGAGTGCGATCACCAGCACGGCCATCAGCGACCAATGTGCCCTTGAGAGAGGTGCGTCTTCCGGCGGGGAGACGACGATCTCCTGGGAGGCGGTAAGCTGTTCGGAGATATTCTTGGGCAGCAACCCGTAAGCGGCAATGGCGACGCCGAGGATGATCGCCCCCATTCCGAGGATCATTTCGCTGCCCATCGGCATCCCGTAGAGCCGGTAATGAGTCATCCGGCCCATCAGGAACATCGGCGCGTGCATCAGCACGCCGCCGGTAACCAGGATCACGCCGAGAATGAACGCCCACAGCCCGCGCCGATCGGAAAGGGTGCTGGTGCTGATCATTCGGCCTCGCCGTGGCGCTTATCAGGTCAAGGTTGAATCGCAATCTCGAACGGTGGAACCGGCAGCCGTTCCGCGCCGTAAAGTTTGACGATCGGATAGTCGGCCCAGGCATAGCGCACGCGCGTAGCGGGCTTGCCGTCGTCAGCGATGCGCACAGTCGATCCTTCCACGCGCGCCGTGGCATAGCGGCAGCTTTCCTGCACCGTTTCGCACAACTCGAAGGCGAGGAGCGCATCGCCCCCGTACGCACTCAAGGGTTGGTCGAACCGGACGATTACCGTGGATCCGCTTCGGCCGGCGGCAAGAACTTTGGGCGTCAGCGTCCCCTTCTTGCCATAAGCCAGGATTTCGGCCGCCAGTGTAAGGCGGCGCGCGACCTCCTGCTTGTTCGGGGGGTGGATGTCATTGCGCTCGCCGATGTCGATGGCGCTGATCAGCGCTGCGTGAGGGTCGCGGTCCGCGGCCTTACGTTGCTCGTTGATCAGTGCGGCCCGATTGCTCGGCCCCGGGTGCGCCGATGGCTGTCCGAAGCCGGCCAGGCCGACAATCAGGAACGGCAACGCGGGCTCCCCAAACTGAGCGCGCCACCTTTTCATCATCGCCGCCAGCCGCAAGTCGTAGCCCGGCTTTCCGACGTCGGCCTCACCTTGATACCAGGCGACACCCTTGAGATGCACCGTGCCAAGTGGCGCAATCATTCCGTTATAGAGAGTGGTCGGGCCTGGAAATCCGTCCCACGGCGGAAGCGGCGGGGTGCCGATCTCGGGCGGGATCACGGAATAGTCCCAGCCCTGTCCCAGCGACTTTTCCGCGCCGCCGGCAAGGGTGAGCTTAAGCGTCTCTCCCGGTCCCCAGAATCCGCCGCCACCTCCGGTGTCGAGAATGTAAACGATGATTTCGTTGCTGCCCGCCTTCAGAATCCCCGGCGCGATCCTATAGTTGCGCGGCTTGTCATACATGTAGGTCTGGCCGACTGCGTGGCCATTGACGAACGTGCGATCGAAGTCGTCGATCGGCCCGAGATGAAGCACGGCCGACTGCGCAGCTTCCACGGCCGTCAGGCTGAAGCGCACTCTCGTCCACATCGCGCCATCGAAATCGGCGAGCGGGGGCTCCCCCCAATGCTCCCAAAGGGTCATCCGCGGGATTGCACGCCAGGACAACCGATCGCTCGAATGCCAGGGTTCCGCGCCTGGTTTGTCCCCGCTGCGCGCACGCCACCAGTTGGCCCACAAGCCACCGTATGAGTGCACGGCTCCCTCCGGACCCTTGCCATAGAGGCGCAGTAATTCGACCTCTTGGGTGCCTCCGGTCGCGCGCACCGCCGCCTCGTCCATCCAAGCGTGGATGGCAGTCCCGCCCCAGGTGGAATCGATCGCGCCGATAGCGACGCCGTGCGCCTGCCGCAGTGCTCGGGCCATGAAGTAGCAGGCGGCCGAAAAGTCTTTCGCAGTGCCAGGGGTCGCCGGCGTCCAACCGGCTTCCGGCGCGAGCGACTCCTGCGATTCCACGATGCGGTTGTGGGGAACCTTGAAAACCCGCAGCTGCAGATCGTTGGCAGCCGCGACTTCTCCCTCGCCATTCAGCGCGTCGCGCAGCGGAAATTCCATGTTCGACTGACCCGAGCAGAGCCAGACATCGCCGACCATTATGTCGTCAGCGTTGCTCGCGTGGCCGGAACCAATGACGTCGATCCGGTATGGTCCGCCTGCTCGCATTGCAGCGAAGTCGGCGGTCCAGCGCCCGAGCTTATCTGCGCGAGCGGAGCGAGACTGGCCGGCGAACCCTATGATCACCTCTTCGCCCGGATCGGCAGTTCCGCGCAGGCGGATGGGTTCGTCCCGCTGAATAACTGCGTGATCCGAGAAAACTGGGTTCAAGAAAGGCGCCGGAAGAGCGGGTGCGGCGAGAAGCGCCAGCGCGCCGATCCCCGGCCTCACCATGTCAGCAAAGCAGATCGACTTGCAAAGGAGATTGGTCAATCACGTTGCAGGACAGTACCGACCAGCGGCCCGACGAGATATTGCAACGCGGAACGCTTGCGCACGGCGAGGATCGCTTCGACCGGCAGCCCTGGCCGTAACTCGCCGCGGCCGAGAATTTCACGAACTCGCGCCATTTCCGACGGCGCCACCTCGATTTCTGCTCTGAAATAGGACCGGCCGCTCTCCTCATCGGTGAAGCTGTCGGCCGAAATCGTCCGTACCCGGCCATCGAGATAGGGAAGCGAACGATCCCGCACGCTGGCGAAGCGGATTTGTGCGGCCTGACCGGGATAGACGTCATCCGCGTCGATCGGCTGGATTTGCGCCTGAACGACGAGCATCTTGTCCTCGGGCACGACGTTCATCAGCGTCTGTCCTGGGGCGACAACGCCGCCAATCGTGAACACCGACAATCCGACAACGCGACCACTTGCCGGCGCACGCACGAGCGAGTGCTGCAGTTGCTCCCGCGCGGCGACGAGCTTGGGCACGACCTCGGAAAGCTTGGCCTGAGTGTCGCGCAGATCGGCGGCGATCTCCTCGATCGTCGTGCGGGTGAGGCTGAGCGACTGCATCCGAGCCTCCCCCATACCCTCTCCCGCGCGAGCATGTTCGGCGACCATCTGGGCTTCCTGCGCCTTGAGCGCGGCCTCGGCGCGTTGAAGCTCCCTGATCCGATTGGTTGATGCGAAACCCTTCTGCTGCAACTGCTGCAAGCTTTTCAGCTCGTCGGCAATCAGGCGCTGCTGCTCCTGAAGCGACGTGCGCTGCCGCGCGTAACCCGACTGCTGCTCGCCGAGCTCAAGAGAACGTTGGCGCCAAACTGACCGCTGCGCGCTGAGCGAGGACGCGCGGGCCCGCATTTGCGAGCGCTGAAGGTCGAGCGATTGCGCAGCAAGGTCCCGATCCTCGGCCGGCAATGCGGCAAATTCGGCCGGAGTTGCGAAGTCGCGCTGTCCGGCGCGCTCAGCGAGCAGTCGCGCACGCGCCGCGAGGAGTGAAAGATAGTCGCTCGTCAGCGAGCGTTCCTCGGCCTTCAACTCGGGCGCGGCTAGCTCGACGAGGACTTGTCCGGCGCGCACCTGATCGCCCTCGTGCACGTGAATCGCGGTGACGATGCCACCTTCCTTGTGTTGCACCTCCTGGCGATTGCCCAGGACCGCAATGCTGCCCTGCGCATGAACGCCGGCGTTGAGGGGGATCAGAGCCGCCGCGCCAAGCAACACAACGAAGAAGAAGAATGCGATCGAGGCTCCGGTGACGATCTCTCGCCGAGGATCGCCGGCGCGGGCTTC